>DAIRVP010000022.1:0-43968 GCA_036802765.1 Candidatus Rokuibacteriota bacterium
GCTGCAGCGCGACGCCAAGGTGAACGACGATCTGCTGACGCTGCTCAAGACGCGTCACCAGGAAGCGCTGATCAAGGAGTCCGAGGGCGTCGAGGAGGTGTCGATCGTTCGGCCCGCGGCGGAGCCGACGACGCCGGCGGGCACGAAGATGCTCAACACGGTGCTCGTGGGCGGGCTCCTCGGATTCTTCCTGGGCGTGGTGCTGGCCTTCGTGCGCGAGACGCTCGACACCTCCATCGGAACGATCGAGGACGTGGAGTCCTACCTCGGCGTCCGCGTGCTGGGCATCGTGCCGCACATCGATCCGCGCGAGACGATGCAGCGGCTCATCGAGCGACGACCCGCGCTGGCCGCGATGGATCCCGACGCGCTGCAGAGTCACGCGCTGCTCATCACCCACTTCGATCCGAAGTCGCCGGTGGCGGAGGCCTATCGCACGCTGCGCACGAACATCCAGTTCGAGCGGATCGAGCGCGGTGGCAAGGTGCTCGTGGTGACGAGCCCCACGCTGCAGGAAGGCAAGACGACGACGATCGTCAACCTCGCGCTCACGATGGCGCAGAACGGGCAGAAGACGCTGCTCGTCGGCGCCAACATGCGCCGGCCGTCGATCCACCGCTTCTTCGGCATCGAGCGCGAGCCGGGCCTGTCGGACATTCTGGTGGGCAACGCGCAGTGGCGTGACTGCGTGCGCGGCGTCGCCGACATCCTCATGGGCCGGTTCGAGATGGAAGATGTCATGGCGGCGCCCGGCCTCGACAATCTTCACATCATCGAGGCCGGACCGATTCCACCCAATCCGTCCGAGCTGCTCTCGACCCAGGCGATGACCGACTTCCTGAGCGCTGTCGCCGCCGAGTACGACATCGTGCTCGTCGACACGCCGCCGATCCTGCCGGTCACCGACTCCGCGATCGTCGCCGGCAAGGCCGACGGCGTGCTGCTCGTGTATCAGGCGGGCAAGGTCGGGCGCCTCGTGCTCAAGCGCGCCAAGACGCATCTGGAAAGCGCGCGCGCCGAGGTCTGGGGCGTCGTGCTCAACGATCTGCAAACCGAAGTGTCGGGCTACACCTACACCCACTACTACACGCACTACTACGGCGAGGAGACGCCGGGTGAGCCGCCGCGAGATGGCGGCAGCGTCGTGCAGCGCGCGCTCGATCGAGCGCGCGGCTGGCTGGGCGGCGGGCGGTCGAGCGGCGCGGCGCAGGAGGCCAACGGCACCGGGCTCTCGGTCGCCACACTGCCGACGGCGGAGAGGACGAGTGCGGGAGGCAACGGCCGCTCGCGCAACGTGCTGCTGGCCATCGTCGCCGTGCTGGGCGCCGTCGGCGCGCTCGCGGCCGTCGTCGTCTGGCGTTCCGGCGGCTTCGAAGCGTTGAACCCGCGCGATTTGCTCCGCCAGCGGCTGATGAGTCCGACCAGCGCACCGGTTCCTCCCGCGCGTCCCAACGCGCCGCCCCCGACGACGCCGCGCTCTGGACCGTCGAGCGCCGTCACGCCGGCGCGGACGGTGCCCACCACGCCGCTCGTTCCGGTGGCGCCGCCCGCGGCGCCCTCGCCGATGAGCTCGCCCGCGATGCCGTCGGCGACCAGCGCGCCAACGACCGGTGTGTCGACGACAGGCGCGCCGATGAGCGTGGCGCCGAGTCGTCCGACGGAGCTGACTCCGCCGCCGCTGTCGCCGCCGACCGTACCGTTCGCCGCCGTCGCGCGCTCGAGCGCGCTGGCTCCGAGCGTCGGGCCCTCGCGCTTCGCGATCGCGTTCGGTCCGTTCGTGTCGGCAGCCGATGCGGAAATCGTCGAGCGCCGCCTGACCGAGGCGGGATATGCCACGGTCCGCTCGCGCCAGAGGTCCGGGGCCACCTCGTACGCGGTGCTCATCGAGCGCGTGCCCACGACACACGAGGCCAAGCGACTCGCGGCGACGCTGCGTGAGCAGGGCGAGGGTGACACCGTCCTCGTGAGCGCCGATCCGATCGTGCTTCGCGTCGGGACGCCGCTGCCGTTGCGCGGCGCCGTCGAGCTGGCGGAACGGCTGCGCGCCCGCGGCCATCAGGTCAGAGTCGCCGCGCAGCCCGGCGAGACGTCGGCGTTCATTGTCCGCCTCGGCGCCTTCGCTTCGCGCGACGAGGCCGAGATCAGGCGTAGGGAGCTGGGGCAGCTCGACCTGCCGGCGAACCAGATCGTTCAGGTCCGATAGCCGATGCCACAGTTTGGGCGGGCTGCGGTCGCGCCGGCCGGCGGCAGCGTCTTCATCTTCGGCGTCGTCGCCGTCGTCGGCGCCTTCCTCGTCGCGCAGGGCCTGACGCAGGTCTCGGTCACCTATACGATGGGCGCGGTCGCCGCGCTGCTCCTGTTCACGATCGCGTTCGTCCGCACGGACTGGGGCATCTACATCGTCATCTTCTCGATGCTGCTGTCGCCGCAGTTCGGCAGCAAGGGTGCCGGCGTCGGCGCGGGGCGCGGCGTGACCTTCCGCACGGAAGACTTCGTGCTCCTCGTCATCGGGCTCTCGTGGCTCGCCAAGACCGCGGTGAACAAGGAGCTGAACCTCATCGCGCGCACGCCGTTGAACTGGGCGATTCTCACGTACATCGCCGCCAACCTCGTCGCCACGATGCTCGGCTACATGACGGGCACCATCGGATCGTGGTCGGGCTACTTCTTCGTGCTCAAGTACGTCGAGTACTTCGTCATCTACTACATGGCGGTGAACAACCTGCGCGACCGTGACCACGCGTGGCGCCTGATCACGGCAGCGTTCATCACGGCGGCCATTGTCAGCGTGATGGGCCTGGCGCAGGTGCCCTCCGGCGAGCGTGTGTCCGCGCCGTTCGAGGGCGAGGTCGGCGAGCCCAACACCTTTGGTGGCTATCTGCTGTTCATGATCGCCATCGCCGTCGGTATCGCGTTCGAGACGCAGAAGCTGACGAGGCGCGCACAGTGCCTGCTGCTGCTGGGCCTGATGGCGATCCCGTTCTTCTTCACGCTGTCGCGGGCCTCCTACCTGGGCGTCATCCCGGCGTTCGTCGTGATCGCGTGGCTCACGACGCGGCGCCAGTTCGTCGCGGGCCTGATCTTGCTGGCGGCCGTGGCGTCGCCCGCGCTGCTGTACGTCGCGCCCAAGTCCGTGAAGGACCGCGTCGTCTACACGTTCAAGGAGGAGCGGGGCTCGGAGACGGTGCGGGTCGGGAAGGTCGCCTTCGACCCGTCGACGTCCGCGCGCCTGATGTCGTTCAAGGCCGCCTTCCAGGGATTCGCCCAGCGTCCCGTGTTCGGGTGGGGCGTCACGGGCTTCGGGTTCATGGACGCGCAGTACGCGCGCGTGCTCGCGGAAACGGGGCTCGTCGGGCTCGCGTCGTTCTTGTGGCTCGTGTGGGCGGTGTGGCGGCACGCACGCGACGTACACCGAACACGTCGTGACCCGGAAGAGCGTGGTCTCGTGCTCGGCTTCCTCGCCGGCTTCGCCGGACTGCTCGCGCACGCGTTCGGCTCCAACACCTTCATCATCGTCCGCATCATGGAGCCGTTCTGGCTCATCACGGGGATCGTCATGATGATCCCCGTTCTCGAGGCGCGGGAGCAGGCCGCGGCGGCCGTGACGCCGAAGAAGGAGTGGGTCGGAGTCCGGCCGTGATCGGCCGCAATGTCTCGGCGCTGGTCGCCGCCCAGGCCACGACGAAAGTCATCAGCCTGCTGGTGTCCATCGCGCTGGTGCGCTGGCTGGGCGTCGACGAGCTGGGACGCTACGCCTACGTGCTCGCATTCTGTTTTCCCTTCGGCGCGCTCGCCGACTTCGGGCTCGCCACGCTCGCCATTCGTGACGCCAGCCGCGCGCCTGCGCATGCGCCGCGCGTGCTCGCCGTCGCGCGGCGCGCGTCGCTGACGCTCGCGACTGCGTCCGCGGCGACGATGGTCGCCCTGGCGCTGCTGCTCGGACACGAGGCGGCCGTCGTCGCCGCGATCGGTCTCGGCGGACTGGCGTCGATCGTCTCGGCGCTGACCATGCCCTCGCTCGTGCTGCTGACCGCGCGCGAGCGGATGGACCGTCTTTCGCTCTACCGCGTCATCGCTGCGCTGCTGTCGTCGGCCATCACGGTCGGCGTGCTGGCCGCCGGCGGCGGCGTGGTGGCGCTGCTCGGCGGCTCCCTTGGCGCCGGCGTGGTGATGTGGCGCGTGGCGCTGGCACTCGCGGCCGACGGCGGCGCCAGCGCGGCGATCCCTGCAGGCGCGGCGGGCGCGATGCTGCGCCGTGCGGTCCCCTTCGGCCTGCTGATGGCCGGGTTCGCGCTCTATTACCGCATCGACATGGTCATGCTCGAGTGGCTCGCCACGCCCGGCGACCTCGGACGCTACGCGGCCGCCTATCGATTCCTCGATGCGGTGATCGTGCTGGCGGCCTCGCTCGGCGGTCCGCTGTTCCCGCGGTTGTCGAGCGTGGCAGTTTCCGCACCCGCCGAAGCCCGGCGGCTGCTGGAGGCCGGCTGGCGACCGCTGCTCGCGCTCGGGCTGCCGCTGACGATCGGCACGCTTGCCGTTGCCGACGACATCGTCGCGCTTCTGTTCGGAGCGCAGTTCGCCGGCGCGGGGCCATTGCTCCGCCTGCTCATCCTCGGCACGCTGCCGCTGTTCTGGGTCAACGTCGCGGGCCATGCGCTGATCGCTGCGGATCGCGTGTGGGCGCTCGTCGGCGTCTACGCGCTGAGCGTGCTCGTCAATGTCGCGGGCAACGCGGTCTTGGTACCGCGCTGGGGCGCGGCCGGCGCGGCGATGGCCACGGTCGCGTGCGAGTGGCTGAACCTCGCGCTCGTCGTGCGTCTGCTGCGCGGCACGTTCGGCGTGCGGTTGTCCGCCACGGGGCTCTGGCGCTATGCGGCAGCCATCGGGGTGATGCTGGCGTTGGTCTGGCTCGCCCGCCCGCTCGGCGTGCTCGCGACCATCGCGCTCGGCGCCTCCGCTTACGCGGCGGCGCTCTGGGCACTCGGCTATACGCGCAGCGCCGAGCATGTGCTCGTCAAGCGACTGCTCGTCGAGCATCCGCAGGGCCGCCGCGGATGAGCACGCTGACGCGTCGGCTCAAAGACCTCTACCTGACGCGACATCACCAGCGCGTGCGCCAGAGCTCCGATCATCCGGCGCGCCACGCACGGCTGATGCTCGAAGAGGCCGCGCGCAGGTGCCCGGGGGGTGGCGTGTTGTGCGACGTCGGCGCCGGCACCGAGGCGTCGATTGCGGCGGCGGCGTGGCCGGGACGCCGGGTCGCGCTCGACGTCGTGCAGGGCCCGGGGCTCGACGTGATCGCGGACGGTCACGCGCTGCCCCTGCGCAGCAACGCCGTCGCCGCGGTGCTGCTGATGGAAGTGCTCGAGCACGTGCCCGATCCCGCCCGTCTGCTCGGCGAGTGTGCGCGTGTGCTGATGTCCGGCGGCCACGTGTGTCTGACGGCGCCGCAATATCACATCACCCACAACCATCCGGGCGATTACTTCCGTTACACGCGGCAGGGCCTCGAGGCGCTCTGCGCGCGCGCCGGTCTGAGCGTCGTCGCCGCGTGGGCCACCGGCGGTCCGATCCTCGTCGTGTTCCACGCGGTCGAGCTCAACCTGCCGCCGCGGCCTCGCCTTGCGTTCGTCGCCCTGACGTACCGGCTCTTCGATTGGCTCGACGGCCGCCTCACCGGACACGGCAACCGGCCCGACGCGACAGACGCCAAGGGTTGGGCGCTGCTGGCGGTCAAGCGATGACGTCGGCGCGCACCGACTACGCGCAGCACCGCGTGGACCTGCGCGAGTCGCGGATTCGCAAGCTGCTGCGCCTGCTCGACACGGAGACGCCGGGGCGCCTGCTCGACGTCGGCAGCGCCGGCGGCGAGCTGGCGGCGCTGCTCGCGACGCGCGGCTGGCGCGTGCAGGGCGCCGAGGCCGAGCCCGCGCTCGTCGAGGCGGCGCGCGCGCGCGGCGTCGACACGCGCGCGGTGGATCTGGACCGCGCGCCGCTTCCCTGGTCCGACGCCGTGTTCGACGCCGTCGTTGCGGCGGAAGTCATCGAGCACATCATCGACACGGATCATCTGCTCGCCGAGATCGCGCGCGTGCTGCGTCCCGGCGGGGCGCTTGTGATCACGACGCCGAACCTGGCGAGCCTCGAGAACCGTCTGCGCCTGCTGGTCGGCCGCTATCCGATGTGGATGGACGTCGGCGTCGAAGGCGTGGGGCACGTCCGCTACTACACGCCGCGCATGCTGCGCCATCAGCTCGCGCGACACGGCTTGCGTGTGGAGCACCACGTGGGCAACTGGGTGCCGATCGTGCCGCAGCGCCTGCTGGACGATCGCCGCGCGCCGTGGCTCGCCCTCACCGGTGACTGGTGGCCCTCGCTCGCGATGGGCATTCTCATGAAGGCGCGGCGGAGAAGCCCGTGAGCGAGCACCCGCTCGTGAGCACGCTCGTCCTGAACTGGAACGGCGCGCACTTGCTGCCCGACTGCCTGGCCACGCTCGCCACACAGGACTGGGCGGCGCACGAGGTGGTCGTCGTGGACAACGGCAGCGTCGACGACAGCGCCGTCGTCACCGCGCGCTATCCCGCGCGGTGGCTGCCCATGGGCGAGAACCTCGGCTTCACGCGTGCCTACAACCGCGCCGTCCCCGAGGCGAAGGGCGAGTTCCTCTTCTTCGTGAACAACGACATGCGCTTCGAGACCGACTGCCTCAGCCGCCTCGCGCAGGCACTCGCCGCCGACGACTCGCTGTTTGCGGTCGATCCGACGCAGCGCTCGTGGGACGGAGCGCGGATCATTCACGGGCGCACACGCTTCGTCGCGGGCTCGTATCACGACGTCGTGGTCCCGCCGTGGGCCGTCGAGTACACGGCGGCGGCCGCCACGCCGGTCGAGGTGCCGTGGGGCTGTGCGGGCAGCCTGCTCGTGCGCCGCGATCGCTTCGAGGCGCTCGGCGGCTTCGATCCGACGTTCTTCATCGACTTCGAGGACACCGACCTCTGTTGGCGGGCATGGCGCCGCGGCTGGCGCACGATCTACGTGCCGGATGCGCTGCTCTACCACAAGGTGGGGATGTCGGGCGATGAGTATCAGCACCTCATCCGCGGCGCGGCGCCGGGACAGGTGCCGCGCACGTGGTTTCGGCGGCGTGTGTCCTACCACACGAACCTGCTGCGCTTCGCGCTGAAGGTGCTGCCGGCTCGCGACGCGACGCGGCTGGCGGCGGCGCTCGTCGCGCGCGCGGCGTGGCACGTGAGCCGGCGCAACCTCAAGCTTGCCCTCGCCATCGCGCTCGCCTTCGTCCACAACGCGCGCCGGCTTCGCGACACGCTGGCCGCGCGCCGGCGCGTGGACGAGGCGGCGCGCCACGATCACACGGCGCTCGTGCGGAGGTTCGCTCGATCATGATCGCCTCGCCCGTTCTCGTCACCGGTGGTGCGGGATTCATCGGCAGCCATCTCGTGGGGGCGCTCGGCGCGCGCGGCGCGCGCGTGCGCGTGCTCGATTCGCTCGACCCGCAGGTGCACGGCACCGGCGCGACGCGGGCGCGCCATCTGCCGCCCGATGTCGAGCTCGTTCACGCGTCCGTCTGCGATGCGGCCGCCGTCGATCGCGCCCTCGACGGCGTGGCTTCGGTCGTCCATCTCGCGGCACAGGTGGGCGTCGGGCAGTCGATGTACGCGATCGTCCCATACGTCGACGAAAACGTGCGCGGCACCGCCGTGCTGCTCGATCGGCTCGCCAACGCGGGGCGCCGCATCAAGCGGCTCGTCGTCGCGTCGTCGATGTCGATCTACGGCGAGGGGCGATACCGGTGCTCGAGCTGTGGCCCGGTCGCGCCGCGGCCACGTCCGCTCGCCCAGCTGCAGGCGCGTGAGTGGGAGCTGCGCTGTCCGATTTGCGCAAGGACGACGACGCCGGCGCCGTGCGACGAAGACAAGCCGATCGTGCCGACGTCCGTATACGCGGTGACCAAGCGGGACCAGGAAGAGCTCTGCCTCTGCGTGGGCCGCGCGTACGGCATCGGCACCGTCGCGTTGCGGCTGTTCAACGTGTACGGCCCGCGTCAGGCGCTGTCCAACCCCTACACGGGCGTGGGCGCGATCTTCTCGTCGAGGCTTCTGAACGGCCAGCGGCCGCTCGTGTTCGAGGACGGTCGGCAGAGCCGCGATTTCATCCACGTGAGCGACATCGTCGAGGCATTCTGCCTGGCGCTCGAGCGCGACGACGTCGCCGACGTTGCGCTCAACGTCGGGACCGGACGCTCGACGTCGGTCGCCGGGCTCGCCGAGACGATCGCGCGCTCGCTGCGCGTGACGCTCGCACCCGAGATCGTCGGCCGCTTCCGCGAAGGCGATATCCGCCACTGCGTGGCCGACGTCTCGCGCATCGAACGGCACCTCGGCTTCCGGGCTCGCATGACGCTCGACAAGGGCGTCGAGGATCTCGTGGCGTGGGCACGCGAGCAGCGAGCCGACGACCGCGTGGCGCAGGCCCGCGACGAGCTCGACCGCCGGGGGCTGATCCGCTGATGACGCGCGTGGCCATGTACACGCCAGTGCGCGAGCGCTGCGGCATCGCCGACTACAGCGCGGCGCTCGTCCCCGCGCTGCGCGATCACGTCACGCTGCAGGCCGTTGCGCTGAAGCCGAACCGTCTCAACCCGTGGGCGCTGGCCGCGGACGCGCGCCGTCTGAGCGCGGCCGACGTCGCCCACGTGCAGCATACGTACTCGTTCTTCGGCGTGGACCAGCTGACGTACACGCTGGCGTGGCGATTTCTGAAAGCCGCGATCCGCGCGCCGCTCGTGGTGACCGCGCACACCGTGCGGCCGCCGGGCCCCGCGCGCTTCGACGGTGGTCTCGGCAGCGCGCTCGCCAACGTCGTCGGCGCCCCGGCCTGGCACGACGTCGAGACGTTTCGGCGCGCGCAGGCGGTGATCGTCCACGCGCAGCTCCATCGCCAGCGGCTGCTCGCGCGCGGCGTGGCGCCCGACCGGTGCGTCGTCGTGCCGCCGCCAGTGCCGCCGCGCGTGAGCGTCGACGCCGCGGCGGTGAAAACTTTCCGCGAGCGCCACGGTCTCGGCACGCGGCCCGTGGTCGGCGTCTTTGGTTTTGTCGAGCGCGCCAAGCGCTTCACGCTCGTGCTCGATGCGCTCGCGGAGGCGGGCCACGGCGAGGCGCCGGTGCTGCTCGTGGCCGGCGGGCCGCGTCTGCCAGAGCACGACACCGTGGTCGAGGAGCTTTACGCGGACGCAGCGCGCGCCGGGCTCGCCGATCGGCTCGTGGTGACCGGCTACCTCCCGCCGCCCGAGGTGCCGCTGGCCCTCGAAGCGATGGACGTCGTCGTCGTGCCGTACGCCACCGAGGACAGCGTGTCGTACTCACTGCATGTGGCGCTGGCTCAGGGCCGGCCGGTCGTCGCCACTGCGCTGGCGCCGCTGCGCGAAATCGCCGAGCGTGGCCACTGCCTGGCGCTGGTCCAGCCGGACGACGCGCGCGATCTCGCCAAGACGCTCGGCACGCTGCTCGACGATCCGGCGGCGCGTCGCTGGCTGACCGAGGCCGCGCGCGCGTACGCCGCGGCGCAGTCGGTCGAGGTCACGGCGCGTCGGACGGTGGAGGTCTACGCGCGGGCACGGGAGGTCGCGCGGTGAGTGCGCGCGCGCCGATCGCGGTCGTTGCGCTGGCGCTCGTCGTCGCCGTGCTGGGCGGCCGCTTCGTTGTGCGCACCGTGCAGACCGCGCGCCTCGGCGACGTGCGCGACTTCGCCATCCTCTACACCGGCGCACATCTCTATCGCGCGGGTGTGTCGTTCTACGACCCGGGGATGGACCGCGTAGAGGGCGTGAACCGCAACGTTGCCCTCATCGAGGAGGCGCGTCGTCTCGGCACCCTGCACGCGCACGACGGCCTGGTGCACATCCACGCGTTCTCATATCCGCCATTCACCGTGCTGCCGTTCGTGCCGTTCACGTTTCTCGCGTGGCGCCACGCGGTCGTCGTCTGGATGGCGCTCAGCCTCGCTCTGATCGTTGGCGCGCTGGTCGCGATCGCGCGCGCCGCCGGGCTGAGCCTGGCAGGAACGCTGACGCTCGCCGCGATCTTCCTCGCCTCAGAGCCGCTGGAAAATTCGATGGCGCTCGGACAGATCAATCAGCTCGTGCTGGCGCTGGTGTCGGTCTTCGTCTGGGCATTCGTCTCGGGACGCGACGTCGTCGGCGGCGTCGCTCTGGGAATGGCGACCGCGCTGCGGTTTCACCCGGCGCTGTTCATCGGCTGGCTCGCATGGCGGTGCCGCTGGCGCGCGTGCCTCGTGGCAAGCGGCACCGCGCTCGGATGCACCGCGATCGCTATTGCGGCGGTGGGCTGGCCCGCGACGCTCGAATATTTCACGCGCGTGGCACCGCAATACGGCTATGCCACGGTGAGCGGCCAGCTCGGGAACCTGTCGCTCACAGGCTGGACCGTCGCCACAGGGCACGGCCTGCTTGGGGCCTCGACGCTCGCCGCGTGGCGGGTCGTCGGCGTGCTGCTCGCGTGCGCGACTCTCGCCGGAGCGGCGATGATGTTGCGTCCGTGGGGCTCGATCGCCCCCGCTCGCCTGGTGCCCGAGCTGGGTTTCGTGACGCTCGTGCTGCTTCTGGTGACGCCGAACACCACGATCAATCATCTGGTGTTCACGCTGCTCCCGCTCGCCGTGCTCGTCGATGCGACGCTGCGCGACGGCGCACCGGCACGCGTGGCGTGGCTGGCCGCAGCACTGATCCTCGTGGGCGCGATCGACGATTACTACCAGCATCCCCGACTTACCACGGGCCCGGCGGTGCTGCTGGCAGGGATCAAGACATACGGCCTACTCATCCTGACCGGGCTCATCGTGCCGCTGCTGCGTCGGCCGGCGACGGCGCCGGCCCGCCACGACGCGATCGTGCCTGCGGCTCACGAATACGCGCACGGAGCGCCACGATGATCGCGCTTCGCTCCGACGGGGCGCGGATCTTCGTCACCGTGCTGCTGGTCTACGTCGCGTTCTGGAATCCGTGGCTGCAATTCTCCAACAGCGACAATTTCGTCGACGCTGCGGTCTCGCTGGTCGATACGGGACGTTGGGAGCTCGCGCACTGGCGACTCTACGACGGCAAGGACACGGCCACCGCCCGCGACGGCCGCGTGGTGCCGGGCGTTCCGTTCGGCACCGCGCTCGTGATCGCGCCGTTGTACGCGACGTGGCGCGCGGCGGGCGGCGCTGCCGCCGAGGGTTGGACGGGACTCGAGGCCGTCAACGCCGTCGTCATCCTGCTGCTCTGCGCGCCGGCAATGGCGCTCACGGCGGTGCAGGTGGCATGGCTCGCGGGGTGGCTCGGCGCCGCGCGCCGCGGTCGCGTGCTGGCCGGCCTGGTCTTCGCGCTCGGCACGCAGGCCTTTCAGTTCGGCACGATGTTGACGAAAGAAAGTCTCACGGCCCTCGCGGTCACGCTGGCCGTGCGGCTGGCTGTCGACGCGGACACCGCTCGTCGCCGTGCCGCGGCGGGCGCGCTCGCGGGAGCGGCCGTGCTGCTGACGCACTCCGCCGCGGTGCTGCCGCTGATGCTGGCGTGCGTGGTCGCCATACGGGGCGGCTGGCGCAATGCCGGGGCATTCGTGCTCGGCGGCCTGCCGGCGGCGCTTGTTCTCGCCGCGTACGACACGTGGCTTTTCGGCGCGCCGTGGCACACGTCGTACTCCGCGATCACGGGGCTCGCGACCGAGTTCATCACGCCCAAGCCTGCGATCGTCGCCGACCTGCTTATCGGCCCGCGCGGCGGCCTGGTCCTCTACGCGCCGTTTCTCCTGATGGCTGTGCCCGCGCTCACCGCCGCGTGGCGCGGAGCCCGCCGCGCCGAGGCCGCGCTCACCATCGCGTTCGTCGCCGCACTGCTCGTCATCGGTGCGTCGTGGCAGTCGCAGTTCGCCGACCGCGCGTCGTGGTCGCACGGCCTGGGCGCGCGCCACCTGTTCCCGGCGCTGCCGCTGCTCGCCGCGTTCACGGGCGCCGTGCTCGAGCGTCTGGGCCGCCGGGCGCTGCTTGTCGTCGCCGTGCCCTCGCTCGTGTGCGGGTATCTCGGCGCGCAGGCCGGCTTCGCGCCGGTGCCCAACGCGCTGCCGTACGCGCTCAAGACGTTCGTGTCCGGGACCGGTATGGGCGTGCTGTTCAAGGAGGCTCTGCCGGCGTGGACGGGGCTCGACACGCTGCACACGGTCGTGGCGCGCCCCGACGTGAGCGCGCGTGACTTGCTGGCGCGGCTGCCGACACGCGAGGGCCTGACGCTGACGCTGCACCAGGCGTTGTTCTTCCTGCTCAACGCGCTGGCGCTGTTGGGCGTGGGCCGGCTCGTCGCGCGTGTGTGGCGCGAGCGGCGGGTGGAGGTGCCGGCATGCGCGTCCTGATCGCCTGCCCGTCGTATCCGCCGCAGGAGGTCACGTGCGGTGTCGGCGATTACGCGCGGTGTCTCGCCGAAGAGCTCGTCCGCCTGGGCGAGCAGGTGACGGTCGTCGCCTCGGCGGCATGGCGCGGTCCGGAACGCGGCGGGGTCGGCGTTCTACCGATCCTCGACGCGCCGGCGCCCTGGTGGCGCGTCATCCCCGCCGACGTCGTCAATCTGCAGTACGCCCCCGACCTCTGGCGCGACCGCGCCCGCGCGCTGCGCGTGACGCTCTCGATTCCGACGGTCGTGACGTTTCACACGCTGACCGACGCCACACTGCGCTCGCGCGGCATCGCGCTGTGGCTGCTGAGCAGCGCGCGCCACGCCGTCGCCGCCAACGAGGAAGTCGGCGCCATGGTGCGCCGTCGGCTGCCGTGGATCGCGCGGCGAATCACCGAGGTCCCGATCGGCTCCAACATCGGGGTCGCGCCCCCCGGCGATCCGGCCGCGACGCGTGCGTCGATCGGCGTGCCGCCGCGCGGGCCGCTGCTCGTGTATTTCGGCCTCGTGTATCCCGGGAAAGGTCTCGAGACGCTGCTCGAGGCGCTCACGCTCGTGCGCGAGACGCACGCCGATACGCATCTCGTCGTGGCCGGCGACACGCGCGAGACCGAACGCGCGTATCGCTCGGATCTGGAGGCGCTCGCCGTGAGGTTGGGGGTCGCGCGCGCCGTCACCTGGACGGGTCGCCGGGACGACGACGAGGTCTCGCGGATTCTCGCGCTCGCCGACGTCTTCGTGGCGCCGTTCGACGGCGGCGCATCGCTACGCCGTGGCAGTCTGCTGGCGGCGTTCGCCCATGGGCTGCCCGTCGTTACCACCTCGCCGGCCGCGGCATCGGCCTGCCTTCGGGATGGTGACAACGTCGCGCTCGTCACGCCGCGCGATCCGACCGCTCTCGCTTCTCGGATCTCCGTGCTGCTCGACTCGCCCGGGCAGCGCCTGCGCCTGGCCGCCGGCGTGCGCAAGCTCGCGGCGCGCCTCGCGTGGCCTGCCATCGCCGAAGAGATGCGCGGCGTCCACCGTCGGGTGCTCGCGTGAAAATTCTCGTGCTGACGCCCACGTTCCTGCCCGTCGTGGGCGGCGCAGAGCTGGTGGTGCTCGAGGTGTATCGGCGGCTCGCCCGTCGGCACGACGTTCGGCTCCTCACGCCGATGCTCCCGGCATCGCTGCGGCGCGACCACGGCTCGACCGACTACGACGCGCTCGTGAATTTTCCGGTCGAGCGCTATACGGATCGCTTCACGCTAATGCGCGTGCGCGGCCATCGCCTCACCGCCGGGGCGCTGCCGCCGTTCTCGCTGTCGGCGATCGGCGCCGTCCGCCGCGCGGTGGCGGCGGCGCGTCCCGACGTGCTCAACGTGCACTACGCGATGCCGACGGGCCTCGCGGGCGTCGTCGCCGAGCGCGTGCTCGGCGTGCCGACGGTTCTCACCATGAACGGGCGTGACGTGCCGGGCCCCGGTGTCCCGTCGCTCTGGCGGCGGTGGCAGCGGGCGCTGATCGCGCTGATGAGCGAGACGACGTACGTCTCCGGCTACTGTCGCGATGCGATCTACGGTCCGGGCCGCGGGCGCGGCGACGTCGTCGCCAACGGCGTCGAGATCCCGCCGCCGTCCGGCGACGGGGCCGCGGTCCGCGCCGCGCTCGAGGTGCCGTCGGGCGACTGCCTCGTGTTCGCGCTGCAACGGTTGGCGCCAGAAAAGCGCGTCGACACGCTGCTCCACGCGTTGCGCCGATGCCTCGACGGCGGCACGTCGGCCACGCTCGTCGTCGGCGGCGTCGGGCCGGAGGCGGCCGCGCTGCGGGCACTCGCCGCCGAGCTCGGCGTCGACAAGCACGTGCGCTTCGTCGGCTACATCGCGCGCGCTGCGCTCGCGAGCTACTTCGAGGCGTGCGACGTGTTCGCGTTCCACTCGACGTACGAGACGTTCGGGCTCGTGGTCGCACAGGCGATGAGTTACGGCCGCGCCGTCGTTACCGTGCGCGCGACGGCGCTGCCCGAAGTCGTCGGCGACGCCGGCGTGCTCGTGCCGCCAGGCGATCCGATCGCGTTCGGCGACGCGATGGCCGCGCTGGCTCAGGACAGCGGACGGCGGCGCGAGCTCGGCGAGGCGGGGCGGCGGCGCGCTGCGGCGCTCTTCGGCTGGGATCGCGTGGCGGACGGCTACGAAGCTGTGCTCGTGCGTACCGCGTTCGGCCCGGCTCGGAGTCGTCGTGCCGGCTAACGTGCTCTATCTGCACCACGTCGGCGAGCTGAGTGGCGCCGAGACGAGCCTGCGATTGCTCTTGCGCCACCTGGACCGGGTTCGGGTGCGGCCGCTGTTCGCCGGTCCCGCGACCGGCCCATTTCCCGCAGTGCTCGTCGCCGACGGTGTGACGACGTTGCCGCTGACCTTTGGGCCGCTCCGCCGCGTCAGCGGTGTGCTCGGCGCCGCGCGGCGCCTCGTCGGTCTCGTGCGGGCCCATTCGATCGACCTGCTGCACGCGAACGGGCCACAGACCAACGTGCCTGCCGGGCTCGCGGGACGCATCGCCGGCGTGCCGGTGGTCTGGCACGCGCGCAACCTCGTCGCCGGCGAGATGTGGGACGTGGACCGCGCGCTCGCGCCGCTCGCCACGCGCATCGTCTGCAACGCAGACGCGATCCGCCGCCGATTCGCCGGCAGCCGTGGCTGGGATCGCTCGGTGACGATCGTCAATGCGGTCGACACGCGCGAGTTTCATCCCGGCGTGCCGCGCGCGGCGTTTCGCCGCGAGCTCGGCGTTCCCGACGGCGCCCCGCTGTTCGGCATCGTCGGGCGTGTCGGTCTCGGCAAGGGGCACGAGCATTTTGCCGAGGCCGCGCTGCGGCTGCTGCGCGGCGGGTTGGACGCGCATTTCGTCGTCGTCGGCGACCCGCTCTTCGACGAAGACGCCTGGCGCGCCGACGCGCTCCACCGGCTCGTGAAGGACGCTGGTCGTGACGATCGCGTGCGTTTCGTCGGCTATCGTCGCGACATCCCCGCCGTCATGCGCGGCCTCGACGTGCTGGTGCTCGCCTCGGACGCCGAGCCGTGCGGGCGCGTGCTGTTCGAGGCCATGGCCTGCGGCACCGCGATCGTGGCCACCGCCAGCGGCGGCACGCCGGAGATCGTGCGCGACGGCGTCGAGGCGTTGCTCGTCCCACCCCGCGATCCCGCGGCGCTCGCGGAAGCCATGCGCACGCTTGCCGCGGATTCGAGCTTGCGTGCGCGGGTGGGCGCAGCCGGCGTCGCGCGGGTGACGGCGCACTTCACGATCGAGCGCTACGTCGAGAGGATGCTCGCCGTCTACGACGACGTGCTCGCCGGGAGACGGCGGAGATGACACGTCGGCTGACCATCCCGAGGCGCGCCACGGCTTCGCCGGGGCGCGTCCGAGTGTTGGGGGTCTGGGGGCCATTTCGGGGCCCCCAGAAGAGATGACTCCCCCCGACATTACCGTCGTCATCGTCTCCTGGAATACACGCGAGCACCTCACACGCTGCCTGGACGCGCTCGACGGCGCCGCGCCGGGACTTCGCATCGAGACGATCGTGGTCGACAACGGCTCGACGGACGGCTCACAAGCGATGGTCGCGGCGAAGTTCCCCCGGGCGCGTCTGATCCAGAGTCCCGACAACGTCGGCTTCGGTCGCGCGGCCAACATCGGCGCCGCGGCGGGCAGCGGCCGCGCAGTCCTGATGCTCAATAGCGACTGCGAGCTGTCACCCGGCGCGCTGCCCGTCCTGCTCGACGCGCTCGACGCCGATCCCGCGCTCGGCGCGGTGTTCGCTCGTCTCACCAACGCAGACGGCACGCTGCAGCCGTCGGTGCACGACGCGCTGCCCACGCCGTGGAGCCACGCCGGCGACGTGCTATTCGCGTCGTCCCTGCGCTACGCGCTCTACCGAGCGCCCGCGCTGAAGCGGATCGTGCTGCGGCACACGACGCGCCGACACGCAGCGGCTCACGACGTCGCCTGGGGCGGGGCGGCGTGTGTCCTCCTGCGCCGCAAGGCGTTCGAGGCCGTGGACGGGTTCGACGAGCGCTTCTTCATGTACATGGAGGATGTCGACCTCTGCGCGCGGCTGACCGCCGCCGGCTTCCGTCTGCGTTACGTGCCCGAGGCCGTCGCCGTGCACCACTGGGGCGCTTCGACGGCCAAGAGTCCCGGCCGCATGCTGCGCCACGCGTATCTGAGCCGCATCGCCTACTTCGACACGCACTTTCCAGGCTGGGGCGGCGGCGTCGCCGGGGCGCTGGCGGCCCTCGAGCTCGCCGTGCGCACCGCCACCCTGAGCGTCGCCGCGCGGCTCACGGGCTCGGCGTCGCTCGCCGCTCGTGTGCAGGCCAGCGCGGCGTGCCGAGCGGATGTGGCGGCGGCGCCGCGTGCACGCGTGCGGACGGGCACGGCGCTGCTGCTCGCCGTCGCGCTGTTGATGGCCGCCTATGCGGGCGGCGTGGCCCGGATCGCGGCGGACAGCGCGTTCATCGACTTCGCCCACTATTACGCGTTCGCGACGGATCTCGCGCGCGGCGGTGACCTGTTCGATCCATCCACGACTGCGCGAATGAGCGACACGCTCGCGATGCGCCCTGCCGGCGCGCCGTTGAAGTATCCGCCGCTGTTTTACGTCGCGATGCGGCCCTGGACATGGCTGCCGTTCCGCGTCGCCGCGCTGGCGTGGCTGGCGCTCGGCCAGGCGCTGTTGGTCGTCGCCGGCGCGCTCGTGCTGCGTCGCCGCGCGGCGGAGCCCGCGCTCGTGGTCGGACTCGTCGCGCTCGTGGCGCTGTGGCAGCCGCTGCTCGAGACATTTCATCTCGGCCAGACCAACGTCCTGCTGTTGGCGCTGCTGACGTTCGGCTGGTGGGGCGCGCGCGAGGAGCGGCCCTGGCTTGCGGGCATTGCGCTGGGCCTGGTCGTGCAGGTGAAGCCACAGTTCGGACTGCCGATCGTCGCCCTCTGGTGGATCGGGCAGCGTGGCGTCGCGTATCGCGCCGCCGGCGTTGCGGTCTGTGGTCTCGCCGTCGGCATTCTCGGTGTCGGCGTCGACGCTCACGTCGAGTGGATGCGGCATCTGTTCGCGATGCCCGCATACCTGCACGCGTGGTCGCTCAACCTCGCGCCGCACGCCGTGCTGCACCGGCTGCTGGACGGCGGGCTTGGCCCGCGCGCGGTGGAGCCGATGGCGATCGTCGCGAGCGGCGCCATCCTCGCGGCGGTGGCGTATGCGCTGCGCCTCCGTCCTGCTCCCGGCACGCCCGCGTTCGACGCCGCGTTCGGACTGGCCGTCGCCGCCGTGCCGCTCGTGGCGCCGCTCGCCGAGGAGCACCATCTCGCCGTCCTGCTCTTGCCGGCGGCGCTGCTCCTCCTGGCGCCCGATGTGACGTCACGCCTGAACGTCGCGCTGGTCGCCGCCGCCGTCCTGATCGGCGCGCGCTACTCGATCGAGCGCTTCCCGGCTCTGCATGCGGGACCCGCGTCATTGCTCATGAGCGGCAAGCTGGCCGGTGTCGCGCTGCTCGCGTGGCTCTCGGCCCGGCGGCTACGCCAGGTGCCCGCGTGAGTGCCACGTCGACGCCCGAGCTCGCTGTCGTCATCCCGGCGTGGAACGAGCGGGAGAATCTCGAGCTGTTGCTCCCCGCGCTGCGTGAGGTCCTGGACGATCTGAGCGTGACGTCGGAGATCATCGTGGCCGACGGCGGCTCCAGCGATGGCACGCGCGAGTCCGCGGCGCGCCGCGGCGCACGCGTGGTGGTGCAGACGGAACGCGGCTACGGCGGCGGTCTGCTCGCCGGCTTTGCGGCCACCACCGCGCCGTGGGTCGTCACCATGGACGCAGACCTCTCGCACCGTCCCATCTTCCTGCAGGAGCTGTGGAAGCGGCGGCACGAGGCAGAGGTGTTGATCGCTTCACGCTACGTGGCCGGTGGTCGCGCCGACATGGAGGCGCTGCGGCGGCTGCTGAGCCACGTGCTCAACCGCACGTACGCGCGGGCGCTCGCGCTGCCCCTGCGCGACCTGTCGAGCGGCTTTCGCATGTACAGGCGTGAGGCGCTGCACGGGATCCTTCCCACCGCGCGCGACTTCGACTTCCTCGAAGAGCTGCTGATCCGTGTGCACGCCGAAGGCTGGCGGGTGGCCGAGGTGCCCTTTCACTACATGGCGCGCGGCTCCGGGCGCTCGCACGCGCGACTGATGAAGTTCGGCTGGGCGCTCGCGCGCACGCTCGTGCGCATGTGGCAGCTGCGCAACTCGGTGAACGCGGCCGACTACGACTGGCGCGCCTTCGACAGTCCCATCTGGCTGCAGCGCTACTGGCAGCGGACACGGCATCGGATCATCACGCGATGGGTGAGCGCCGAGCCCATCGTGGACGTCGGGTGCGGCTCGAGCCGCATCATCGTCGATCTGCCGCGCGCGCTCGGCATCGACATCCGTCTGAGCAAGCTGCGCTGGCTGCGCGCGCGCCACGAGCGCCTCTCGCAGGCCAGCGGCGATCGCCTGCCGCTGCGGACCGCAAGCGTCGGCACGCTCATTACCTCGGAGGTCATCGAGCACGTCGAGAACGCCGAGGAGCATCTCGCCGAGGCCGCACGGGTGCTGCGTCCTGGCGGCACGCTGATCGCCGGCACGCCCGATTACGGACGCCGGCTCTGGTGGGTGCTCGAATGGATCTACGGCAAGGTTCTGCCCGGCGCGTATGCCCATGAGCACGTGACGCACTACACGCGCGCCAGCCTGATCGCGAGCCTCGTCCATCACGGCTTCGAGGTGCTCGACGTTCGCTACGTCGGCGGCTGCGAGATGATCGTGCACGCACGGAGGCGTCCGTGATGCGGCTTGCGCTCGATGGGCGCGAGCTCGTGGCCGGCATGCGCACCGGCATCGGGCGCTACGTCCGGGAGGTGATGCGCGCGGCCTCGGCGCGAGGCTGGCGCTGCGTCGTGTACGGCGATGCGCGCACCGCGCTGCCTGAGACGCTGCCGGGCGTGACGCTGACGCGGCTCGCGGCGGCAGGAACGCGATGGTGGGATCAGATCACTCTGCCGCGCGCGCTCGCACGGGACGGCGCGGACATCTTTCTCTCGCCCTACTACAAGGCGCCCGTCGTCGCGCGGTGTCCGGTCGTGCTGACGATCCACGATCTGTTCTTCATCGGCTACGGCGGCCGCCGATCGCTGCGCGATCTCGTGCTGACCGCCGCGGCAAGGCTTTACGCCCGGCGTGCGCGGGCGATCGTCACCGACTCCAAGCACTCGCGGCGTGCCGTCGTCGAGCGGCTGGGTGTCGAGCCGGAGAAAGTCACGGCGATCGGCGTCGCGGTCGGCGCGGAGTTCGCGCCCACGCCTCTGACCGACAGCGCGCGCTCGCGCTATGGCCTCGGGCCGTCGTACGTGCTCTTCGTCGGCAATTTCATGCCGCACAAGAACGTCGAGGGGCTGCTCCGCGCGTGGGCGGCGCTGCCCGCCACGTTGCGGAGGGCGCACCGCCTGGTGCTGGCTGGCGGCGACGTCACGCGGCGCGCGGGGGTCGAAGCGCTCGCGCGCACGCTCGACGTGGACGTCGTGTTCCCCGGGCGCATCGACGATGGTGATCTCCCCGCCGTCTACAGCGGGTGCGCGGCGTTCGTGCTGCCGTCGCTCGACGAGGGCTTCGGGGTTCCCGCCGTGGAGGCGATGGCCTGCGGCGCGCCGGTGATCGTGTCCGATCGTGGAGCGCTGCCGGAGGTCGCGGGTCCGGGGGCGGCGGTCGTCGAGGTCGGCGCTCCTGCAACCCTCGCGGCCGCGCTCGCGCGCGTGCTCCTCGAGCCGGAGCACTGCGAGGCCCTGCGCCGCCGCGGCCGCTTGCGCGCGGCCGATTTCACGCCCGAGCGCACGGCTGCCCGTGTGCTGGATCTGCTGGAAACCGTCGCCGGCGCGACGCCGGCGGTCGCGCGCTGATGTGCGGCATCGCCGGCTGGGCCGGCGCGCGCGGCGGGGGACGCGAGGTGCTCGACGCGATGCTGCGCGCGCTCGAGCATCGCGGTCCCGACGACACGGGGCGCCACCTCGGCACCGAGGCGACGCTCGGCATGACACGGCTGTCGATCATCGACCTCGTCACCGGCCGCCAGCCGATGACGACCGACGACGCGACGGCGGCGCTCGTCTTCAACGGCGAGATCTACAACTATCGCGAGCTGCGTGACGAGCTCGCGGCGCGTGGTCGACCGTTCGCGACGCGCAGCGATACCGAGGTGCTGCTGCGTGCCTGGGAGGAGTGGGGCGAGGCCTGTGTGGATCGCCTGCGCGGCATGTTCGCCTTCGCGATCTGGGATGCTCGCCGGCGCCGGCTCGTGGTCGCGCGCGATCGCCTCGGCAAGAAGCCGCTCTACTACTGGCATCGCGATGGGCTGCTCGTCTTCGCGTCCGAGCCGAAGGCCTTGCTGCGTCACCCGGCCGTCGGCCGTGCGCTCGATCCCGTGGCGCTCGAGCACTACGCGGCGTTCGGGTACACGCCGGCCGCGCGCTCGATCTTCGACGGCATCGCGAAGCTGCCCCCGGGCCACGTCGCAACGCTGGCCGGCGGTGTCCTGACGCTCCGGCGCTATTGGACGCTGCCGGCTGGCGTCGCCGTGCCCGTGCGCTCGCTGCCCGAGCTCCAGGAGCGCGTGCGCGCCGAGGTGCGCGACGCCGTGCGCGCTCGCCTCGTGGCCGACGTTCCGCTCGGCGTCTTTCTCAGCGGCGGCATCGACTCGAGCGCGATCGTCGCCTGCATGCGCGAGCTGAACGTCGGGCGGCTCGCGACGTTCTCGGTCGGCTTCGGCGCCGACGCCTCGCACGACGAGCTGCCGTACGCGCGCCTCGTCGCGCGCCGCTTCGAGACCGAGCACCATGAGGACGTCCTCGAGCCGAAGGCGGCCGACCTCACCGCTGCCGTCGTGCGCGCGCTCGACGAGCCGTTCGCGGACTCGTCGGCGCTCCCGACGCTGGCCGTCGCCGAATCGACGGCGCGGCACGTGAAGGTCGCGCTGTCGGGGATCGGCGGCGATGAGACGTTCGCCGGCTATCCGCGATATCTCGGAGTGCGTCTCGCCGAGGCGTGGGCGCGCGTGCCGCGGATGCTGCGCGCGGGCCCCGAAGCGCTCGCGCGGCGACTTCCGGAATCGGCGACGAGCCGCAACCTCGGCGACTGGGCCCGCCGCTTCGCTCACGGCGCCGCGCGCCCGATGCCCGAGCGCTATATCGGCTGGACGCGCTTCTTTGACGCGCCCGCGCTTGCCGCGCTCGCAACTCCCGCGCTCGCGCGCCTGTTCGACGGCAACGTCGAGGCTGCGCAGCGCGCCGCGTGGACGACGCGCACGGACGGCGACGCCGTGGATGGCGCCTGGCGCATCGATCTCGCGACGTACCTGCCGGACGATCTGCTGACGATGGCCGACCGCATGAGCATGGCGCGCTCGCTCGAGCTTCGCGCGCCGTTCTGCGATCACCGGCTGATCGAGCTCAGTCTCGGCATTCCGCCCAGCATCAAGCTGGCCGGCTGGTCGCTGAAGGCGCTGCTGAAGCGCGCGTTCGCCGACGAGCTGCCCGCCGAAATCCTGCGACGGCGCAAGCAGGGCTTCATGATTCCGCTCAGCCGGTGGCTCCGCAGCGACCTGCGTCACCTCGTCGAGGATGCCCTGGCGCCGGAGCGTGTGCGCGCGCGCGGGCTGTGGCGTCCGGAGATCGTGAGCCGGATCGTGACCGAGCACCTCTCGGGCGCGCGCACGCACGGCGACCGTATCTGGGCGCTCGTGATGCTCGAGCTGTGGATGCGCGAATACCTCGACGCCCACGTGTCGTGGCGGCTGTCGTGAGCGCGCTGCGCGTGCTCATGGTGTCCGATGTGTCGCCGCTCAGCGGCGGAGGCGGAGGTGAGCGCCTGTTGTGGGAGCACGCGCGTGGCCTGGCGGGGAGCGGCCACGCCGTCACCGTGCTCGGACGTGCGCCGGGCGGCGCGGCCGCCGGCACCTTCGAGCGAGAAGGCGTGCGCGTCGTCCTCTTCGGCGCCGGCCGGCGCACGACGATGGGATTCCTGCGCAACGCCGTCTTCGCCGCGCGCCGCGCGGCGCACGAGCTGCTGGCCGGCTCGGAATTCGACGTGCTCGACGTGCACCAGCCGCTCGCGGGCTGGGGCGTGCTGGGTCTGCCGGCTGCGCGGCGTCTGCCCGTGCTGTACACGTTTCTCTCGCCCGCGCCGCTGGAATATCGCTCGCGTGAGCGGATGACCCGGCATCACGTGGGCGGCATGGCGGGACGGTTCGGCGCTCTCGCGCTGTGGGCCATCGAGCGCACGTGTTTGCGGCGCGCCGGCCGCATCCAGGTGCTCAGCGACTACTCCGCCGAGCAGCTCTGGCAGCTCTATGGCATCGCCGAGGACCGGCTCGTCAAGATTCCCGGCGGCGCGGATCTGCGACGCTTCCGACCCGCCGAGGACCGCGCCGGGGTGCGCGCGCAGCTCGGGCTGCCGAAGGAGGCGCCGCTGCTCCTGACCGTGCGCAATCTCGAGGTCCGCACCGGCGTGGACACGCTGCTGCGCGCGATGCCGCGCATCCTGTTGCGCCGCGAGGATGCGCAGCTGCTGATCGCGGGCGCTGGCTCGCTGCGCGCCGAGCTCGAGAGCCTCGCGGCGTCCCTGCGCATCACCGAGCGCGTTCGGTTCCTCGGCTTCGTTCCCGATGCCGACTTGCCCGGGTACTACCAGGCTGCCGATTGCTTCGTGCTCCCGACGCGCGAGCTGGAAGGCTTCGGACTCGTCACCGTCGAGGCGCTGGCCTGCGGAACGCCCGTGCTGGGCACGCCGGTCGGGGCCACGCCCGAGCTGCTCGATCCTCTCGATCCGAGGCTGGTGTTCGACGCCGCGACGCCGGACGCGATCGCCGATGGTGTGCTCGCGTTTCTCGAGCGTGCCGAGCACGATCCGGGCGCGATGGAGCGGCTGCGGCACGCGGCGCGTGCGCACGTCGAGGACCGCTACGCCTGGAGCCACATCGTGCAATCGCTTGAGCGAGCGCTCGCGCGGCTCATCGCCGATGTGCCGACGCCGCCCTCAGCCGCCGCGTGCGAGGCGTGTGGGGCGCCGCTCGGCGCCGCGCGCCTCGCGTACCGCGGTCTGCGCTATCGCCGCTGCGCAGCGTGCGGAGCCCGGGCGTTGGCCAGGCTGCCGAGCGAAAGCGAGCTGCGCGTGCGCTACGAGGCGGCGTATCCGCGGACATTCGCGCCGGCCGTGATCCGGGCGCCGCGACACCAGATGCTCGGCGGTGTCCTCGCGCATGCGCGACGCCATGTCGCGTCGGGCCGGCTGCTCGACGTCGGTTGCGGCGGCGGGCACTTCGTGCACGCGGCGCGCGACGCGGGCTGGCGCGCGATGGGCACCGACCTGTCGCACTCCGCCTGTCGAGCCGCGACTGTCGCGGCCGGCGCGCCGGTGGCGCAGGCGCAGGCGGGCGCGTTGCCGTTCCGCGACGGCGCGCTAGACGCGGTCACGCTCGTGAACGTGCTCGACCACACGGCGTCCGCGCGCGGCACGCTCGACGAGGTGGCGCGTGTGCTGCGGCCCGGCGGCCTCCTGGTGGTGCGGGTGCCGAACGGGCCGATCCACGCGAGCGCGGCGCGCGCGCTCGCCCGGCTCGGGCCGCTGGCGCGCCTGCGCGGCCTCGACGCGTTTCCGATTCTGCACGTCTTCGCCTTCGGCCGCCGCGCGCTGGTGCGGCTGCTCACGCGCGCCGGCTTCGACGTCCTGGAGGTGATCAACTCCGGGCTCGCGGGCGCGCCCGACGGCCGCGCGGGACAAGCGCTGGGCGTTGCAGTCGAACGGCTGGCCGCCGTGGTCGCGGCGGCCTCGCGCGGCCGCTGGCTGCTCGGGCCCTCGCTCGAGGTCTATGCAAGGCGGAGAGCGACGTGAGTGTCGCCACGCTGCACGTCATCACGCGGCTGACCATCGGGGGCTCGGCCGAGAACACGGTGGCCACGATGGTCGCGCTGGCGGCGTCCGGTTACGCGGGGCCGCTCGCCGTCGGCATCGCGGAGTCGGAGCCGCCGAGTGTGAACGACGCGGGCGGCCGCGGCGTGCGCCTGCTCGACGTGCCGGCGCTCGGTCGCGAGGTGGGTGTGCGCGACGTCGCCGCGCTCGCGCATCTCTGCCGCGTGATGCGTGTGGAGCGGCCCGCCGTGGTGCACACGCACACGTCCAAGGCCGGCTTCGTCGGCCGGCTGGCCGCACGGCTGGCCCGCGTGCCGGCGGTCATCCACCAGCCGCACGGCCACATCTTCTACGGCTATTACGGCGGTGGCCGCACGGCCTTCTACGTCGCGCTCGAGCGGATCGCGGCGCGCTGGACCGATCGTATCGTCACGCTGACCGAGCGTGGCACCGACGAGCACCTGGCGCGCAACATCGGGCGGCGAGAACAATACCGAACGGTGCCGAGCGGCGTGCCGACGGCAGCGCTGCGCGCGGCGGCGCCGAGCCGCACCGTCGCTCGCGCGCGGCTGGGTCTGCCCGATGACGCCTTCGTCGTGGCCGGACTGGGACGCCTCGTTCCCGTCAAGGGCTTCGACGTGCTCGTGGCGGCGCTGCGGCCGCTGGCCGACGCAGTGCCGTCGTCCCGCCTCGTGCTCATCGGCGACGGCCCGCAGCGGCGCGAGCTTCACGCGGCCGCGCGCGATCTCGGCGTGGGCGGACGCGTGCTGATCACGGGCGTCACGTCCGACATCGCCGGCTGGCTCGCGGCGGCCGACGTGCTGGCAGCGCCGTCGCGCAACGAGGGCATGGGACGCGCGGTCGTCGAGGCGATGGCGCTCGGCCTGCCCGTCGTCGGCGCCGAGGTCGGCGGCATTCCGGCCGTCGTCGCCGATGGCGAGACGGGATGGCTGGTGCCGCCGGGCGACTCGCTGGCGCTCGCCGCCGCGCTCATCGAGCTCGCGCGCGACGAAGCGCTGCGCATCAAGCTCGGCACTGCCGGTGTCACGCGGGCCGAGGCCTTCTCCACCGACGTGGCCCACGCGGCGATGCGCGCGATCTATGACGAGCTGGTACGCGACAAGGGGTTGGCGTGACGCGCGCACGGCGCATGCTCGGCCTCGCCGCGCTGACGTGCTGGCTGCTCGCGGCGGTCACAACGCCGGCGCGCGCCGCGGACGGTTACGAGCGCCTGCCCGCCATCGTCCACGTCCACTCCGATCTCTCGTCCGGCGAGTTCCCGCTGGAGGAGATCACCGACATGGCCGAGCGCCAGGGGCTCGGCGCCGTGCTGCTAACCGAGAACTACCTCAACCGCGTCGAGTACAGCCTGCCGCCCTTTCGCGCGCTCACGCGGGTGACGTACGAGGCCCGCTCCGTGCACGGCCGCCTCGATGAATACTTCGCGAGCGTCGCGCGTGCGCGCGCGGCGCGTCCGCGCGTGCTCGTGCTGCCCGGCGTCGAGGTGATGCCGCACTATTTCTGGAGTGGCTCGCCGTTTTCGCTCGCGCTGACGCTGCACGACACGCAGAAGAACCTGCTCGTCTGGGGGCTCGATCGCAGCGCGCTCGCGGCGCTGCCGGTGATCGGCAACGCCGCGGGCGGCATCGCGGGACTGCAAACGCTGCTCGACGTGCTGCCGGTGGTGCTCGTCGTGCCGGGTATCGTGCTGCTCGCGCGACCACGGACGCGGCGGCGCGCGCTCGGACACGCGGTGCTCGTTGAGCGCCGCCGCGCGTGGACGCCCGGGCTCGTGCTCTGCGCGCTCGGCGTGACCGCGATCGTGCGCGCGTGGCCGTTCACACAGCCGGTGCACCCCGCGTGGGCGGAGGCGGGCAGCGCTCCCTATCAGGATCTGATCGACTACGTCGAGCGCGCGGGCGGCGTCAGCGTCTGGTCGCTGCCCGAGGCGAGCGACTTCGGCCAGCAGGCGGTCGGCCCTGTGCAGGTGAGCTGGGCCACGGAGCCATATCCCGACGACCTGCTGAAGACGTTCGGCTACACGGCGTTCGGGGCGCTCTACGAGGACACGACGCGGGTGGAGCGGCCAGGAGACTCCTGGGATCGCCTGTTGATGGAGTACGCCGCGGGTCAGCGCACGCGCGTGCCGTGGGCTCTCGCCGAGTCGGCGTTCCACGACAACAGCGCCGGCAAGCGCGTGGGACCGATCCAAACCGTGTTTCTCGTCCGCGAGCGCACCGAGGCGGGGGTGCTGGACGCGCTGCGTACGGGACGTATGTACGCGCTGCAGCGCACGCGCGAGGCGGGCTTCGTGCTGACGGAGTTTGCCGCGGCCGTCGGTGAGGCGACAGCGATTTCCGGGCAGACGCTGCGCGCGGCGCCGGGCGCGCCGCTCGAGGTCGGCATCGCGATCGCGGCGCTCGATCCGCGTCCCGTGGCCGTGCGACTGACATTGATTCGCAACGGCTCCATCGTCGCCGCGTGGAGCGGCGCCACGCCGCTGCGCGTCACGCACCGCGAGACCTGGGATGGCCGGCCAGCGGTCTTCCGCCTCGAGGCACGGGGCGCCGGGGGGCGGCTGCTGAGCAATCCCGTGTTCGTGAAAGCGCCGTGAAAGTCGCCATCCACCAACCGCACTATCTGCCGTGGCTCGGCTATCTCGCCAAGTGGGCCGCCGCGGACCTCTTCGTTTTCCTCGACACCGTGCAGTACCAGAAGAACGGCTGGCAGAACCGCAACCGCATCAAGACGGCGGACGGCGCCCGGTGGCTGACGGTTCCGGTGCACGCGCGATTCGGGACCCGGATCGCCGACGTCACCATCGACGTCGAGCAGCCGTGGCCGGCGCGCCACCTGCGTGCGATCGAACACGCCTACGGCGCGGCGCCACACTGGCCGTCGACCCGCGACGCGCTCACGCAGCTCTACGCGGAGCGCAGGCAATGTCTGGCGCCCACCGCGATCGCCAGCGCCGAGCTCCTGGCGCGCGCGATGGGTGTGAACACGCCGACTCGGCTGGCGTCGTCGCTGCCGGTCGCCGATGACGATCCCACGGGACGACTCGTCGCGCTGTGCCAGGCGGTGGGCGCCGACACGTATCTGGCCGGGGGCCATGGCGCCACATATATGGATAGGAAGCGGTTCGCGGATGCCGGCATCCGGGTACTCCACCAGACCTATTCCCACCCCGTCTATGCTCAGCAACACGGTGATTTCGTGCCGTTTTTGTCAGGCCTGGATCTATTATTGATGCACGGCGATGAGAGCCTTGCGATCCTCCGCCGCGGCGACGCCTGGACCGAGGAGCCCTGAGTGAACGTCCTGGCCATCGGCGCCCACCCCGACGACATCGAATTCGGCTGCGGGGGGATGCTGACCAAATACGCGGAGCGCGGTCACGCTGTCTACCTGTTCGTCGCCTCGGACGGCTCCCTCGGCGGCGATGGCGCTGTGCGGCGGCACGAGCAGCAGGACTCGGCGCTCATCATCGGTGCGCGAGACGTTTATTGGGGCGACTACCGGGACACGGAGATCCCGCTCAATCGCGAGCTCATCGTGCGGCTCGAGGCCGTGATTCGCGAGGTGCAGCCGCGGATGATCTTCGTGAACTACCCCGAGGACACCCATCAGGACCACCGCAACCTCGCGCAGGGCACGCTGTCCGCTACGCGCTACGTTCCGAATTTCCTGTTCTACGAGGGACCGACCAGCGTCAACTTCACGCCGAACTGCTTCACCGACATCGAGAAGGTGCTGGACAGGAAGCTCGCGTGCCTGGAGGCCCATCGCTCGCAGGTGGCGAAGACGAACATCGAGGATCTGTCGATCCTCGAGCTGGCCGTCTCGACCGCCAACTTCCGCGGCATTCAGGCGCGCGTGAAATACGCCGAGGCCTTCCAAAGCATTCGGCTTCTGCTCAACCTTTGATCGCGAACACGCCAAGACGATTGACCGCGGAGCGGAGCCACGCGCGTCTAGAGCAGGCCACCCACGGTCCAAGCCGGTCTCGCGGACCCCGCTACAAATGATTCCCCACGCCAGGCCGTCGATCACCGACGACGATGCCGAGCGGGTCGCGCGCGTCGTGCGCTCGGGCCAGCTCGCGCAAGGGCCGGAGGTCGCGGCGTTCGAGCGCGAGCTCGCTGCGCGTCTCGGCGTTCAGGATGTCGCCGCGGTCGCCTCTGGCAGCGCGGCGCTCGAGCTCGCCCTCATCGCGCTCGGCGTCGGGGCCGGCGACGAAGTGCTCATTCCCACGTACGTGTGCGACGCGCTGCACCACGCGGTACAACGCGTGGGCGCCGCGCCGGTGTTGGTGGACGCGGATCCCGACACGCAGTCGCTGTCGGCCAAGGATGCGCTGGCCCGACGGACCCGGCGAACGCGGGCCGTCATCGTGCCGCACGCCTTCGGGCTCACGGCCGACCTCGAGCCGTTCGCTGCCCTCGAGGTGCCGGTCATCGAGGACTGCGCGCAGGCCCTGGGCGCCGAGCTCGATCGCGGCAATCCCGCCGGCTCCGGCGGCGCGCTGGCGGTGTGCTCGTTCTACGCGACGAAAATGATCGCGGCCGGCGAGGGGGGCGCGGTCGTCGGTCCTTCGGCGCTGATTGCGCGCGTGCGCGACGTGCGCGACTACGACGAGCGCGAGACGCTGGCGCCGCGGACCAACGCCAAGCTGACCGACATGGCCGCCGCGCTGGCGCGCGGCCAGCTCGCGCGGCTCGATGCCTTCGTCGCGCGCCGCCGCGCGATCGCCGCTCGCTACCGCGCGCTGCTCGGCGGTGTGAAGGCGCGGTTGCCCGTCGACGCGGGCGCGCGTCACGTCTATCACCGCTTCGTGCTCGGCCTGGATCGCGATCCCGCCGCCGTCGCCCGGGCGCTCGGCGAGCGAGGCGTCGCCACCCGGCGGCCCGTGTTCCGTCCGGCCCATCGCGCGAAGGGGCTCGACGGCTTTCCCGAGGCCGACCGGCTGTGGGCGGAGTCGCTGTCGATCCCGTGCTATCCGGTACTCACCGACGACGAGGTCGAGCGTGTCGCACGCGCGCTCGCCGCGGTGCTCGGAGCGTGAGCAACCTCGCGACGCAGGCGCTGCCGGCGAGCATGCCGACGGCAGTCGGCGCCACGGCGTTGCGTGTCGCATTCCTGCTCGCGCTGACGATGCCGCCGGTGCGCCGCACGTTCGCCGCGTACGGCTTGGGCTGGGCGTATCTCGTCGTTCTGGCGTTCGCACTCGCGCTCGTCGGCGTTCCGGTCGTGCGGTCGTTCGCACGCTGGTGGGGCGTGCTCGACGCCCCGGCCGCGCGCAAGGTGCACGCCGTCGCCACGCCGCTGCTCGGTGGCGCCGCCGTATACGCCGCCTTCGCTGCCACCGTGCTGTTCAACTTCACGTTCTCGCTGCAGCTCAAGGGCGTGGCGCTCGGCGCGACGATCATCGTCGCCGTCGGGCTCCTCGACGACGTGTTCGATGTGCCGGCGCGCTGGAAATTGGTGGGACAGGTCGCCGCGGTGGCGGTGGCGATGACGTACGGCGTCGTCCTGGACACGGTCCCGACGTCGTGGCCGGGGTCGACGGCGGTGAATCTCCTGCTCACGCTGCTCTGGTTTCTCGCCGTCACCAACGCGCTGCAGTTTCTCGACGGCATGGACGGCCTCGCGGCGGGCCTCGGCGCCATCGCCGCGCTCTTCTTCAGCCTGGCCGCGCTGCAGACGAATCAGCCGTACCTCATGTTTCTCGCGGCGCCGCTCGTCGGTGCCTGCCTCGGGTTTCTGCCGTACAACTTTCGCTTCGGCCGTCCGGCCACGATCTTCCTGGGCGACGCCGGCGCCTCCTTCATCGGATTCACGCTGGCGGGCCTCGCCGTCATGGGCGAGTGGGCGGAGAACGACTTCATCGGCCTGCTCACGCCGGTGCTGATCCTGGCGGTCCCGCTGTTCGACATCGCGTTCGTCGGCACCGTCCGCGTCGTCACAGGCAAAGTCCATTCCGTGGGCGAGTGGCTCGCGTACACGGCGAAGGACCACATCCACCATCGGTTCGAGTCGCTCGGCTTGACCCGGACGGAAACCGTTCTGTTGATCCTTTTCATCGCGGCGACGCTCGGCCTCTCCGCCATGCTGCTCAAAGACGCGACGAAGCACGAGGCGGCGCTCGTGCTCATCCAGGCCGGCTGCGTGCTGGCGATCATTGCCGTGCTCGAGGGCATCGCGCGCGGACGCGGTCGATGAGCCCGAGCCTCAGCCACGCGCTGTCGGTCGGGCTCACGCTCGTTCTGCTGCTGGTGGGCTATCACGTCGCCCAGCGGCTGATCGACGGCCTCGTCAATCGTCTCGGTGCGCGATTGGGCGACACCTCGCGCTCGCGGACGCTCGGCTCGTTGCTGACGAGCATCATGCGCTGGGCGCTGGCCCTCATCGTGCTCGTGGTGATCCTGCGCGAGCTCGGCATCGACGTGCAGGCCATCGTGGTCTCCGCCGGCGTGCTCGGCGTCGTCGTCGGCCTCGGTGCGCAGGCGCTGATCCGTGACCTGCTCACGGGCATCTTCCTGCTCTTCGAAGGTCTGGTTGCGGTCGGTGACGTCATCCAGGTCAGCGGCGTGACCGGCACGGTCGAGTCAGTCGGGCTGCGCGTGACGAAGCTGCGGCTCCAGGATGGCGCGATTCGGATCGTACCGAACGGCGCGCTGACGGAGTTCACGAACTTCAGCGTGGGTTGGGGCCGCGCAATCGTCGAGATCGGCGTGCCGCGCGACGTCGATGTCGACCGCGCCCTGGCCGCGATGCGCGAAGCGGGCGAGGCGTGGGCGCGCGAGAGCGGAGCTGCGCTGGACGCGCCGGCGGTGCAGGGTATTATGAGATTCAGCGGAGGCGATGCGGTCCTTCGGCTTACCGTTCGGGTCGATGCCGCCCGCCGTCTCGACGCCGAAAACGACCTGCGACGTCGGATCAAAGCGACGTTCGACCGCGCGGGCCTCACCGCGGTCGGCGTGTGATCGAGGAGTCGTCATGTCCATGCGCGTGCGCAAAGGCGTGTTCCCCGCGGCCGGTCTCGGCACCCGGTTTCTGCCTGCAACGAAGGCACAGCCCAAGGAAATGTTGCCGCTCGTCGACAAGCCGACGATCCAGTACGTCGTCGAGGAGGCCGTCGCCTCCGGGCTGCAAGAGATCATCATCGTCACCGGCCGCGGCAAGCGCGCGATCGAGGACCACTTCGACGCGGCCTTCGAGCTGGAGTACTACCTGAACGATCGCGGCAAGGTCGAAGAGCTGGCGCAGATCAAGACCATCTCCGAGCTCGCGTCCGTCTCGTACGTGCGGCAGAAGGAGCCGCTCGGGCTCGGGCACGCCATCCTCTGCAGCCGCACGCTGGTCGGCGACGAGCCGTTCGGCGTCTTTCTCGGCGACGACATCATCGGCGGGACGTCGACGCCGTGCATGCGTCAGCTGCTCGATGTCTTCGAGCGTCACCAGGGGCCCGTGATCGCCGTCCAGCGCGTGCCGCGTGAGCACATCCATCAGTACGGCGTCATCGCGGGGCGCAATATCGGCGGCAACGTCTGGCAGATCGACGATCTCGTCGAGAAGCCGCGCGCCGAGGACGCGCCCTCCGATCTGGCCATCATCGGCCGCTACGTGCTGACGCCGGACCTGTTTCCGATCCTGGCGGAGACGGCCGCCGATAAGCGCGGCGAGATCCAGCTGACCGATGGGCTGCGCGCGCTGCGGCGACGACGGCCGATGTTCGCCGTTGAGTTCGTCGGCAAGCGCTACGACACCGGCGACAAGCTCGGTTTTCTCAAGGCCACGGTCGAATTCGCGCTCGCGCGGCCCGACCTGTCCGATGCCTTCCGGGCGTACCTGAAAGGCCTCGACCTCTAGGCGACCGTTCGCGGTGTTGCGGCGGCTCCGCGGACGCGGGTTTCGTTGACTCGTTGCGTCGGGTCTGCGAGTATTTACGGCACGTTGCCTGCAGATCCGATGGCACCCAAAGACAGCAAGCGCCCATTCCACACCGCGTCCGACGCCGAGATCAAGAACGGCGAGGTCTACGACGTCTACTTCGAGCGCACCGTGCAGATTCTCAACGCGCGGCGCGACCGCAAGCGGGTGCGGGCCGAGGTCTACCTCAAGGCCCTCCCCGAGGACTGGGAGTGGGGCGTGCTGGCCGGCATCGAGGAGGCGGCCGCGCTGCTGGAAGGGGTGCCCGTCGACGTCCAGGCGATGGACGAGGGAACGATCTTCGGGCCGTACCAGCCGATCATGACGCTGGAGGGCGTCTACGTCGACTGGGCGGAATACGAGACGGCGCTCCTCGGCCTGCTCTGCCAGGCCTCGGGCATCGCGACGAAGGCCGCGCGCTGCAAGAAGGCCGCGGGCGAGCGGCAGGTGATTTCGTTCGGCGCGAGGCGCATGCATCCGGCGCTGGCCCCGATGATCGAGCGCAACGCCTTTGTCGGCGGCTGCGATGGTGTGGCCGTGACCAAGGCGGCGGAGCTGATCGATGCCGATCCGACCGGCACGATCCCGCATGCGCTCGTGCTCATGATCGGCGACACGGTCGAGGCGCTCCGAGCGTTCAACGAGATTGTGGACCGCAAGATCCGCCGCGTCGCGCTCATCGACACGCTGCAGGACGAGAAGTTCGAAGCGATCCGCGTCGCGGAGGCACTCGGCGACGATCTCTACGCCGTGCGGCTCGACACGCCGTCCTCGCGTCGCGGCGACCTCTATCGCATCGTGCAAGAAGTCCGTTGGGAGCTGGATCTGCGCGGCTTCCGACACGTCAAGATCATCACGTCGGGCGGCATCGACGAGTACGAGATTCTGCACCTCAATCCAGTGGTCGACGCCTACGGCGTCGGAACCTCGATCGCCAACGCCCCGGTCGTCAGCTTCGCGCTCGACATCGTCGAGATCGAGGGCCGGCCGATGGCCAAGCGCGGCAAGTGGTCGGGTGCCAAGAACGTGTTCCGCCGCCGCGGAACGCTCGACACCGTCGTGGTGCCCGCGAGCGCGGGCGCACCGAGCGACGGCAAATGGGATCCACTCCTCAAGCCGCTTGTCGCGGCCGGCCGAATCACGCGCGATCTGCCGCCACCGCGCACGATCCGCGACTACGTGCTCGAGCAGCTGCGGCCGGTGTCGCTCGAGACCCTGCGGCGCACGGCGCAGCGCCGCGACTTCTGAGTCGTCGTGTCGATGTCCATCCTGGACGAGATCGTCCGGCATAAGCGGCAAGAGCTCGCGGCGTCGAAGGCAGCCACGCCGCGCCGCGCGCTGGAAGCTCGCTGCGCGACAATGCCCGCTCCGCGAGATTTCGAGCGCGCGCTCACTCCCGTGCTCGGGCGCGCGCGGCTGGTGGCCGAGGTGAAGCGCGCCTCGCCGTCACGCGGAGTCCTCAAAGCGGACCTCGACCCCGTCACGCTGGCGTCGACCTACGCGCAAAACGGCGTGGACGCGATCTCGGTGCTGACCGACGCCAAATACTTCCGCGGGAGCCTCGACGACCTGCGCGCGGTGCGCGCGGCCGTCGACGTGCCGCTGCTGCGCAAGGACTTCACGGTCGACGAGTACCAGCTCTGGGAGGCGCGGGCGGCCGGCGCCGACGCGATCTTGTTGATCGTTTCGATCCTCGAGGCGCCGCTATTGTCCGATCTCGCGGCGGCCGCCAAAGGGCTGGGGCTGGCTGCGCTGGTGGAGTGTCACACCGCGAAAGAGCTCGACGTCGCGCTCGCCGCCGGCGCGCCGCTCATCGGCATCAACAATCGCGATCTCGCAACGTTCGAGACGCGCATCGACACGACGGTCGCGCTGATGCCGCACATTCCGCCGGGGCCGACCGTCGTGAGCGAGAGCGGATTCTTCAACGGCGACGACGTCCGACGCGTGATCGAGGCGGGCGCCCACGCGGTGCTCGTCGGCGAAGGGCTGGTGAAGGCGCCGGACGTCGGTGAAAAGATTCGAGAGTTGAAACTGGCATGACCCGCGTGAAGATCTGCGGCATCACCAACCTCGAAGACGCGCGGATGGCCGTGCAGGCGGGCGCCGACGCGCTCGGCTTCATCTTCGTCGAGAAGACTCCACGCTTCGTGACGCCCGAGCAGGTCGCGGCGATCGTGCGCTGGCTGCCGCCGTTCGTGACACCCGTGGGCGTCTTCTGGGATCATCCGGCCGGCCACGTGAAGGCCGTCATCGAGGCGTGCCGGCTGCGCGCGATCCAACTGCACGGTGACGAGAAGCCGGAGGATTGGGTGGATGTCTCCGTGCCGGTGATCAAGACGGTCAAGATGTCGCCCGCAACGAAGATCGAGGGGCTGCCCGAGTACAAGCTCGGCGAGCGCATCAACGCGCTCTGGTGGCACAAGGTCGCCGCCGCAATCCTCTTCGACAGCAATGCGCGCTGGAGCGAAGGCGGCGAGATACGCGAGCCGATCGAGTGGCGAAGCATCGCCATGATGGGCGCGATGGCGCCTCCCGACAGACGGCCTGCCGTGATCCTCTCGGGTGGGCTCACTCCCGACAACGTCGCGCACGCCGTTGGCATCGTGCGGCCGCACGCCGTCGACGTGGTCTCGAGTGTCGAAGCGCGGCCGGGCAAGAAGGATCCCGACAAAGTGCGCCGCTTCATCGCCGAAGCCAAGGCCGCCCGGTGAAGACGCTGCCCGACGCGCAGGGTCACTTCGGTCGCTTCGGCGGGCGCTTCGTGCCCGAAACGCTGATGGCGCCGCTGATCGAGCTCGAGCGCGCGTACGCCGCCGCCCGCCGCGACCGCGCGTTTCAGCGACGACTCGCGGGACTGCTCGCCGACTACGCCGGCCGGCCGACACCGCTCTACTTCGCGGCGCGGCTGTCCGAACACTGCGGTGGCGCGCGCATCTGGCTCAAGCGTGAGGATCTTTGCCACACGGGTGCCCACAAGGTGAACAACGTGCTCGGCCAGGCGCTGCTCGCCGCGCGCATGGGCAAGCGCCGCGTGATCGCCGAGACGGGCGCCGGGCAGCACGGCGTCGCCACCGCCACCGCGGCGGCGCTGCTCGGGCTCGAGTGTGAGGTGTACATGGGCACCGAGGACATCGAGCGCCAGGCGCTCAACGTCTTCCGCATGCGGCTGCTCGGCGCCCGCGTCATTCCCGTGGAGTCCGGCAGCAAGACGCTCAAGGATGCCGTGAACGAGGCGCTACGCGATTGGGTGACCAACGTCCGCACGACGTACTACCTGCTCGGCTCGGCGCTCGGGCCGCATCCGTACCCGATGATGGTGCGCGACTTCCACACCGTCATCGGCAAAGAAACGAAGACGCAATCCCGGCGCGCGCTCGGCAAGCTACCTGACGTCGTCGTCGCGTGCGTGGGTGGTGGCAGCAACGCCATCGGGCTGTTCCATCCGTTCATCGCCGAGCGCCGCGTGAGAATCATCGGGGTGGAGCCCGGTGGTAGTGGCATCGCGACCGGCAAGCACGGCGCGTCCATGGCGGCGGGCGCGGTCGGCGTGCTGCACGGCTCGATGAGCTATCTGCTGCAGAGCGACGACGGCCAGGTGGCCGTCGCGCACTCGATCTCCGCCGGCCTCGACTATCCCGGCGTCGGCCCCGAGCACGCCTACTACAAGGACGCGGGCCGCTTCGAGTTCGTGTCGATCACCGACGAGGAAGCGCTCGAGGGTTTCCAGGCGCTGACGCGGCTCGAGGGCATCATGCCGGCGCTCGAATCGGCGCACGCCGTCGCGCACGCGATGCGCCTGGCCAAGACGCTGCCGCGCTCGAAGGTCATCGTCGTCGGCCTCTCGGGCCGCGGCGACAAGGACGTGCACGTCGTCGCGAAGGCGCTGGGGATGGCGATTTGACCACTCGGCTCGACGCGACGTTTGCGCGGCTGCGCGCCCGCGGCGAGCGCGCGCTGGTGGCCTACGTCATGGCTGGCGATCCGTCCCTGGCGGAAACACAGCGGCTCGTGGTCGAAGCCGAGCGCCGCGGCGCCGACGTGATCGAGCTCGGCGTGCCGTTTTCCGACCCGCTCGCCGACGGGCCCGTGGTTCAGCGCGCCGGTGTGCGCGCGCTCGCCGCGGGCGCGTCCCTGCCGCGCGTGCTGGAGACGGTTGCGACGCTGCGCGCTCAGGTGAACGTGCCGATCGCGCTGATGACGTACTACAACCCGGTCCTCGCGTTCGGGCTCAAGAGCTTCGCGCGCACCGCGGTCGACGCCGGCGCCGACGGCGTGATCGTGCCGGATCTGCCCTACGAAGAGTGTGAGCCGCTGCGCGCGGAGGCGGAGCCGGCGGGCCTCGACCTGGTCCAGATGGTCGCGCCGACCTCGACGCCGGCCCGCGTCAAGGCAATCGCGCGGCTGGCGCGCGGCTTCATCTACGTCGTCTCGCTCACCGGAGTCACCGGCGAGCGGCGCGAGCTGCCGAAGGAGCTTGATGCGCAAATCCGCACGCTGCGACTCGTGACGACCAAGCCGCTGTGTGTCGGCTTCGGCGTGTCCAGCCCCGAGCAGGCGGCGGCTGTCGGCCGGCTCGCCGACGGTGTCATCGTCGGCTCGGCCATCGTGCGGGCGATCGAGCAGCATGCGGGCACGGGAGCGCTCATCGAGCGCGTGGGCGATCTCATCGCATCCCTGAAGGCACCCTTGAGGAGTGCTTGATGGCGTGGTTTCGTCGCAAGCCCGAGGAGACCGCGGGAACACCGAAGAAGGTGAACATCGCCGAAGGCCTGTGGATCAAGTGCGACTCGTGCAAGGAGATCGTGTACCGCGCGGAGGTCGAGCGCGGTGGACGCGTCTGTCCCAAGTGCCGTTATCCATTCCGCATCGGCTCTCGTGAGCGCATCGGCCTGCTGGTCGACGCCGGCAGCTTCGAGGAGCGGCAGACGGGGCTCACGCCCGGTGATCCGCTCAACTTCAAAGACTCCAAGCGGTATCGCGATCGTGTGAAGTCCGCGCGCCAGAAGACGACGCTCGAAGAGGCCGTCGTCACGGGTGTCGCTCGCATCGGCGGGCTGCCGACCGTGCTGTGCGTCTTCGAGTTCGATTATCTCGGCGGCAGCATGGGGTCGGTCGTCGGCGAAAAACTCACGCGCGCCATCGAGCTCGCGATCGACAAGCATCTGCCCGTGATCATCGTGTCCGCCTCGGGCGGCGCGCGCATGCAGGAGGGCATTCTCTCGCTGATGCAGATGGCCAAAACGTCGGCCGCGCTCGAGCGGCTCTCCGAAGCCGGCCTGCCCTACCTGTCCGTGCTGACCGATCCTACGACGGGTGGTGTGACGGCGTCCTTCGCCATGCTCGGCGACGTCATCCTCGCCGAGCCCCGCGCGCTCATCGGGTTCGCCGGGCCACGCGTCATCGCCGAGACGATCCGCCAGCCGCTGCCCGAGGGCTTTCAGCGCTCCGAGTTCCTCCTCGAGCACGGGCAGCTCGATCTCGTCGTCGAGCGCCGAGATCTGAAGGAGGCGCTGCGCCGTCTCCTCGCGTACTTCGCCGACCAGCCGAACGACCCGCCCGAGCGCGCATGACGTACGCCGAGGCGGTCGCCCGGCTCCTCGCCCTGCGCGGCGGCGAGCATGCCGGGATGCGCCCCGGCCTGGAGCGGATCGAGACGCTCCTCCAGGCGCTCGGCAACCCCGAGCGCCGATATACGCTGGCGCAAGTCGGCGGCACAAATGGCAAGGGTTCGATGGCGGCGATGCTCGCGGCCACGCTGCGTGCCGACGGCCGCCGCGTCGGTCTGTACACCTCGCCACACCTCGTCTCGTTTCGCGAGCGGATCCGTGTGAACGGCGAAGCGATCGCCGAGGACGACGTCGCCGACGGCTACGACGCGATCGCCACGCTCGTCGCGCGGCTGGATGCGACGATGTTCGAGGCGACCACCGCGCTCGCCCTCGACTACTTTGCTCGTGAAGCGGTCGACGTGGCGGTGCTCGAGGTCGGCCTTGGCGGCCGGCTCGACGCCACGACCGTCGGCGCGCCGGCAGTGACAGCGATCGCGCGCATCGACCTGGATCACACGGAAGTCCTCGGCTCGACGCTGGCGCAGATCGCCGGCGAAAAGGCCGCGATCATCCGCAGCGGCGTGTCCGTTTCGTCGGCGCAGGCGCCCGCGGCCGCAGACGTCCTGATCTCGCGGGCCGCGGCCGTCGGCGTGCCGCTGCTGATGGAAGGACGCGAGCTGAGCGTAGTCGTCCGCGCGCGGCACGCCAGCGGCCAAGTCATCGACTGCGCGGGGCCCGGCTGGCGGTTGGACGCGCTCGAGCTGCCGCTGCTCGGCGTGTATCAGCCGTCGAACGCGCTGCTGGCCCTCGCTGCCGCGCGCGTGCTGGGAGTCGGCGATGCCGCCGCCCGCGAGGGGCTCGCGCGCGCGCGCTGGCCGGGACGGTTCGAGGTGTTCCACGCGCGTGACCGCGTGGTGGTGCTCGACGGCGCGCACAATCCCGCAGGCGCGCGTGCGCTCGCCGACTCGCTCGCCCAGTGGTTCGGCGACACGCCGATCACGCTCGTCTTCGGTGCGCTGCGGGACAAGGACGCGGTCGGCATGCTCGCGGCGCTGGCGCCGCGGATGCGGCGATTGATCCTCACCGCCTCGTCCAGTCCGCGCGCCGCCACGCCGGAGGCGCTCCGCGCGGCTGTCCCCGAGGGCCCGGCCGTCGAGCAGGCCGCCTCGGCCCGTGAGGCCCTAGCACTCGCCGCGCGGGAACCGCGAACCCCCATCCTTTGTGTCGCAGGATCGTTGTCGCTCCTCGGCGACGTGCTGCGAATCGCAGGGGGGGATAAGCCTTGCCCGATCGAAAAGTCCGCTGATAGCATGAGCCTCCTTTTCTGACGAGGACGTCTGAGACAACACGGGCCGCATCTCTGTCGTCGACTCATCGGCGCCACGACGGGGCTTCTCCTGGTCCTGGGCGTGGCGACGGCGGAGGCGCAAGCGCCTCAGACTCCTGTCACGATCGGAACCTCCGGCGGTGATGTGACCGTCATCGCCGATCAGCTCGAGCAGGTCGGCCCCGATAACCTCCTGATCGCCACCGGCAACGTCGAGCTGATCAAGGGCGCCACGCGGTTGATGGCCGATCGCATCGAGCTCAATCGCGCCACGGGCGATGCCGTCGCGCAAGGCCACATCATCTTTTACGACGGTGATGATCAGCTGACTGGTCAGCGCATCGAGTACAACGTAAAAACGGGGACGGGGGTCGTCTACGAGGCTCAGGCACAAACCGCACCGTATTACCGCATCTCTGGCGAGCGCATGGACAGGCTCGGCGAGAGTGTCTATCGCGTCAAGCAGGGCGTGTTCACGACGTGCGAGGCCGATCCGCCGGACTGGGCCATACGCTTCCGCGACGGCACGGCGGACCTCAACGAGTTCATTTATGGCACCGGCGCATCGTTCTGGGTGCGCAATCTCCCGGTGTTTCCGTTCTTGCCATTCTTCGCCGCGGCCATTCGTCGCGAGCGCCAGACAGGCTTCCTCTTTCCGAAGTATGGATACTCTTCCCGCAAGGGCGCGTACGCGGAGGTTCCCTTTTTCTGGGCCATCGGCGACAGCCAGGATCTTCTCTTCTCGCCGATCCTGTACACGAACCTCGGCGAAGGGTTCAATTTCGAGTATCGCTACATCCTGCCGGACAACCAGCGAGGCCGATTCAGCGGGTTCTTCATGCAGGAATCGTTCAAGCACGGCTCGACGCGCTTCGTCGGCGCCACGCGGCAGGACTGGAATCTGGGCCCGCGCACCTGGCTCAAGGCGGACGTCAGCGGCGTCTCCGACGACAAGGTGTTGAGCGACTACGGCGAAGATCTCGCACAGCGGACTTCGCAACGTGTGGAGTCCAATATCTTCCTCACGCGGAACTGGGACGCGTGGAACGTGTACAGTAACTTGTTCTTTTATCAAGACCTCACGACGCGCCAGCACGTCGAGCTGCAGCGTCTGCCCGACATCCACGCCGTCGGGACGCCGCAGCCACTGCATGATCTGCCGGGCATGTTGTGGCAGTTCGAGGGCAGTGCGACCCATTTTGTCCGCCAGCTCGGCTCCAGTGGCGATCGAATCGATCTGCATCCGCAGGTTTTACGGCCGATTCCCGTCGGTGTGATCACGGTGTCGCCGTTCGTGGGCGGGCGCCTTACCGGATACGACCGCACCGTCATCGCCGTACACGAGGCGCCCGGCGTGAACGGGCTCATCGAGACCACCAGCGACGACCCCCGTCTGCGGCGCCTGATCGAAGCCGGAACCGACGTCGAGACGAAGCTGTCGCGCGTGTTTGACACCGGAGGCTTCTGGAACGTCGATGCCATGCTGCACACGATCGAGCCACGGGTGAACTACACGTGGATCGTCGGCAAGGACAAAAACCAGCTCCCGCAGTGGACGCCGCCGCTCGACGACATCCAGGACACGAACCTCGTCACGTTTGCGCTGACCAATCGGATTCGCGGACGTACGGTCGCGCTGGCAAACAGCGAGCCAGTGCGCTGGGAGATGTTCCGGCTCGCGGTCGCGAATTCGTACGACCTGCGCAGAAATCAGTGGCAGGATGCGTTCGCCACCCTGATCGTCGCGCCGAACCCGGGCATGCAATTGCGCAGCGATGTGACGTACGACCCCATTGCTCACAACTTCCCGTCAGCCACGACCACGCTCTCGACGCCGATCCCCCGCGGCCAGGTCAACCTCGGCCTGAGTATCAGCAATCCCTCAAAGTTCACCTTCCTGCAGGGCGGCTTCAGCGTCAACCCATGGCCCTGGCTGACCGCACAGGGAAGCATCAACTGGGACCTGCGTCACGAGACGTTTGCAGAAAACCATTTGATGCTGGCGGTGCATTGGCAATGCTGGGCGCTCGCCATGGAATACATCCGCCGACAGCAACGCGATGACGAGGTCCGGTTCACACTCAACCTCCTCGGCGTGGGCGCTCCGCTCAGTACCCGCGTCGGCCTGGGCGCAATCGACGGAGGACGCACGCGATGATTCCGTTCCTGGACCTCACCCGTCAGCACGTCGCCCTCAAGCACGATCTGATGGCCGCCGCGGAGCGCGTGCTCGACAGCAGCCAGTTCGTACTCGGCGCCGAGGGACGGGCGCTGGAGGCCGAGCTCGCTCAGCTCTGCGGCGCGCGGCACGCGATCGGCGTCGGCTCGGGCACCGATGCGCTGCGGCTGGCGCTTACGGCGCTCGGGGTCGGGCGTGGCGACGAAGTGCTCACCCCTGCGTTCTCCTTCGTCGCGTCGGCGACGACCATCGCCATGGCCGGCGCCACGCCCGTCTTCGTCGACGTCGAGCCGGACACGCTCACGATGGATGCCGAGGCGGCTGCCCGCGCGCTCACGCCGCGCACGAAGGTCATCATGCCGGTGCATCTGTATGGTCATCCTGCCGCCATCGACCGTCTGAGCGCGTTCGCGCGGGAGCGCGGCCTCGCGCTGCTCGAAGACAACGCCCAGGCCATCGGGGCGACGTGGGGCGATCGCCCGCTCGGCGGCTGGGGCGACGCGGCGTGCCTGTCGTTCTATCCGACGAAGAACCTCGGGGCCTGCGGCGATGCCGGCATGGTGTTGACGACGCGCGACGACGTGGCCGATCGGATCCGGCGGCTACGCCACCATGGCGACACCGGTCGGTACCATCACGTGGAGCTCGGCTATTGCACGCGGCTCGATGAAGTCCAGGCGGCGTGGCTGCGCGTGAAGCTCCGACGCCTCGGGGAGTGGACCGACCGGCGGCGGCACATCGCGGCCCGCTATCACGCGGGCCTGGCCGGGCTGCCGCTCCGGCTCCCCGTCGAGCGGCCTGGCGCGCGTCACGTCTACCATCTGTTCACGGTGCGCCATGCCCAGCGCGACGCGCTCGCCAAGCGCCTCGCGGACGACGGCGTGGGCACCGCGGTGCATTACCCGCGCGCCGTCCCCGATCAGCCGCTGTTCGCGGCCGACGGCGAGCGCCGCTGGCCCGAAGCCCACCGGGCCGCGCGCGAGGTGCTGTCGCTGCCATGCTTTCCGGAAATGACCGAGGCCGAGGTCGACGGCGTGATCGCCGCCGTCCGCCGCGCGTGCGAGTCCATCGGATGAGCCTGACGACCTCGTGAGGCGTCACGCCTGATGCTCGCTGCCGTCCTGGTGTCGTTGCGCCCACGGCAATGGGTCAAGAACCTCTTCGTGTTCGCGGGGCTCGTCTTCGGGCAGCGCCTGTTCACGGACTCGTTCTGGCCGGCGCTCGGCGCATTCACCATCTTCTGCGCGCTGTCGGGAGCGATCTACCTGGTGAACGACGTGGCCGATCGCGACAAGGATCGTCTACATCCCAAGAAGCGCGAGCGGCCCATCGCCGCCGGGCGGCTGCCGGTGCGGCTCGCCCTGGGCGTGGCGATCGGGCTCGTGGTCGTGGCGCTCGCGGCGGCCACGCGGATCTCGCTCGGCTTCGTGCTCGTGGCCGTGGCCTACGTGGTGTTGCTGTCCGCGTATTCGGCCTGGCTCAAGCACGTGGTCATCGTCGATGTGCTGACCGTCGCCGTCGGCTTCGTCCTTCGCGCGCTCGCGGGAACGCTCGCCATCCAGGTGGCGATCTCCGGCTGGCTGCTGATCTGCACGATTCTCAGCGCGCTGTTCCTCGCCCTCGGCAAGCGACGGCACGAGTACCTGGCGCTCGGGGCCGAGGCCGCGCGCCACCGGCCGATTCTCGCCGAGTACAGCGCGGGGCTGCTCGATCAGATGATCGCCGTCGTCACCGCCTCGACGGTGACCGCTTACGCGCTGTACACGATGTCGCCGGAGACGGTGGCAAAATTCCACACCCAGCTACTTCCCGCGACGCTGCCGTTCGTCCTGTACGGCATCTTCCGCTATCTCTATCTCCTGTACCGCCGGCAGCTGGGCGGCAATCCCTCGGAGCTGTTTCTCAACGACCGCGCGCTTTTGATCAACACCGCGTGCTGGATCGTCGCCGTCGTGCTGATCATCTACGGTACGCACGCGCAGTAGTAGAATGAGACGATCGTGAAGAGTCAGGTCGCGATCCTCCGCACACGTCCCGACACCGTCGTCGCCGACTACGGCCGACTCATTCGCCTGGTGAAGTACGACCAGGTGCTCTCGCGGGACGTAGACCTCATCCTCAAGCTGAACCTGTCGTGGACGAAGTACTTCCCCGCGTGCTCGAGCCAGCCGTGGCAGGTCGACGGGATCGCCACTGCGCTGCTCGAGGATGGCTACGACCGTCGCCGCATCTTCCCGGTCGAGAACAAGACCGTCGTCACGAATCCGGTGGTGGGATGCCTGAACAACAGGTGGTATGGCGTGCTCGAGCGCCACGGTCTCTCGTTCACACCGCTGCCGGACGTCGAGTGGACCGTCCACCGATTCAAGAGCCCGCTGCTGAAGCTGAACCAGATTTTCCCCGACGGCATCGAGATCCCGAACATGTACGTCGGCAAGAACGTCTGCCACCTTCCCACCGTGAAAACGCACGGGCACTCGGTGACCACCGGCGCGGTCAAGAACTCGTTCGGCGGCCTGCTCAAAGAAGTCCGCCACTACGCGCACGAGTTCATTCACGA
>DAIRVP010000023.1:0-41205 GCA_036802765.1 Candidatus Rokuibacteriota bacterium
GCGGTGAGGTGCTGTCGGTGAAGCAGCGCGACTACGTGCACGCGGCCGCCGCGCTGGGCGTGGGGCGCATGCGGCTGCTCTTTCGCCACGTGCTGCCTAACGTCGCGCCGTCCATCATCGTGGTGGCGAGCCTTCAGTTCTCGCAGTTCGTCGTCGCCGAGGCGGCCATTTCGTTCCTGGGCTTCGGCGTGCAGCCCCCCACGCCGGCGTGGGGCAGCATGCTCAGCGAGAGCCGCGACTTTCTGTATGTGGCGTGGTGGCTGGGAGCGTTTCCCGGCGCGGCGCTGGCGCTGACCGCGCTCGGCGTCAACCTGCTCGGCGACTGGCTGCGCGACACGCTCGATCCGAAGCTGCGCGTCTGATTAATGGGGGGCCTCGACATGGCCCCCCATACCCCCCAACGCTCGTCACGCCGCGAGTGAATCGCGGCGCTCCTCGGTATCACGCGGCGACGGTGCGCGGGGCCCCGACATGGCCCCCCATACCCCCCAACGCTCGTCACGCCGCGAGTGAATCGCGGCGCTCCTCGGTATCACGCGGCGACGGTGCGCGGGGCCTCGACATGGCCCCGATACCCCCAACGTTTGGATCGCCGCAGCAAAGCTGTGGCGCTCCTCTATCACGGCCCGCGATACACTCTGGGCTCTGGATCGCCGGGGCCGCGCGCCCCGATTCGCCATGCCATCAGGAGGCCGTCATGCGCCGTTCGATATCGATCGTCGCGCTCGCGCTGGTCGCGGTCGCGACTGTCTCGCCCGCTCATGCCCAGGATCGAAGCAAGACCAAAGAGGTCGTCGTCGGATTCGGTGCCGAGCCGCGCACGATGCTCGCGGTCACGATCGTCGACTGGACGACCAACAACATGCTCGAGCACATCTACGATCGCCTGCTGGATCGCGACGCGAAGACGTTCAAGCCAAAGCCGATGCTCGCCACCGAGTGGAAGGTCGTCAACGATACGACGTGGGAGTTCAAGCTGCGGCGCGGCGTGAAATTCCACAACGGCGAGCCGTTCACCGCCGCCTCGGTGAAGGCCACCATCGACTACGCGCTCGACCCGGCCAACAAGAGCCACTTCGCCACCGCCGCCTACTGGGGCCTCGTGAAAGAGGTGCAGGTCGTCGACGACTACACCGTGCGGTTCATCACCAAGCAGCCCTGGCCGAACCTCGTCGATAGCGCGTCGCTCACCAACTCGTTGATCATGCCGGCCAAGGCCCTCAAGGAGGTGGGTCCCGCCAAGCTCGCCGAGAAACCGATCGGCACCGGCCCCTTCAAGTTCGTCGAGTGGCGACGCGACGAGCGGCTGGTGCTCGAGCGCAACCCGGACTACTGGCAGGGGCCCGCGGACGTGAGCCGCGTGACCTTTCGCTTCATCCCTGAGTTCAGCGCCCGCATGGCCGCGCTGCTGTCGGGCGAGATCGACATCATGAAGGACGTACCGCCCCACGTCGTCGAAGCGGTGGAGAAGAGCGGCCGCGCGAAGCTGCGCGCCACCGTGTCGTCGCGCATCAACTATCTGGCGCTCGTCAATCTCAAGCCCGGTCCGCTGCAGGACGTGCGCGTCCGCCGCGCGATGAACCACGCCGTAGACGTCGACGAGCTGATCACGCAGGTGCTCAAGGGCCGCGCCACGCGCATGTGCGGGCCCCTAGCGCCGCCCAACGTCGATTACTCGCCCGTCGAGTGCTACAAGCACGATCCCGCGCGCGCGCTGGCGTTGTTCAAGGAGGCCGGCGTCGATCCGAAGTCGTTGAACCTGACGCTGGACACGCCGTCGGGGCGTTATCCACTCGACAAGGACGTGTCGCTGGCCATCGCGGCGCAGCTGCAGCGGCTCGGCATCAAAACCAACGTCGTCGTGAACGAGTGGGGCACGCACCTGGACAAGATCAAGAACCGCAACACCGGGGAGATGTTCTTCCTCGGCTGGGGGCCGGCCCTGCACGGTCAGGGAACGATGCAGCCGCTGTTCCTCGCCGACCAGACGTATTCGTCGTACGGCAATAACAAGACGATCGACGACAAGATCGCGCGCGCCCAGACGCTGATGGATCCCAAGGCCCGCGCGGAGGCGTACGCGGATCTGCAGAAGACCGTGCGCGACGAGGCGCCGTGGGTGTTCCTCTGGCAGCAGCACGATCTCTACGGCGTGGCGCAGTCGGTGGAATGGACGCCGCGCGCCGACGAAAAAGTGTGGATGTACGACGCCAAGATCATCGCGCGCTAACGACGGAGCCACACGTGCCTATCGCTCGCCACCTGCGGTTCTAGCCGACCACGGGAGGTCGATAAAATGTCCCTGACCATCTTCACGAACGCGTTTCTGATCGATTGCACCGGCGCCGATCCGGTCGAGGGCGCGACGGTCGTCGTCGAGGACGACCGCATCAAGGAGATTCGCGCGAAGGGCAGTCCCGGCCCGCTGCCGGGGCCGGTCACCACGATCGACTGCGCCGGCGCCACGCTGATGCCGGGGCTCACCGACGCCCACGTGCACATTTGCGCGGTGACGGAGAACATCACGGATCAGCATCGGTTCTATCCGCCGTCGTACATCGCCGCGCGCGCGATGAAGCGGGCGGAAGAATGCCTCATGCAAGGCTTCACGACCGTGCGTGACGCCGGCGGCGCCGACTACGGCTTTCGCATGGCGCTGGAGGAAGGCCATTTCCCGGGGCCGCGACTGCTCGTGTCCGGGCGCTACATCTCGCAGACCGGTGGGCACGGCGACAAGCGCCGCCGCTCGGAGTGGACCGATCCGATCGACTGCTGCGTCGGCATGGTCGGCTTCATCGCCGACGGACCGGACGAGGTTCGGCGGGCTGTGCGCGAAAACATCCGTCGCGACGTGGACCAGATCAAGATCATGGCCTCCGGCGGCGCAATGTCGCCATCCGACGAGCTCGACACCACGCAGTTCACCGTCGCTGAGATGCGCGCGGCGGTGGAAGAGGCGCAGGCTGTCGGCAAGTACGTCCTGAGTCACGCCTACTCGGATTCCGCGGTGCGCCGCGCCATCGAAGCGGGCGTGCGCTCCATCGAGCACGGCAACCTGATCCGCGAGGCTGCGGCTAAAGCCATCAAGGACGCGGACGCATTCCTGGTGCCGACGATGGTGACGTACGAGGCGATCTACCGCGAGGGCAAGCGCTACGGCATTGGTGATCACCAGATCGCCAAGATCGACATGGCGCGTCAGCAGTCGTTGCAGGGACTCACCTACGCCTACAAGGCGGGCTGCAAGATCGGCTCGGGCTCCGACTTGCTTGGCGACATGACGACCCAGCGCGCGGTCGAGTTCGAGCTCAAGGGCCAGGTGATGAAGCCGATGGAGGTGTTGCTCTCGGCCACGAAGGTCAACGCCGAGCTGTTCCGGATGCAGGACAAGATCGGCAGCGTCGAGCCGAACAAGTACGCGGACCTGCTCGTCGTGCAGGGCAACCCGCTGAAGAACCTGCGCGTCTTCCAGATGCAGGACAACCTCCGCGTCATCATGAAGGGCGGGCGGCTCTTCAAGAGAATGTCATGAGCGATTCCCGCGCACATCGAGACGCGATCCTCGATCAGTTCACGCGCCAGGCGGTGCCGTTCGCGACGGCGCCTTCGATCCGGGACGAAGCCGCGCTACGCACGGTCGTCGAGTTCAGCGGCTGCGGCCCGAACGACACCGTGCTCGACGTCGCGTGCGGGCCAGGCATTCTCGCCTGCGCCTTCGCGAAGGTGGCGCGACACGTCACGGGAATCGATCTCACACCGGCCATGCTCGAGCGCGCCCGCGCGCTCCAGGCGGAGCAAGGGCTGAAGAACGTGACGTGGAAGCAAGGCGACGTCCTGCCGCTGCCGTTCTCCGATGCGTCGTTCACGCTGGTCGTGTCGCGCTTCGCCTTCCATCACCTGCTCGAGCCCGGCTCGGCGCTCACGGAGATGCGCCGCGTGTGCGCGCCCGGCGGCACGGTGATGGTCATCGACTCCGCGCCCGCGCCGGAGAAGGCGGCCGCGTTCAACCGCGTGGAGGTGCTCCGCGATCCCTCGCACGTACGTGCGCTGCCGCTGGCCGAGCACCTGGCGCTCTTCGCCGCCGCCGGGATGCCCGCGCCGCGCCAGACGTTCTATCGGCTGCAAACCGACATCGAGGGGCTGCTCTCGCGGTCGTTCCCGAATCCAGGCGACGCCGACCGGATTCGCGCAATCTACGAGGCCTCGGTCGCCGACGACGCGCTCGACATGGCGACCCGGCGCGACGGGGAGACGGTCCGCCTCGCCTTCCCCGTCGCCGTACTCGCCGCGCGTCGCTGACGCCGCGTCGCGGCAGCGCGATAGAATGACGGGGTGAGCGCGCTCGACCTCCGACTCGCTCCCATGGCCGGCGTGACTAACGCGCCGTTTCGGCTCGTCGCGCGCGAGTGCGGCGCCGGGCACCTGACGAGCGAAGAGATCGATGCCCGCGCGCTGGTGCGGGACAACGCGCGAACGATCGCGCTCACCGCCTACCTACCCGAGGAGCGCCCGCTCGCGATGCAGCTGCTCGGCGAGGATCCCGACGTTCTCGCCGAGGCCGCTCGCCGACTCGAGGCCGCCGGCGCCGACGGGATCGATCTCAACATGGGCTGCCCGGTGGCGAAGATCGTCGCCAAGGGACAGGGCGCGGCGCTGATGCGCGACCCGCTGCGCGCCGGTGTGATCCTCCGCACGCTCCGCAAGGCCGTCGCGGGCACGCTCACTATCAAGATCCGTGGCGGCTGGGACGAGCGCACGCTCAATGCACCCGAGATCGCGCGGCTGGCCGAGAGCGAGGGCATCGACGGCATCACCGTGCACCCGCGTACGCGCTCGCAGCAGTACACCGGCCGCGCGCCGTGGGACGTGATCGCCGAAGTAGTCGCCGCCGTGCGCCTGCCGGTGACCGGCAACGGCGACGTGCGGTCGGTCGATGACGCGCGGGCGATGGTCGCGGCTACCGGCTGCGCGGCAGTGATGATCGGCCGCGGCGCGCTGGGACGCCCGTGGATCTTCCGCGGCGTCGAGGTATCGCGAGACGAGCGCGCAATCGTCATCCGACGCCACTGCGCGCTCATCGAGACGCACCTGTCGGAGCGCCCGGCGCTCGTACAGCTCAAGAAGCATCTCGCCTGGTACTCGGAGGGCCTGCCGTTCGCGGCGCGGTCGCGGCCCGCGATCTTCGCGGCGCGCTCGGCCGCCGAGGTGACCGAGCTCTTCTGGCGCCTCTGGTGAGTGCCCAGCGCTGGTTCGAGGACTTCAAGGTCGGCGACCGATTCGAGAGTCCCTCGAAGACGCTCACGGATGCGCACTTCATGTTCTTCGCCGGCATGACCGGCGATGCTCATCCGCTGCACTACGACGACGAGTACGCGAAGACGACGCGGTTCGGCCGGCGGCTCGCGCACGGTCTGCTGCTGACGTCGATGACCGCCGTCGGCGCGTCGACGCTGGCGCCGATCATCGAAGCGTCGATCGTCGCCTTCCTGGAGCAGACGACACGATTCCGGCATCCGGCGTTCGTCGGCGACACCATCAAGCCGCGCCACGAGGTCACCGCACTCGAGCGTAAACGCTCGGCCGGACTCCTCACGCTTCGCGTGACGCTCGAAAACCAGCGCGGGGAGGTCGTCCTCGAGGGCGAGCACCGCTACCTGATCGCCTATCGTCCGAGCGCGTGAGCCGCTGCGGCGCCGCGCGCTTCACCGGACTCGTGGCCGTCTTCGTCATCGTGGCGCTGGCCGGCATCGTGGTCGGCGCGGAGACCCGGGTCGAGCAGGCCCGCGCGCTGCTCGCGGCGTGGCATGAAGATCCGGCCCGCCTCGATCGCGCACGCGCATTGCTGGAGGCGGAGGTGGCCGACCGCCCGAGTGTCGAGGCCCTGGTGGAGCTGTCAAACGTGTGGTTCCTCACCGGCGACTTTCTCGCGCGCTCCGACGCCGAACGGCACACGGCATATGCAGAGGGTGCGGGCGCCGCGCGGCGGGCCATCGCGCTCGCTCCGCGCGACGAGCGCGCTCACCTTCTGCTCGCGTTCAACACCGGCCGCTCGGCAGAGATCAGCGGCGGCACGCGAGCGGTCGGACTGCTCGCGACGATACGCGAGGAGTCGAATACGGTGCTGCGACTGAATCCGTCGAACGTCGACGGACTCATCCTCGCCGGTGGCCTGGCGGCCGGGCTTCCCATCCTGATGGGCGGCGATCGCACGAAAGCGGAAGCCGACTTCGTTCACGCGCTCGAGCTCGATCCACACCGGACTGGTGGTCGGGTGGAGCTCGCGCGGCTCTACGTCGCGCAACGTCGATGGAGCGAAGCGACACGCGAGCTGCAAGCGGTCATGGACGAGCGCGCGCCGACCGATCTTCCGCGCTGGACCATGAGCGACTTCCCGCGCGCTCGCCGCATGCTCTTCGAGCTGCGCGAGCGTGGGCACGTGCCCGGGATACCGCCGCAGTCTCCGTGAGCGGCCGCCGGGGCGCGGCCGAGAGTTTGGGGGGTGTGGGGGGCCATTTCGGGGCCCCCCACCTCCTAGGTCTGGCCGGTCCAGTCGGGCGCGGCGCGCTCGCGCCAGCGCGCGCGAATCGCGTCGAACTCCGAAGCCGGCAGCGTGCCGGCCTCGAGCCGTCGCGCGTTCTCCGCCCATCGCTCCGGCTTGCTGGTTCCCGCGATCGCGGTGTGAACACCGGGAACGCTCAGCGTGAAGCGCAGCGCCGTCGCCACCGCCTCGTCGAGCGGTCGTGCGAGAAAGGCGTAGTCGAGCGTCCGCAGCCGCTCCCAGTACGTGCGATGATAGGCGCTCGCGGGCGGCCGCGAGCGGCTTCGCCACGCCACGTTCGCCACCGGCCGCTTGGCGATCACGCCCATCGTCCGCTCACGCGCCGCCGGCAGCACGGCGTCGATCGCCGCCTGATCGGCGATGCTCACGGAAATCTGCAACGTGTCGAAGCGGCCGGTCTCGACGGCGTACCGCGCCGCCGCTTCGTCGCCGCTGTAGCCGATGTAGCGCGTGAGGCCGCGCTGCTTCGCCGTCTCGAGCGCGGTGATCGCGTCGCCACGGCGCAGCACCCCCTCGGAGCACGAGTGCAGGAGCACGAGGTCGACCCCGTCGGTGCGCAGACGCCCGAGACTGCGCTCGATCGATTTGAGAATCGCCGGCGGCCGCCAGTCCTCGCGGCCCCAGCCGGCGGCATGGCCGACCTTGGTGAAGAGGTGAAACTCACGACGGCGGCCGCCGACCGCGCGCCCGATGAGCGTCTCGCTGTCGGCATAGCACTCCGCGGTGTCGATCACGTTGAGACCTGCGTCGAGCGCGGCGTTCAGCAGCCGCGTGGCGACGCTCTGGCTCACGCCTTCGTATCCGATCTCGCTGCCGCCGAAGCCGAGCGCGCTCACGTCCATGTCGGTGCGCCCGAGGCGTCGACGCTCCATCAATCGTCCTCGTGCGGATCGACGCCGCCACGCGGACCGGGGCCACGGTTGCCCCACGCCGTCGTGCGCCAATTCTCGCGTGACGCCGCGCCAGCGCGCCACGGCGGCAGCGGCATGATGAGGTGCCGTGAGAGCGCCGCGACGTACGGCTCGTACATCCGTCGCATCTCGGCAAGCTTCTCGTCGGCGCCCGCGCCGACGTGCAGGCCGACGCCGGCCGCGGCGAGCGAGGCGCGCAGCCGAGCGAGCTCGTCGGGGAAGAGCCGATCGGTGTCGTCGAGCGGCGGCCGTCCGAGGACCTGGGCGAGATCGACGACTGTGTGGCGAGCCATCGCGAACGTCAGCCGCGCCTGCCGCTGACAGGTGCCCTCGACGCCGATGGCCACGAGCGCGCTCGTGTCGAGCATAGCGGTGAGCGCCGCGAGCCACGACTGGTTGTCGTGCTGCGACCGGTAAAATGAGAGCACCGGATACGAGAGGTGTGACTCGAGCACGTCGGCGGACCAGCGCTCCCACTCGCGCAGCAGCTCGGTGAGCTGGTCGAGATCTTCACCGTGGCCGCGTAGCAGCTCCTCCGCGCTCGGCGGCGAGCCCGCGCGCGCGTCGAGCAGCGTGATCTCCGTCTCGCGGCGCGAGAACGACTGGTAGAGGACCGGCATGTATCCGATGACGAGCGCGAGAAAGCCGAATCCCATGCCGGCCTCGATCACCAGCACGATGCGGCCGACGACAGACAGCGGCGTCACGTCGCCGAGGCCGAGGGTGAAGAACGTCTCGCCGCTCATGTAGACGTGGTGCACGAATGCGCCGCCGCCCGGGACGGACAGTCGGGTACCGAGCCCGAATTGGACCATGGCGAATGCCACGATCAGACTGGCGGCCCACGCGGCGAACAGCAGCAGCAGCGACAGCGGGCCGTAGAACGAGAGATAGGTCTCGCGGCGGCCCGACGCGCGCATCCGTCGCGCGACCGCCGACCAGATCCACCAGGTGGTGCGGAAAAACATCCGCGTCGTTCGAAAGCGGCGGGTGACACGGCGAGGCAGGACGAGGGCTTCGAACGTGTCCCATACGATGACGGCGATCCACAGCGCGCCCGCCAGGGCGATCAGCCACCGCATGCGCTTGGGATGCCGGACGCGCCCGCGCCGGTGCTCAGTCGGATCGGCCGCGCGCGGCGATGTCCCACACCGCCTCCACGCGCGGGCCGCGCACGCACCAGACGCGGTCGTAGAGGTTGAACGTCGGATCGCAGTGCGGCGGGAAGAATTCGATCCGCTCGCCCAGGCGCGGCGCGCGCGAGGGATCGGTGATCGTCAGGCGCCCGTGCTCGTCTCCGGCGAAGCCGTACTCGACGCCGGGGCGCTCGACCGCCTCCGGCGGAAACGGCTTGTCGGTGGAGAACGCCTTGAGGCCGCCGTCCACCATCGCGCGCTCGCCCGTCGGAACGCTGACGACCGTCGTCGCCACCGTCAGCGCCATCTCGAAATCGGTCAGCGTGTCGCCCGCGCGGCCGCCGATGCGCCGGTAGTCGACATCCATCACGCAGTAGGACCCGCTCTGCAGCTCCGTCAGTCCTTGCAGCTCGACGTCGATATCGAACGTGCCGGTGGACCCGCCAGCGACGATGTCAATCGGCAAGCCGTCGGCTTCGAGGCGTGCGCGCGTCTCCATCAGCGGCGTCATCGCGGCGTGCGAGGCCTCGCGGCGCTTGGCCCATCCCATCACGTGCGCGCAGTGCCCCGCATACCCCTGCAAGCCGCGCAGTCGCAGCGCGCCGCGGTGGGCGACGTGGCGTGCGAGCTCGAGCGCGGCCTCTCCGGGTTGCGCACCAGTGCGCCGACCGCCCACGTCGATGTCGATCATCACGTTGAGCGTGACCCCGTCCTCGGCCGCGGCCCGCGCGAGCGCATCGACGTTGTCCCGGTTGTCGACCACGACCATGGTGTCGGGCGCCTCCGCGACGAGGCGCGTCAGCCGGCGCAGCGCACTGGGCGCGACGACTTCCGTGGTGATCAGCAGGCCACGAATGCCGAAGCGCGCCATCACTTCCGCCTCGCCGAGCTTGGCACACGCCACGCCGAGTGCGCCGGCGGCGATCTGCCGATGGGCAATTTCCGGACAGCGATGCGTCTTGGCGTGCGGCCGCAACTGCTTGCCGGCAGTGCGCACGTGCTTGGCCATGCGCTCCAGGTTGCGCTCGAAGCGATCCATGTCGAGCAGGAGCGCAGGGGTCGGGATCTCGTCGCGCGTCATCGGAATTGGCAGCCTAGCACGGATCGCCGGCTGCGGTCGTGAGCGCGTGGCGCTCGGAGGGGGACGTCCGGGGTCTACTTGCCGAGCAGATTGTTCAGACTGCGCGTCTGGATGCCACCTTTGAAATCGTCGTCGACATGCGGCGGAGTCTGGGCCGGACGAGACAGCTTCCGCTCGATGGCCGCGCGTTCCTGCTGCTGAGCCCCCTCCAACTCGACGCGATCGAGGTCGCGGTTGACTTCGCTCAGTGGCGTCGTCGGTTTCACGATCACGCGCCGGTGCCGCAAGTCCTGCTGGAGCTGCGTTTCCGTGTCGGGGCTGGCGGCCTGGGCGAGCACAGTGGCAGGAATCAGCGTCACGATCAGCGCCACGAGCGCAGCTTGCCCTCTCATCTGGCCGCTCCTTCCCGAGAACCTACACCTTAATGATGCGCAAAGCACATACAGCGTTTCGCGTTGGGGTGCAGAAGACATGCCGCCGACCGCCGACCGAACGGCCCTAGCGGCCGAGGCTGACGTCGTCGGGCAGCTCGTCGACGTCGTCGTCGGGCCGGCGCGGGAAAAAGCGCGCCAGCGCCGCGCCGACCTCGGCAACGGCGCCGACGACGGCCGCGCGGAGCGCGCCTGCGCGCAGCCGCTCGACCATACGGTCGCGCACACCGTTCCAGTAGTCGTCACCGACACGGGTATGAATGCCGTCGTCACCGATGATCGCGAGCTTGCGGTCTTCGATGGCGAGATAGATCAACACGCCCGAGCGATGCGTAGTCCGGTGCATTCCGAGTCCGGAAAAGACGTGGCGCGCGCGCTCCATCGGATCGGTCGTCCTCCGGCGAAGGCCATGGGCGATGCGGCGCTCGATGTGGACACGGATCTCCGCCGACGTGCCACGCTCGGCCTCGCGCACGGCCGTGGAGATGGCATCGAGGTCAGCCTCGCTGATCACGCCGCGCGCCCATCGCGGGTGTCGTCCGAACATCACCAGTCGCCGCTGGCGCCGCCGCCGCCGGAGCTGCCGCCGCCCCCGCCGGAGAAATCGCCGCCGCCCCCGCCACCGCCCCAGGAGCCACCACCACCCCAGCCGCCGCCCCCGCCCCAGATGATCGGCGGGTGCGAGCTCCACCCGCCACGGTCAGCGGTGACCGCACGCCGGCTCGACGCGCGCATGACGCTCAAGAACGCGACGCCGAACACGCCGAAGATCAGCGCGAGCAGCAGCACGGTGGCCGGATCGGCGGTTTTCCGCCGCGCCGGCGTGCCGCGCGCGGCGCCCGGCGTGCCGCCACCGATGCGCGTGTACACCTCGTTCACCGCGGCCTCGAGGCCGGCGGCGTAGCGTCGCTCCCGAAAGCGCGGCGCGATCGCGTCGCGGATGATCCCCGCGGCGACGGCATCCGTGATCACCGGCTCGAGCCCGTAGCCGACCTCGATACGTAGCTTGCGCTCGGCGAGGAAGACCACCAGCAGCACGCCGTTGTCGACGCCCTTCTTGCCGACCTTCCAGCGCTCCTCGAGCCGGACGGCGACGTCCTCGACACTGTCGCCTTCGAGCGACGGGAAGATCGCGATGAACATCTGCGCGCCGGTGCTGCGCTCTCGCTCGGCGAGCGTGCTCTCGAGATGCTGACGCTCGGACGCCGACAAGACGCCGGCGTAATCGTTGACTCGGGCGGTCGGTGCAGGCGGGAGCGTGAGGGCGAGCGCGAGAACTACGCCGAGAAGCAGCCTAGAACTTCACTTTGGGCGCCGTCTCGCTGCCCGGCGCCGCCTCGAAGAACGCCTTCGGCTTGAAACCCATCATGCTGGCCACGAGGCTGCCGGGAAAGATGCGCAGCCGCGTGTTGTAGTCACGGACGGCCGTGTTATAGCGCTGGCGCTCGACCGTGATGCGATTCTCGGTCCCCTCGAGCTGGCTTTGCAGCGTGAGGAAGTTCTGGTTGGACTTGAGCTCGGGATAACGCTCGACAGTGACGAGCAGGCGGCTCAGCGCGCCGGAGAGCTGGTTCTGCGCGGCCTGAAATTTCGCCATCGCCTGCTGGTCGTTCAACGCCTCCGGCGTGAGCTTGATGCTGGTGGCGCTGGCGCGCGCCTGCGTGACTTCCGTGAGCACCGTCCGCTCCTGCGCGGCGAAGCCTTTCACCGTCTCGACGAGATTGGGGATCAAATCGGCGCGCCGCTGGTAGACGTTCTGGACCTGGGCCCACTTCTCGTTGACGTCCTGCTCGAGGCCGACCAGCCGGTTCTGAACGCTGATCGCCCAGCCGACGATGCCGACGATGACGACGACCACGACGATGAGGGCGATTAGACCGGCGCGCATCCTCAAGGATTATACGTGCACCTGCCAGTTCTCACGAGCTTTGAACGTTGCCGGTGTTTTCGTACGGAGCTCGCAGACCCCGACACGTTGTGGGCCGGCAGCGGTAGGCCGTGCACTGCGTGCGGGCAGCCGATCCTACCTGCCCAGACGGAGTACGAGCCGCAGTATTCCGACGCGCGCGAAACCATCCGGTTGGCACGTCGTAGTCGGCTATTGGGAGTTTAGGCCGCGGATTTATACTCGACGCCGTGTCCGAGACCTTGCCCGTCTATCGCGTGACCGCGAAGAACACGTCGACCGGCGAGAACAAGATCCACGACGACGTCACCGCCCGGCGCTACGGGTTCCCGGGCGCGCTCGTGCCCGGCGTGACCGTGTACGCCTACATGACGCAGCCGCTGGCGGCCGCCTTCGGCGCCGCCTGGCTCATGCGCGGCACCGCAACGGTGCGCTTCGTGAAGCCGGTGATGGACGGCGATGCGGTGACGGTCACCGGCGTGGTCACCGCGCGCGACGGCCGCGGCGTGACGGCGACGGTGACGGCGGGTACGCCCGCGACGCCGGAGTGCGCGACGCTCACCGCGACCATCCCCGCGGGGCAGCCCACGCCCATCAACCTCGCCGCCTATGGCGAAGCGCCGCTCCCCGAGCGCCGACCCGAAGCCACGCGCGTGCACTTGGCGTCGCTGGCGATGCTCGGCACGCCACGCGTTCATTACGACGCAGGCCAGGCGGAAGCGTACGTCGCGAAAGTCGGCGAGGCGCTCGCGCTCTATCGCGGCACCGGCGGCTGGGTGCATCCTGGCTTTCTGCTCGAGCAGGGCAACCGCGCGCTCGATCGCAACGTGACGATGAGCCCGTGGATCCACGTCGGCAGCGCCGTGCGCCATCTCGGCGGCGCGCGCGTCGGCGACCGGCTGGCCACACGCGGCAAGGTGCGCTCGTTGTTCGAGAAGAAGGGCCGCGAGTTCGTCGAGGTCGACGTCGTCATCGTCGCCGGCGACACCGCGCGGCCCGTCGCTCACATCCTGCACACCGCGATCTATCGACTGCCGCCGCCCGCCTGATTGCCTCATCGGAAGGCGCGTGCTAGAAACGTCCATTCCGACTGGAGGCTTGCGATGGATCTGACCCTCTCGGCCGAGGATCGCGCGTTCCGCGATCAGGCCCGCGCGTGGTTTTCTGCGAACGTTCCGAGCACCGAGCTCAAGACGCTCGAGGAGCGCCGCGCGTGGCATCGCACGATGTACGAGGCCGGCTACGTCGGCATGGGCTGGCCGAAGGAGTACGGCGGCCGCGGGGCGACGCCGATGCAGCAGGCCATCGCCGCCGATGAGATGGCGCGCGCGAACGCGCCGGCGCCGATCAACGGCCTCGGGGTCGGCTTCATCGGGCCCACGATCATCGTGCACGGCACGCCCCAGCAGAAGGAGCGCTACCTCAAGAAGATCCTCACCGCGGAAGAGATGTGGTGCCAGCTCTACTCGGAGCCCAACTCCGGCTCGGACCTGGCCAGCCTGCGTACGCGCGCCGAGGACAAAGGCGATCACTTTCTGGTGAATGGCCAGAAGATCTGGACGAGCGGCGGGCACATCGCGGATTGGGGCATCCTGCTCGCGCGCACCGATACGAGTGTGCCGAAGCACAAAGGCATCTCGTGCTTGCTCTTCAACATGCGCCAGCCGGGCGTCGAGGTGCGGCCGCTCAAGCAGATCACCGGCAGCTCGGAGTTCAACGAAGTGTTCATGACGAATGCGCGCGCCGAGAAGAGCGATCTCATCGGCCGCCTCGGTCAGGGCTGGGAGATCGCGCAGACCACGCTCGGCTTCGAGCGCGGCGGCAACTCGATGGCGCGCGTGACGCGTTACGCCTCCGCGTTCGATCGCCTCGTCGACGCGGCGAAGAAGCTCTCGCGCGGAGGCCGGCCGCTGCTCGAGGATCCCGTCGTGCGGGCCAAGCTCGGGCGCGTCTTCGCGGAGATGGAAGTCCAGCGCTACGCCGCGCTGCGCGTGCTGTCAGCGCTGCAGAAAGGCGACTCGCCGGGGGCCGCCTCGTCGATCACGAAGCTCTCGTATAGCGAGTTCGAGAAGCGGTATTACGAGCTGTGCCTCGAGATTCTGGGCCCGTACGGACAGATCACCGACGGCGGGCTCGAAGAAACCACGCTCGACGTCGACTCGTCGTCCGGCGTCCGGTCGAGCTGGGCGTACGCGTTCCTCTGGGCGCGCGCCGGCACGATCTACTCAGGCTCGTCGGAGATCCAGAAGAACGTCATCGGCGAGCGCGTGCTGGGGCTGCCCAAAGAGATCCGCGCCGACCGCGTGAAGGCGTAGAGGAGGCGGGCGTGGACTTTTCGTTCAGCGCCGACCAGCAGCTGCTGCGCAATTCCGCCCGCGCGTTTCTGGACGAGCACAACAAGCCGGCGCACGTGCGCGCGCTGTGGGACGACCCGCGCGGCGAGAGCGAGGCGCTGTGGAAAGAGATGGCGCAGCTCGGCTGGCTCGGCCTGGTGTTGCCCGAAGATGTCGGCGGCAGCGCGCTCGGGCTCGTCGAGACGGCAATTCTAGAAGAGGAGCTCGGGCGCGCGGCCTGCCCGTCGCCCTATCTGCCGACCGCGCTCGCCGGCATGGCCATCGACCGCTTCGCCGGTCCGGCCCAGAAGAGTCGATGGCTTCCGGCATTCGCCTCGGGCCGCGCACGCGGCACCGTCGCGTTGCAGGAACGCGATCTCGCGTTGTTGCCCGAGGCGATCCACACGCGCGCCGAGGAGCGCGGCGGCAAGGTCGCGCTGAGCGGTGTCAAACAGTTCGTACCGTGGGCGCACGTTGCGGACGTCGTCCTCGTGCCAGCGCGCAGCGGCAATACCCTGGCCGTGTACGTCGTCGAGACGTCGGCGCCGGGGCTGTCGATCACGCCGCTGGCGGGCATGGATCCGGGCACGCGACTGGCGCAGGTGACGCTAGACGGCACGACGGTCGCCGCCGAAGCCCGGCTGTCAGCCGAGGCGCTACCGTTCCTCCTGCTTCGCGGCGCGGTCGGCGCGGCGGCCGAGATGCTCGGCGCCGCGCGCCGCTGCCTGGACATGGCGGTGGAGTACGCGAAAGTCCGCGAGCAGTTCGGCCAGCCGATCGGCTCCTTCCAGGCCATCCGTCACAAGTGTGCCGAGATGCTGCTCGAGGTCGAGAACTCGCACTCCGCCACCTACTATGCGGCGTGGGCGCTCGACAGCGGCGCCGAGGACGCCGAGCTCGCGGCGTCCGTGGCGAAGTCGTACGTCAACGACGCCTCGCGGAAGGTGTGCGGCGAGGCGATCCAGGTGCACGGCGGCATCGGCTTCACGTGGGAGTACGACCTGCACCTCTATTTCAAGCGCGCCAAGGCGCTGGAGCCGCTCTACGGCGACGCCGAGCACCACCGCGAGCTGATCGTGCGCCGCGTGGCCCGCTGAGGGCGCGGTGCTCGATCTTCGGACTCCGCTCGAGGGCGTGCGCGTCATCGACCTCACGAGCTACATCGCCGGCTCATACGCGGCGACGATGCTCGCCGATCTCGGCGCCGACGTCGTGAAGGTCGAGTCGCTCGAGGGCGATTCGTTCCGCGAGCTGCCCGGCTTCTTCGCGTGGAACCGCGGCAAGCGGTCGATTGCTCTGAATCTCAAGACTCTCGACGGCCGCGCCGTCGTCGAGCGTCTCGCGCGCGACGCCGACGTCGTGATGGAAAACATGCGTCCGGGCGTGGCCGATCGCCTCGGGGTCGGCGACGCGACGCTGCGCGCGTTGAACCCGCGCCTCATCTATTGCTCTACCACTGCGTTCGGCTCGAGCGGCCCGTACGTGGACCGGCCCGGCTTCGATCCGCTGCTGCAGGGCCTGGCGGGCATCATGGCGCTGCAGGGCTTCGGCGGACCGCCGCAGTATCTCCGCATCGCGGTCGTCGATTACTATGCGGCCGCGCTCACCGCCCAGGCCGTGCTGGCCGCGCTGTTCGTGCGCGAGCGCACCGGCATCGGGCAGAAGGTGGAGACGTCGCTCCTGCACGCGGTGATCGCGCTGCAAGCCGGCAACTTCGTCGATTATCCGGGCAAGCATTCGGTCTTTCGCGACAACCCGACGTATCGTCTCTATCAGGCGGGCGACGGCGAGTGGCTCTTCCTCGCGTGCGGCAACCAGGGGTTCTGGGTGAAGCTCTGTCAGGCGCTGGGGCTCGAGGACCTCGCGCACGATCCGCGCTTCGGCTCGTGGATGCTGCGCCTGGACAACCGCGCGGTGCTGCTGCCGATCCTCGAGGCGCGCTTCAAATCGCGCCCGCGCGACGAGTGGCTGTCGACGCTGCAGAGCCACGACATCCCTGCGGGCCCCGTGCACAGCATCGACGAGTTTCGTCGGCATCCGCTCACCCGCCACCACGGGCTGGCGCGCGAGTACGATCACGCCGAGGTCGGGCGCCTCACGCTGCCCGGGTCGTCACTGCTCTTTTCCGCGACGCCCACCCGCGATGCCGGCCCCTCGCCGACGCTCGGCCAGCACACCGACGACGTGCTGCGCGCCGCCGGCTACGCCGCGGACGCGATCGCCGACCTTCGCGCCCGCAAGATCATCCGCTGATCCATGACCACAAGGAGTCTCGCGTGAGCACGAAATACGAAGCGATCCGCTATGAGGTCGAGGACGCCGTCGCCACGATCACTATGAATCGGCCCGACGTCCACAACGCGATGAACGACGTCATGCGCCGCGAGCTGACCGCCTGCTTCGACGGCCTGGTCATCGACGATGCCGTCAAGGTGATCATCGTCACCGGCGCCGGCGAGCGCGCGTTTTCGGCGGGCGCCGACATCCGCGAGTTCGTAGCCCCGCTCGTCCCGGTGCAGTTTCGCGAACACCGCCGTCGCGTGGACTTCCGTCAGGAGATGGATCGCTGCCCGCAGCCGATCCTCGCCGCGATGAACGGCTTCGCGTTCGGGGGCGGCCTCGAGCTGGCCCTCGCATGCGACATCCGCATCGCCGCGGTCGGCGTGCAAATGGGCCTGACCGAGATCAATCTTGCGATCATTCCGGGCGGCGGCGGCACGCAACGGCTGCCTCGGCTGGTCGGGCGCGGCAAAGCGCTGGAGATGATCCTCACCGGCGCGCGCATCCCCGCCGACGAGGCGCTGCGCATCGGCCTCGTGGAGCGCGTCGTGCCGACCGGCGAGGCCCTGAAGGCGGCCACCGAGCTCGCACGCGCGATGGCGGCGAAAGCGCCGGTGGCACTGCGCTACGCGAAAGAAGCGGTGGTCAAAGGCCTCGAGCTGCCGCTCGCGGACGGGCTGCGCCTCGAGGGTGATCTCTCGACGCTGCTGCGCACCACCGAAGATCGTGTGGAGGGCGCGAAGGCGTTTTTGGAAAAGCGCGCGCCGCGCTGGACCGGCAAATAGCCGTCGCGAGGCGGGTAACATATAACAGGAAATGCCGTTCTCGTATTACGCGCGGCTGTCGCGCGCCCAACAGGCGATTTATCGGCGCAGCGACGCGATCACCGAGATCCGGCTGCCGCAGGCCGAGCGGTTCGCCGCCGCCGTCGACGCCGTGGAGTCCGCCCTGCTGGCCGAGAATCGCGCCGCCACACAGGCCGCGAGCGAGCGAGTCATCGGTGGTCTCATGGAAGTGCTCGGCGCGCCGCCCGTGCGGGTCGAGGTGCTGGCGGCTCGGCCGCACGCCGGCTGGGGCGAGCTGCACGGCCTCTACACCGCCGAGCGGGGCAAGCGTCCGAAGATCCAGCTCTGGATGCGTACGGCGAAGCAGAAGCGCGTCGTCGCGTTTCGGACCTATCTGAGGACGCTGTTGCACGAGGTCGGACACCATCTGGACTACACGGTGCTGCGGCTCGAAGAGTCGTATCACACGGAAGGCTTCTACAAACGCGAGTCGAGCCTGTTTCATCAGCTCGTCACGGATCTCAGGAGGAGCGCGATGCCGACGATGGAGGAATACGCGAAGCAGCCGCGCGAGCAGCGGATCAAGCGCCTGGAGCGCACGGCGGACGAGCTGGCCGCGGCGATCCGCGGCCACGACGACGAGGCGCTGTCGCGCCGTCCCGACGCGAAGAACTGGGCCCCGAAGGAGATCGTGTGCCATCTCCGAGACATCGAGGAGGCGTTCTTGCTGCGCTTTCAGACGATCGTCGCCTCCGACAATCCACGCCTGGCGGCGCCCGATCCCGATCGCTGGGCCGAAGAGCGGCAATATCTGCGCAACGACGCGCCGGCGGCGCTGGCCGCGTTCCGAAAGCGGCGTGCGGAGACGCTCGCGTTCCTCGGCCAGCGCACGCCCGCCGACTGGGAGCGTGGCGGCACGCACCCTGTGCGCGGCACGATCACCCTCGACAGTTTCCTGACGCTCATGGCGTGGCACGACGACAACCATCTCGACCAGCTGCGGCGCGCGCTGGAAGGGAAGGCCTAGCGTCGGGACCGCCGCTTCGGAATCATCCGGCGCAGGTCGGGAAGCTTGCCGATTCGCTCAGTGACCGGAAAGCCGGCATCCGGTTGTTGCGCGCTGCCTGCGCTGCGAAGAAGCCGCCGCGCGCCGCGCGCGTCGAGCGGCGGGAGGCCTCGCTTCCGGCGGGCGCTCTGCACGCACGCCAGCGCCCCCGCCACGATCGCGGCGGCCGCCGACGTTCCGCCAAAGCCGTTCGTGTACCAGTGCTCCTCGAGACCGCCACTGAGATCGCCATACCCGGTCGTCATCACCTCATCGCCCCATGCCTGGGCGTCGAGCATCGCGCCGTAGTTCGAAAAGTTCGCCCGTGACCGCTCTCGCCCGTGATGGCCGACGGGCGGGACACCGGCGCCGACGACGATGGCGCCCGAGTCGGCGGCCCCGCGTCTAAACGGGTTGGTCCAGTCCGGCCCGAATCCAGCCAGCCCTCGGTCGAAGCGGTCGTCGTCGAGGCTCAGGCCCTGGTTGCCGGCTGCGGTGACGACGATGAGCCCTAGCGAGGTCGCGTATCGGATGGCCGCCAGGTCATCCGGCCACCATTCGACCGGGATGTGGTCGTCGTCGGGGCCTGGACGCTGCAATTCCAGCAGAATGATGTGGCCGGTATCGAGCATCGTGCCGTTGACGCTCAGAAGATCGGCCGCCACATGGATCGCGGCTGAGGTTTCCGCAGTGCCCGGCACGAGATTCTCGGGAAAGCCCGGCGCGCGGATCGAGATCGCGCGGATGTTCGCGTTCGGGGCGATGCCCGTCACCCCGAAGTCGTTCTTGTCACCACTCAGGATGCCGAGAACAGCGGTGCCGTGATTGCGCTCCCGCAAGCAGTCGATCGGCTGGCCGTCCACGACGCCGCCGAAAAAATCAGCGAGGTCCTCGTGGCGAAAGTTCCAGGCTCGCTCGATATCCACGATCTGAACGCCGGTGCCGTCCCCGCCCTGCGACCACGCCCAGCGCGCGTCGATCCCGTGCGGCGCGGCGTGCAGATATCTCTGGCGCTGCACGTAATTTGGCGTCGGCGTGACGGCATGCGGCAGCGCTCGCACCGGATCAGCACACGTCGTCATCTCGAACGGGATGTCGGCCGGTGCCTTGCGATACGCGCCGGCCACGTGCCGGTGAAGAGCGCGGCGGATCCCCGGGTGACGCTCCTCACGCGCGATGACCTCATGGAACACCGTGAGGTCGGGCACCGATCCTCGCCTCGCGCGCAGCTCCTTGACGTGCTCGACGAGCTGAGCGCGAGGACGGCGGAAGAGCGGCCCAAGCCGGCCGCCGGCTCGGCCGACCGCATCTTCGAGTCGTCGGTAATCGATGTCCGGCTTTGCGGCCACGATGAGCTGATCGCGCAGCACTTCGTTCGGATACGCGCGTGTCATTTGCCTCGGCATCGCCATGCCCTCCCTCGGCCTGCGCTTGACAAGGTGTACACCGCCGCCTAGAGTCGCGCCGGATACTAGCACCACCTCGAGTTCGTACTTCTCCGACGGGAGGCCGGCGGCAAATCGGATGAGCCGACGAATCCTCGTGCTCGGCGCCGGCACCGGCGCCGCCAATAATCTCGTCAGAGCGCTCCGCTCGAGCGGGACGTCGATGACGATTCTCGGCGCTCACCACGATCGCTTCGTCTTGCGTGCTGCCGCCACCGACCAGCGATATCTGTTGCCGTCAACCGCACATCCGACGTTCGCCGACGCGCTGAACGGTCTGATCGCTCGCCAGCGCATCGACGTTACGCTGCCCACGAGCGACGGCGACGCGCGCGCTCTGGCGGCGATGGGCTCGATGCTCGGCGGCCGCTCCCTGCTGCCATCACTCGCGACGATCGACCTGTGCCAGGACAAGTACGCCTTCGCCGAGTTCCTCGACGCGCACGGCGTGGCGGTGCCGGAGACCGTGGCGCTGAAGACGCTCGACGACATCGATGCGGCCTTCGCGAGCCTGGCGCGTCACCCGCGTCTGTGGTGTCGGCGACGCCGCGGCACCGGCGGCCTCGGCGCGCTGCTCGTCGCGCGCCCGGAGCAGGCACGTGCGTGGATTGCATACTGGGCGGAGATGCGAGGCATCGATCCGTCCGAGTTCACGCTCGCCGAGCACCTTCCGGGCCGCGACTTCGCGGGCCAGGCGCTGTTCGCCGAGGGCCAGCTCATCATCGCGCACGTATACGAGCGACTCTCCTATCTCGGTGGCGCCGCGGCGCCGACCGGCGTCGGGCTCGCGGCGCTCGGCAAGCGTATCGCCGATCGGCGCGTCACCGACGTGGTGACGGCGGCTGTGCTCGCGATCGAGCCGCGCGCATCCGGCGTCTTTTGCTTCGACGCGCGCGAAAACGCGGACGGCGCACCGTGCCTGACAGAGATCAACGCCGGCCGCTTCGGGCTGAGCGCCATCCTGCTCGATCTTGCCGGCAACGTGAACATCACCAGCATGTACATCCGGCTCGCCTGCGGGGAGCGCCCCGCCCCGATCATCGAGCCGGAGCCCGCCGACGATTGGTACTTCGTGCGCGACTACGACGGCGCGCCCGTCGTGCTGCGCGCCGACGACTTCTTCGACGGAATCGAAGACGCCCGTTGAAACGACACGAGGAGGACAGACGTGCCAGGACCACCGAACAGCAACGAGAGCTACGTGATCTCCATCTCGATTCCTGGTCCGCTGAGCGCCGCGCAGATCAAGAAGCTGAACAAAGTGGTCAAGGCCGCCGCGCAAAAGATCCATCGCGACGCGACCTGCACGGAACAGAAGTTGGCGCCAAAGCGGTGAGCGACGCGGACGACTACCGGATCGAGATCGCGGACCTCGATCGCCATACTGCGGAAGCGTTGCGGCTCGAGCTCGAGCGCTTCGCGCGCTCCGAGGGTATTCCGCTCACCGCGAAGGTCACACGGATGCCGCCGACCGAGCGCTCAGCGTGATGGCAGCGCGCTGATCGCGCGCGCCGACCACCACGGCATCCCGAGCTCGCGCAGCGCCGCCGCGGCGCCCGCGACGAGGTTGCGCGCCTCCTCGTCCTTGCCGGCGTGCGCGGCGAGCCGGCCGCGTCCGAGCTGAACGAGCGCCGCCAACGGCCGCATGCCGAGCTCCGCTGCGAGGGCAGCGCTTTCGTCGTAGTGCTCGTGCGCGTGGTTCAGGTCGCCAGCCGCGAGGGCGACGTCGCCGAGCGTACGGCGTGTCCACGCCGCCCATCCGCGCGCGCCGTGCGCGGAGGCGAGCTCGAGAGCGCGTTGCCCGTGGGCGGCGGCTCCCACGACGTCGCCTCCGGAGAGCCGCGCCTCGGCCCACGTCGCATACAGCAGCGACTGCCCGCTGACCAGCGTGAGCGACGCGGCCCTCGCGATCGCATCGTCGAGCAAGCGTTCGCCCTCGTCCAGTCGCCCGGCGAGCACGTGCACGGCCGCCAGCGTGCAGGCGATCCGTGACAGCCATAACATGATCTGGTGCTCGTGACTGAGCGCGACGCCGCGCTCGAGGACGGCTTGCGCCGCGTCGAGCTCGCCCTGCCGGAAGTAGACGACGCCGAGACCGGCGCACGCGACGATCAGGTTGAGCGGCGCCTCCACCGATTCGCCGATGGCCACGGCCTTGCGCCCGTGCGCGACGCCGTCGCCGAAACGGCCGAGCTCGGCCAGGCACCACGCGAGGGTGGTGCGCTGGTGGACCGCCGGCAGCTGCGGAAGACCGAAGCGGTCGCGCCGGTTGTCGCCGACGAAGGCGACGTTCTTCGCGAAAAGGTCCGCGGCCCGCGCGTAGTCGCCGCTGTCGTACAGCGCCTGTCCGAGATACGCCGTGGACGCCACGCGTAAACCAGGGTCATCGAGGGACTCGGCTAGCTCGGCGGCACGCATGGCGGCCCGCCGTGCCTCCGCGGTGTCGCCTATGCGAAGCCGGAAATGGCCGGCGGCATACAGCGCGCCCTGACAGAGGCGGCGGCGATCGTGCAGCTGTTCGGCGAGACGCTCCGCTTCGCGAAGGTGATCCGTCATGCGCGCGAACTGACCGATCGGCAAGAGCGCGGTTCGCAGATCGAAACGCAGATCGATCGCCTGCTCGGTGCGCTGTCGGCTCTCCGGCAGTCGCTCGAGTGCGGCAAGCGCACGCTCGAGAAAGTCGGCGGCTTCCCGGTTGGCAGAGCGGCTCAAGGCTTTCACGCCCGCCTGCCATAGATACTGGACGGCGCGCTCCCACAGGCCGCCGGCGAACGCATGATGTGCCAACCGCTCCACCAACTCCAGCCGCCGCGCGGGATAGAGCTCCTCCATGACGCTGAGAATCCGTCCGTGCAGGGCGCGCCGCTGCTCGGGCAGCAGGCGTTCGTACGCCACCTCCTGCATCAGCGCGTGCGCGAAGTTGTATTCGATGTCGCCACCCGCTGCACGCTCGTGCAAAAACTCGCCGGTCTGCAGTCGCGCGAGCCAGCCGGCGACGACATGCGACGGCTGATCGGCCAGCGCGGCGGCCAGCGAGAACGGAATATTGCGGCCTGCGGCCGACAGCATGAGAAGAAGCTCGCGCTCCTGCGCCGGCAATCGATCGATGCGAGAGACGAGCAGCTCCTGGATCGTCGCCGGCACCCGGACGTCGGCGGAGAATCCTCCGCGGTCGCGGACGGCGCGCGCGAGCTCTTCGAGGAACAGCGGATTGCCTTCGGCGCGCGCGAACACGGCGTCCATCAGCGGATCCGCGATGGCCACGTCACCGAGCACGGAGCGCACGAGCGCGCGGCTGTCGGCCACACTGAGCGGCTCGAGCGGCACCTGCGTCGCGTATGACTTGTCGATCCACGGAGGCCGATATCCGGGTCGATAGGTGGCGATGAGCAGGATGCGCGCCCCGGCCATCGTCTCGACGAGCGAAGTCAGGAATTCCTCGGAGGAGCGGTCGATCCAGTGCAGATCTTCGACGGCGAGGACGACTGGCAGCTCGTCGCTCGCGCGCACGCACAGTCGGCGCAGCGCCTCGAAGACGCGGGTCTTCAGCGCCTCCGAATCCGACGGCTCGGCATCGGCGGCCACGCCGAGGATGCGCAGGAGCGCCTCCGTGACGCCGTTGGCCGGCGCGCCGGCCCAGTCGAGACTCCGCCGGACCTTGTCGGCGACGACGTCGGGCGAGTCGGTGTCCTTCACCCGCGCGATCGCACGGGCGAGCTCGATCATCGGTCCATACGGCACCGCGCTGCCGTACGAAACGCAATAGGCCTCGATGCAGGCGGCGGGTTGTGCGGCGATCGTCCGCCGAAACTCGTGGAGCAGCCTCGACTTGCCGATTCCGGCCGGACCCGCCACGCCGACCGCCTGCCCGCGGCCGCGCGCCGTCGCCTCCAGGCGGCTGCGCAAGAGCGTCAGCTCTTGCTCGTGGTCGACGAAGGCAACCACACGTCCACCGATACCGAGCCGCGTTCGGACGTGGCCGCCGAGAACGAAATGGTGACGCGGCTGATCCACCTCCCAGAGGTCGAAGCGGCGTTCCAGGAACGACCCCGCCGCCTGACTCACCACGATCGCTTCCGGCGTGCTGAGCGCGAGCAACTCGTCGAGGACTGTGACCGCTCGCTGGCGCGCGTCCACATCCATCTCTTGCCGCTCCGCCGCGTGCGCGACGAGCGCCTCTGTAAGATGGATGGCCGCTTTGAAGCGCGCGCCGATGCCACCGGTCTTCCGGTCGCGCTCGACGGCTTTCTGCATCGCCATGACCGCATGCCCGGCACGCGTCGGCGCGTCCTCGGTCACGCCGAGCCCGAATGACGCGAGCAGGCCCGACGGAGAGAGTCCTTCGATGCGGCCGCCGAAGCCGGCCACCTTCTCGATCAGCATGTCGAGCGTGCGTCCCGCATCGAGCACCGCGTCACCGTCGCCGACGAACTCCACGCCGGCACGGAGCAACGTCACGCGCCGACGCTCCCAGCGCAGCGGCGTGGACGGCGCCGGCGGCGGCGCGGACGCCGCGACCGGCGCTGACACGTTGGCGACGACAGCACCCACGCCGGGCGCCGGCGGCTCGTCGCGGCGTAGCCCATACTTCTCGATGCGGGCGCGAAGTGTATTGCGCGAGATGCCGAGCAGCGCCGCCGACCGTGAGATGTTCCAGCTGGTTCGGTGCAGAACCTCGACGAGCCGATCGCGAACGGCGTCGTCGAGCAAGGCGCCAACGTCTTCGGATGGCAGCGTCCGTTCCGCGCTCGGCGCCTGGAGCAAGCCGAGCGCCGCGGCCGAGACCTCGCCCTCCGCACCGAGGAGCGCGAGGCGCTCCATCAAATTCGCGAGCTCACGGATGTTGCCCGGCCACGGATGGCGCAGCAACGCCTCGCACGCCCCGGAGCTCAGCCCCCGCTCGCTGATGCCGTAGTCGGTGCACGCGCGCTTCAGGAAGTGTCGCGCGAGCAGCACGATGTCGGCGCCGCGCGCGCGCAGCGGTGGCATCGTGAGCGTGACCACGGCGAGACGATGATAAAGATCTTCGCGAAATCGTCGACGACGAATCGACTGGCGTAGATCTTCATTGGTCGCGGTGATGAGCCAGACGTCGATCGGCTCGTCGCGGGTGCTGCCGAGGCGCCGCACCGTTCGCTCCTCGAGCGCCTTGAGAAGCTTCGCCTGCAGCGCTTCGCTCAGAAGACCGATCTCATCGAGGAAGATCGTCCCGTGCTGGGCGGCCTGCAGCAGGCCCGGCTTGGCGCGACGTGCGTCCGTGAACGCTCCGCGCTCGAAGCCGAACATCTCGGCCTCGAGCAGCATCTCGGGAATCGCCGCGCAGTTGACGTCGACGAACGGTCCATCGCGCCGCGGACCGGCGCGATGGAGCATTCGCGCCAGCAGTCCCTTGCCCGTCCCGGTCTCCCCTTCGACCAATACCGGTGGCAACCGATGGGCGTCGCGCTGGCGCTCGAGCAGTCGGACGACCCGACTGCGCAGGTCCTCGATCTGCGCGCTATTGCCGATGAGGTCGGCGAGCGCCACATCCATGGCGCGCATCATACAGCGCGCAGAGCGACGTGGTCAGAGCAGTGTTCAAGAGTTGACCACCACACGGTTGACCACTGGTCAATGGGTCCTAAGACTCTGATTTATAGTACTTCTGGGTTGGTACCCCGCTTGCCTTATCTCTCATCCGTGTTCGTAGATGCACGGCGGTTCGAGGGGGGAGAGCGAGGGCAATGAGCCAGACGTTTCACGCGAACTGGACCGCGACTCGGCAGGTCGGCGCCGTTGCCGCGCTTGCCCTGACGCTCGTGATCGTCACGGTCCGCGATGCCGTGGCGGTCGACGCAGCGGCCGATGCCCCGGCCTACGTGCACTACCAGCGGGCCGAGGAGGCGCTGGCCGCGGGTGACGTCGTCCGGGCGGTGCGGCACTGGCGAGAGGGACACGCCGCGGCTATGGCGAGCCGGCGCTGGGAAGGACTGGTCGAAGCGGGCGATCTCTACCGACGCATCGGAGCCCGCGGCGGTTTTCACACCGACGCGGTGGCCCGCGCGCGCGACTGTTACCTCACCGCGCTTCTACGCGCACGCGGTGAGCGCTCACTCGACGGAGTGCTGCACGCGACCAACGCCTTCATCGATCTAGGTGACGACGCGCTGGTCGAGCGCGGGCTCGACATCGCGCGAGGCCTGGCCGCCCGTGACCCCGACCCGCGCGCCCGCGAGCGTGTGCAGCGACTGGCCGCGCGTTGGGCCACGCGCACGGCCCGACCCGACGTGATCTCGCCGCGGGAGATCACGCGATGAGCCCGCGTCAGCACGCCGCGATGGCCGCGCTCGCCGCGTTGAGTCTATGGAGCCTCGCGTTTCTGTTCGGGGCGGTGGCGGAACGGATGCGCGCGGGCTGCGAACGGAGCATTGGGACGACGCTGACTCAGGAGACAACCGCGCTGAGTCAGGAGATGGAGGTACGACGATGACGGACGCCTGGCGGCAGCACCTCGACGAGATGGAAGAAGCAATCGGGAGTGGGCAAGCGGCGGCGGCGGTGCGCGCGTGGCATCGTGCGCACGCGGCGGTCATCGATCACCCCGGCTGGCAGCCGATCGTGAGCGTGGCGGAGGCAGCGCGGCGCATCGGCGCCATCTCCGGCTTCGGCCGCGCCGCCGAGGCGCGCGCCAGAGAGACATACTGGATCGCGCTGTTTCGCGCGCACCGCGAGGGCTCGCTGACCGGCGTCTTGCAGACGGCGGAAGGCTTCGGCGCGCTCGGGGACCGCAATATGGTCGAGCAATGCATTCGAATCGCCGAGGGGCTCGCCGCCCGTGCGGGCAACGAGAGCGGCGAGGCTCAGGACGTTCGATCCGTGGCCGCGAACCTGCTACGCCGCTACTTCGACGCGCCTATCGAGCGTGCGGAGCGATTTCTTGCATGAAGCGATCGAGAATCGGCCGCGGGTCCTTCGGCAAGAACATGGTCGGAATCCAGACCATGCCGATGCCGGCGGCCGCAAGGCGCCCGAGCTTGTCGCGGATCTCACCGGAGGAGCCGACGAGCGCAGTGTCCTTCGCCAGCGCCTCCGCCATGCCGAAGCGCTTCGTGAGCGCCGAGCGGAGGCGGTCCGCCTCGCTGCGATCCTCGGTGATCAGCAGCGCCATGTTCGCCGAACGGACGATCATGCGCGGATCGCGGCCCGCGGCCCGACAATGCTCGTCGAGAATCGCGCCCTTGCGGGCGAGCGTCTCGGGGCCACCCCAGACGTTCCAGTGATCGGCGTGGCGCGCGGCGATCTTCAGCGTGACTCTCTCGCCGCCGCCGCCAATCATGAGCTCGGGATAGGGACGCTGTACGGGCTTCGGGGCCAGCGGCGCGTCGCTCAGCTGATAGAAGCGTCCTTTGAAGGTCGTCTTGTCTTGCGTCCACAGCGCCTTGAGCACCTGGCACGCCTCGTCGAGGCGCGCGAGTCGCTCCGCCACCGTGTAGAACGGAATGCCGTACGCCTCGTGCTCGTTCTGCTGCCAGGCGGCGCCGATGCCACAGATGAGACGTCCGCCGGAGATCACATCGACCTGCGTGGCCATCTTGGCGAGCACCGCGGGATGTCGATACGTGTTGCCGGAGACGATGGTGCCGACGCGCATCGTCGGAACGGCCGCCGCGAGCGCCGCCAGCGTCGTCCAGCACTCCATCGTGTCACCGACCCGATCGGGCGTGTTCGGCATGAAGTGGTCGGTCACGCACGCGGCGTCCCAGCCGCTGGCGGCGGCATGACGCCACAATGCGAGCACCGAGTCCCACGTGGTATTGCCCATGCCCGTGAAGATTCCGAAGCGCATCACCGCACCGTTGGAGTCGTCGTACTTCGGTTCTGGTATTTCGGTGACACCGCCGGCGGCGGCGGGGCGTTGGCCGCGCGGTCGGCCTTCGTTGGCGACATCTCGACCCAGCCTTTGCCACGCATGCAGTCTTCGTCGAGCTCGCCGCTTTTGGTCTTCGAACACTCCGCGTAATCGCGACGAAATTCGGCCGTCGTATACGACTCGCCGACCTTCATCCACTGTTTGTCGACGGCACAGCCAGCGACGAGGGCCGCGATGGCGAACAGGGTCAACGGAAGTCTGAGGTTTCGCATCGCGGGGCATTGTACTGGATCGGCATCGTGCATGGAAACAGCCATCCCGGAAGGGTCCCGGCGGGTGTAGGCTCTAAGCGGTAAACGCCCATGCGCGACCGTTGGGGCGACGGCGTCTGGTCCGCTCTCCTCGAGGCCCGGGAACGGCTCGCAGCCATCCTGCCCGGACTGTTCGTCCTGATCGTGCTTCTCGCGTTTGGCGTAGTGCTCGGTTGGGTCGCCAAATTCGTCCTCGAGCGAGGCGCCCGCACGTTCGGCTTCGATCGTCTGATGGAGCGCTCGGGGGTCACCGCGTCGCTACGACGCTCGGGCGTACAACGCCAGCCATCTGGCGTCCTCGGACTTCTGGCCTTCTGGGCAATCTTTCTATTCTTCGCGAGCGCCGGCGTAGACGCCGTCGCGGTACCCGGCGCTCACAGCGCGACCGCACTGCTGCTCGCGTTCCTTCCGCCGCTGTTCGCGGCGCTGCTCATCCTCGTCGCCGGTTGGCTGCTCGCCAACTTCCTGAGCCGAACTATCCTCATCGCTGCCGTCAACGCGCGGCTGCCCGAAGCGCGATTGCTCGCGCGCACCGCGCACTGGGCCGTCGTGCTGTTCACTGTCGCCACCGCACTCACGCACCTCGGCATCGGCAAGGAAATGGTGCTCGTCGCGTTCGGTATCACGTTCGGCGGACTCGTCCTGGCGCTGGCGCTCGCGTTCGGCCTCGGCGGTCGGCATCTCGCCGCTGCTCTGCTCGAGCGCCGCCTGCGTCGCGAATCACCGCCGCCGCCGCAAGAGCGCCTCACTCATTTATAAAGATTGGGGGCCCCGAAATGGCCCCCAAACCCCCTCCGCTCGTCGCGCCCCGAATGAATCGCGGCGCGCCTCGAGTCCGCGCGCGCCTTACTCTCTAAAGATTGGGGGCCCCGAAGTGGCCCCCAAACCCCCTCCGCTCGTCGCGCCCCGAATGAATCGGGACGCGCCTCGATCACGCGACGCTCACACGCGCGCGGGATCGAAGAGCACGTAACCCACACCGCCGCGGGCGAGCCATGCGCGTCCGAGCTCGTCGGCCCGGTAGCGCCGAGACACTGAGCCAGCCGTCGGCGCCGCGGGATCGTTCACGAGCACGGTGTCGCCATCGACGCCGACGAGCACCAGCAGGTGCCCGGTGGTGGCAACGACCGCCGCGCCGCTGAGTTCGCCCGCCGCATAGCGCACCGACGCGACAATCGGAATGCCGCGCTCGAGGCACCATCGCGCGGTCGCCCAGTCGGGAAAGCGCAGGAGATAGCCGGCGAGACCGCGCGCGGCGGCGGCGCGAATGGCCGCAGGCCACACGCCATAGATGTCCAACTCGGGATGAAACACTTCGGCGGCGATCGCCGACGGCGTGACGGACCGCCGCCAGTAGCCGAGCACCATGGCGACACTGGTCGGCGAGCAGATGCGAGCGCCCAGCGTCGCATCGGCTTCCAGCTGGCTCAGCGCGGGCACGTTGAGCCGCGCAGGCGCGCCGGCACTGAGCCGAAGATCCGCCGGCGCGTCGTCCGCCGCGGACAGGCCGATGAGCCACCGCGCCGTGTCGGTCGCCCGCACCCGTACGCGAAGGCGGACGGCGTGCACGGCCGGCGCTGCGCGAAATACGTCGACGTCGCACGTCAGCGGCGCCACGGCCGAGGGCAGCGGCGCAAAATCGGCGGCGCCGATCGTCGCGCTCGCGGCCCAGGCGGACCAGTCGCCGTCCGCGTGCACCGACAGCTCGAACCTGAACGCGATCGGCGCCTCGGTGAGCGGCGCAAACGACGGCAGCAAATGTGCGGCAGGCCGCCGGGGCGTCCACGTCGGCAGCATCAGCAGCGTATCGAGGCCTTCGCGTACGGCGATCGGCGCTGGATCGATGCCCCGCAGGCAGCCCGTTGGAATGGCGCGCTCGAGCGTCAGTGGGTCGAGGCCCGCCGCGGCAAGGAACAAGTCAGTCGTCACAACTCGTCCGGAGTGGGCAAGGAACTTCCCTCTCGACGTGCCGAGATCGGCACAAGCGCGCGCCGTGTCGATCGCGACCCCCGGGCACACCGCTTGCACCGTCGCCGCGACAACGTCGCGGACATTTGCGCGGGAGGGACAGGGAATGACTTTCGGAAAATGTGTTTGGGACGGTTGCACTCGCCACGCCGAAAAAGAGTCGACCGGAGCTTGCCGCACCCATCATTTGCAGCTTCGTGATGCGCGCTGCTCCGCCTGCCAGGGGCCCCTGCGAAATCGAGTCGAGCTCGACCGCAAACGCTGCACGCGCTGCTCGAGCATGCGCGCGGCGTGACCGAAAGCGACCACTCGACTTCCGAGCACACTGAATGCGATTGCGTCCAAGGGCCAGGTCCCGTTTGCGATCTCTCACGATTTCGGGCCTCTAGGCGTGGCATCGGCGTTGCACCCTGACACGAGCATGAACGACCCGACGCCGTCGGAACAGACGCCCGAGCGACAGGTCGTTCACACCTTCACCGTGCTGCGAGGGATGGCGATCGCGATCGTCATCGAGACCCACGACTGGTATTCCGGCTTGCTACAGGCCGCAGTCGCGCGGGTGCGCATCGAGGGACTGAACTAGGCAGTATGCGGGGGCCGCGGGCGGTCGACGCCGCCCGCGGTACTCCCCTTGTTTCGTGCACGGCATTCAAGCCGTGCGCTCCGGCGTGCGCCGGAGACATTCACTGTCCAGGGATTTGGCGCCGCACGCGGCCGCTAGCAGGCTTCGCGCGACGCGGTCAGCGAGTCCGGTGGCGCGTTCTCCATCCACACCTCCTGGATTGGAGTTGCCCTCGACGGCCGCGGGAACGATGTCCCCGTCGCCGTACGTTTGGTCTACTCCTTGCGCCCGCCCGCGTCAAGCGGGTCAGCGTCCGCCGCGCAGGCGCGGATCGAGCACGTCACGCAGCGCATCGCCCAGCATGTTGAAGCCGAACACGGCCAGCGAGATTGCGACGCCGGGCCACACGGCCATCCACGGCGCGCGCAGCATGTACGTGCGCCCGGAGCCCGACAGCATCGCGCCCCACGATGGATACGGCGGCGGCACGCCGAAGCCGAGAAACGAGAGCGCCGATTCGGCCAGGATGACAGCACCGAGACCGATCGTCGCCAGGATGATGATCGTGGCGGCGACATTCGGCAGCAGATGCCGCACGATGATGCGCGCGTGTCCGCAGCCCATGGCGCGCGCGGCCTCCACGAACTGACTCTGCATCACGCTGAGCGTCGCACTCCGGATCACCCGGGAATTCGTCGCGGCCGCGATGATCGCGACCGAGATGATGAGATTGAGCCTTCCTGGGCCAAGGACCGCCATCACGGACAGGATGATGACCAGGTACGGAAACGACAGCCACGCGTCGACGATCCGCTGCACCACGAGATCCCACGCACCGCCGAAGTAGGCGCTCGACACGCCGATGGCGGTGGCCACCGCGATCGCCAGCGCGATGGTGGCGAAGCCGACGGTGACCGAGACGCGCGCGCCGTACACGATGCGGCTCCACATGTCGCGACTGAGGTTGTCCGTGCCGAGCCAGTGCGCCGCGCTCGGTGGGCGCATCCGCGCGCCGCGGATCGTCTCGTCGAAGCGGTACGGCGCGATCTGCTCGGCAAAGACCGCCATCACGAGCATGGCGACGACGATGACGCCGCCCACCGCGCCGAGCGGCTTGTGCCGGGCAAACCACGCGATCGCCGCGACCCAGCGGACGCCGGCGGGGCGCGGCCGTGCGCCCACGGGGGCCGGCGTGGCGCCGTTCAGCTCGAGCGTTGCCGAGGTGCTGTTGCTCAATACCGGATCCGCGGATCGAGCACGGCGTAGAGCGCGTCCACTGCGAGGTTGACGAAGACGATCGTCGCGACGACGAGCAGATTCACGCCTTGAATCACCGGATAGTCGCGCTGGTTGATGGCGTCGAAGAGGAAGCGGCTCACGCCCGGCAGTCCGAAGATGGTCTCGATGACGACGGTGCCGCCGAGGATCTGCGGCAACTGCGTCCCCAGCAGCGTGATCACGGGGATCACCGCGTTGCGCAGGCCATGCTTGATGACGACAGCGCGCTCCGCGAGGCCCTTCGCCCACGCGGTGCGCACGTAGTCCTGGCGCAGCACTTCCAGCAGCATGCCGCGCGTGAGCCGCATCAGCGCGGCCGCCGAGGCGATGCCGAGGATCAGCGCGGGCAGCAGGATCTGTGCGACGTGCGCCACCGGATCGGCGTGAAACTCGATGAAGCCCGTGACGGGCCGCCAGCCCCACCAGATCGCGGGCAGCACGATCAGCAGCGTGGCGAGCCAGAAGCTCGGCACTGAGAGTCCGAGGATCGCGAGGCTGCGCACGATGTAGTCCGCCACGCTGTCCTGGCGCGCCGCCGCCAGCACGCCCACCGGCAGGGCGATGAGCAGCGCGATCACGGTTGCGTAGACGGCGAGCTCCGCGGTCACCGGCAAGCGTTGTCCGAGCTCTTCCAGAACTGGGCGCCGCGTCCACAACGATTCGCCGAGATCGCCGCGCACCGCGCGCCCGAGCCATTCGACGTACTGCACATGGAAGGGACGATCGAGGCCCAGCTTCGCGCGCAGCTCGGCGATGTCCTTCGCGTACGAGGTCTCGGCGAGCATGAGCTGCACGGCGTCGCCGGGAATGAGGCGCGGCAGGGTGAACACGATCGCGCTCGCGATCAGCAGCGAGGGGACGGCGACGAGCAATCGGCGCGCGAGATAACGTCTCAGCACGTCAGCCTCATCACCACGTCGTTCAGCGATCCAGCCAGGCGGCCGTGAGCCGGCCGCCGAGATCGTAGCCGAGGTTGGGGCCGTAGTTCTTCAGCGCGCTCTCCCAGACCGCGACGCTCAGCCCCGAATGAATGGCGACGTAGTATTGCTGGGCGGCGAGATGGCGCTGCACGGCGTGGATCAGCTCACGACGCTTCGTCGCGTCGAGCGTGTGGCGCTGGCGCAGGATCAGGTCCGTCGCGACGGCGTCCTCGACGTGGCTCTGGTTGCGCGCTTCGCCGGGCAGGTATTGTGTGAGATAGCCATCGGGCTCGAGGAAGTTTGGCTGCGGCCCGAACGCGAGCGAGTCGAACTTTCCGACGAAGCACGTCGAAAAATACGCGCCGTATTCCTTTTGATCGAGTCGCGCGTCGATGCCGGCCTCCTTGAGCTGAGCCAGGATCAGTTGGACCTGGTCGACGAGGATCGCCGAGCCGTAGGTGGTGAAGCACACGCTGGCCGGCAAGCCATTCGGGTGACCTGCCGCGGCGAGCAGGCGCCGCGCCTCGGCGAGATCGCGCTTGTAGTACCGCGCGGCGTCGCCGAGCTGCGCGATCGGCAGCGACCACTCCTTGAGCCCCGCCGGAATCGGAGGGTTGAGCGCGCCGGTCCCCTCCGACGTCGCGTCCATGATGGCCTGCCGGTCAACGGCCAGCGACATGGCGCGGCGCACGCGCACGTCGTTGAAGGGTGGCTGATCGACGCGCATCGACACGTGGCTCATGATGCTCGCAAGCACGTCCATTGTCCGCAGCGTCGGCCGCCGCTGGTGGAGCGCGTCGCGAATCTGAGCCCATTCCGTCCGGAACACGAGCCCACCGTCGTAGCCGATGTCCCACTTGCCCGCAATGAACGAGGACATCCGCGAGGCGGCGTCCTCGTCCACCGTCACCTCGATGCGATCGATGTACGGCAGCCCCGGAACGAAGTAGTTCGGATTGCGCACGAAGGTGAGGCTCTGGTTCGGCTTGTAGCTGTCCAACACCCAGGGGCCGCTGCCGACGCAGGCCTCGAGCTTCTTGAGATCGCCCCAGCGGTCCACGCACTCCTTCGCGACGATGGCGACGGCCATCGGCGCCGCGAGCATGTCGAGGAACCACGCGAACGGCTCCTTCAGCGTGAAGCGCACCGTGTAACGATCGAGCGCCTCCACACGCTCCACCAGCCGCAGCGTGGTCGCCAGCACGTTGCCGGGAACGGTGAGAAATCGCTCGACGCTCCAGCGCACGTCCTCGGCGGTGAGCTCGCGGCCGTTGACCGGCGGCTTCGGCTGCCATCGCACGCCGCGGCGCAGCTTGAAGACGTACGTCGTCTCAGTGGGCTGCGTCCACGATTCGGCGAGATCGCCTTCGATGGGGAACGTCCCCGGCGTCACCGCCGGCCCCGCCTTGTGTCGGACGAGACGGCTGTGCGTGAAGGACAGGGCGGCGTGCGTCTTGAAGCTCGACGTCAGCATGCCGTCGAAGTGCAACGGATCGACACCGCGAAGAGCGAGGGTGCCGCCGCGCTTCGGCGGCCCGTCGGTGCCGGCTGCACAGGCGCGCGTTGTGGGCGTGAGCGCCGCGCCGGCCGCAGCGCCGCCGGCGAGGGCGAGCAGCCGCCGGCGGGTCAGAGGCACGATGCCGTCCTCACCGCTCGAGCCAGGCGGCGACGAGCCGGCCACCGTAGTCGTAACCGAGATTCGGGCCATAGTTCTTGACCGCGCCGTCCCAGACAGCCGTGTAGACCTGGCTCACCGAGGTCGTGTAGTACACCTGCTTCGCGAGCCAGCGCTGCAGCTCATGGATGATCTCGCGGCGCTTCGCCGGGTCGGCGGTGCGGCGCTGGCGAATCACCATGTCCGCCGCTACGGGATCGTTCACGTGGCTCTGATTCTTGAGCTCGCCGGGATAGTAGTAACCGAAGAGGTAGTTGTCGGCGTCGAGAAACGGCGTCTGCGGGCCGAACGCCATCGAGTCGAACTTGCCGTAGAAGCACGTCGTGATGTACGCGCCGTACTCCTTGGTGTCGAGCTTCGCGTCGATGCCGATATCTTTGAAGTACTTCACGATGAGCTGGCTGTGGTCGATGACGATTGGCGAGCCGTACGTGGCCCAGCAAATGCTCGCGGAGAAGCCGTTCGGATAACCCGCCGCGGCGAGCAGACGCTTGGCGCCGCTCGGATCATACGTGAAGTTCTTCGCGCCCTCGCCGAGCTGATCGACGAGCAGCGACCATTCCTTGAGCGCGGCGGGGACGCCCGGAGGGTTGGCGATTCCCACGCCCTCGTACAGCGTGTCGATGAGCCCCTTGCGATCGAGCGCCATCGACATGGCCTGTCGCACGCGCACATCACTGAACGGCTTTTGATCCACGCGCATCGAGACGTGGTTGCCGACGTTGCCCGGAAACTCGAGCGTCTTGAGGCCGGGACGCTTGCTCTTGAGTGTGTCCTTGAGCTGGATCCAGTCGCTGCGCGCGATGATGCCCGGGTTGTCCCAGCCGAGGTCGTACTTGCCCGCGAGAAACGACGCCATTCGCGAGGCGTTGTCCTCGTCCACTGTGACCTCGATCCGATCGATGTTCGGCAGACCGGCGACGAAATAGCCCGGGTGCCGGACGAACGTGTAGCCGACGTTCGGCCGGTAACCGTCGAGCATCCACGGCCCTGTGCCGATCACCGATTCCCACGGCTTGAGGTCGCCGAACTTGTCGACACATTCCTTGGCCACGATGGCGACGGCCATGGGATTGGCGAGCATGTCGAGAAACCAGGCGAAGGGCTCCTTCAGCGTGAACTTGACGGTGTAACGATCGACGGCCTCGACGCGGTCCACGGAGCGCAGCATGTACGCATTGGCGTTGCCCTTCACCGTGAGGAAGCGCTCGACCGTGTAGCGCACGTCCTCGGCCGTGAGCTCGCGGCCGTTCACGGGCGGTTTGTTGTGCCAGCGCACGCCGCGGCGGAGCTTGAACACATACGTCGTTTCGTTCGGCTGCGTCCACGATTCCGCCAGATCGCCCTCGATCGCGAACGTTCCCGGCATCACGCCGGGACCGGCTTTGTGGCGAACGAGCCGGCTGTGGGTGAACGTATAGGCGATGTGGGTCTTGTAGGAAATGGTCAGCTCGGGATCCCACGACGGCGGATCCCAGAGCCGCAGCGTCAGCGTGCCGCCGCGGCGTGGTGTTTGCGCACGCGCGGTGCGCGGCACGACAGCGGCGGCGCCCAGCGAGCCGCCGAGGGCGAGCAGGTCACGTCGGCTGAGGTCCATGCGGGCCTCCGGGTCGGGTCAGCCGCGGGCGAGCGCGGCGATCACCTCGTCGAAGATGCCGAGGGTTTCGTTCACGTCGGCGTCGGAATGGGCGAGCGACACGTAGATCTTGTTGACGGCCTTCACCACGCCGCGGCGCACCAGCTCCTGGTTGAACCGCGTGATCTTCGCGCGGTCGGCGGTGAGCGTGCTGCGGTAATCGACGATCGGACGGTCGGTGAAGAACAGATCGAACACAGGCGGCTCGCCGCTCACCTGCGCCGGCACGCCGTGCTTGGTGATCGCGGCCTGCAGACCCGCCTTCAATCGTGCGCCGGTCGCGAACAACCGCTCGTACGTGCCGGGCCGTCGCAGCTCGCCGAGCGTGGCCAGGCCAGCGGCCGCCGCGATCGCATTGCCATTGAACGTGCCCGCCTGCCACACGTAGTCGGGCGTGCCCTCGAGCGCCGCATCGAAGTGACGCATGATGGCCCGCGGCCCCGCGATGCACGCGAGCGGAAAGCCGCCCGCGACGACCTTGCCGAACGCGGCGAGATCGGGCACGACTTTGTAGAACTCCTGCGCGCCGCCGTAGGCGAACCGGAAGCCCGTGACGATCTCGTCGAAGACCAGCGGCACGCCGTGGCGCTGCGTCGCGCGACGCAGGCCTTCGAGAAAGCCCGGCGCCGGCGGAATGGTGCGCTGATAAGGCTCGATGATCACCGCCGCCAGCTCATCGTGGTGCGTGTCGATGAGCGCTTCGGTCGTGGCGAGGTCGTTGTACGGCGCGACCAGCACCTCGCCGTCGATGGCGTGGGGAATGCCTGCTGAGTCGACCATCGGCGCCGGGAAGGCCTTCGGCGAGCGCGGCACCACGCTCATGAGCACGTAGTCGTGCGTGCCGTGGAAGCCGCCCTCGAACTTCATGATCTTGTCGCGCTTGCGATACGCGCGCGCCACGCGCAGGGCGAAGAACGTCGCTTCGCTGCCGCTCGCCGTATAGCGCACCTGCTCGGCGCACGGCACTGCGGCGACGATCTCTTCGGCGAGCCGGATGGCGGGCTCGTTGACGACGAAGTACGACGTGCCGCGCTCCATCTGGCGCTGCACCGCCTCCACCACCGCGGGGTGCGCGTGGCCGAGCAGCATCGGCCCCGAGCCGAGCAGATAGTCGAGATAGCGGCGGCCGGCCATGTCGTAGAGATACGGGCCGCGGCCCTCGCGCACGACGAACTCGAGCCCGGGGCCCGAGCGGTGACTGCCGAGGAGCCCACCGGGGAGCACGCGCGCGGCGCGCTCGAGAAGATCGCGTTGATCGCTCATGGATGGAGTCATGTCTCTAGCCTCCGGCGCGCTGGATGAGCTTCTTTGCCAGCGTGAGGTGCGGAGCGTCGACCATGCGGCCCTTGAAACGAAACGCATAGACACCGCGCGAGGCGTGCTCGGCGAACGCCGCCACGAGCTCGCGGGCCTCCGCCACCGACTCCTTCGCCGGCGTGAAGGCGTCGTTGATGACGTCGATCTGGCTCGGATGAATCGAGATCTTTCCCGAGAAGCCCATGGCCACGCCGTCCTCGCATTCCCGCCGCAGTCCGTCGAGATCGGCGATGTCCGTGTATACGGTGTCGATCGCGTCGACGCCGGCCGCCGAGGCGGCGATCGCGCACATCGTGCGTGCGTAGCGCGGGATGTCGAGATAGCCGCCCCGCGCGTCACGGACGCGCGGTAAGCCCATAGCCGCGCCGAGATCTTCGATGCCCCACGAGAGCGCGACCGTCCGCGGGGTCGCGGTCGCGACGTCGCAGATGTTGAGCAGGCCTTCGGGCGTTTCGGTGGCGATCAGGACGAGGCGCGTGCTGCCGTGGTCAATCCCGTGACGCTCCTCGAGCGCGTCGAGTAGCTGCGCGATCTCACGCACGTCCGCCGCGTGGCGCGGCTTGGGCACCACGTAGCCGGTGGGCCGGCCGGCGATCGTCTCTGCGAGATCGTCGCGGCCGAGCCCGGTGGCGACCGGGTTCATACGCACCCAGCGCTCGCGTCCACCGAAGTCGCGCCCGAGCCACTCGCGGACGATCGGCCGCGTCGCGGCCTTGAGGTCGGGCGGAACTGCATCTTCCAGATCGAGGATCAGACCGTCGGCGGCGAGCGTGAGCGCCTTGTCCAGCATTCGCTGCTGGCCACCGGGAACGAAGTGGAGCGATCGCCGAGGCATCAGGCTCGCTTGCGCATCATCGCGTTGCGGCGGGCACGCATGACGAGCTCGCCGTGCTGGTTCTTGGCGCGATGCTCGAACGTGACGATCCCCCACTGTGGACGCGACTTGGACTCGCGCTTGTCGACGATCTCCGTCTCCGCGTAGATCGTGTCGCCGTGGAACACCGGTTTCGGGAACTCGACGCGGTCGAAGCCGAGATTGCCGACGGTCGTGCCGAGCGTCGTTTCACCGACCGACAGGCCCACCGCAATGCCGAGCGTAAGCAGGCTGTTCACAAGCGGCTTGCCGAACTCCGCTTTGCCTGCCGCGTGGAAGTCCAGGTGGAGCGGCTGTGGGTTCATGGTCATGCACGTGAAAAACACGTTGTCGGCCTCGGTGATCGTGCGGCCGGGTTGATGCGACAACACCGTGCCGATCTCCAGCTCCTCGAAAAACTTCCCGGCCATGCGTGTCCCTCATGTTCGTGTGCTCGCCTCGGATGGTGGGGCCTCGGCCCCACGACGTCCGGTGGCTTGCACTGCGGGCGGTGGGCGGATGGTAACATTCCAGACGTCAATGAGCGACGGCCCGCCCCCGGCCGCACCGAGCACGACGACGTGCGCGCGCTGCGAGAAGGCGCTGACGGACAGTGATCGCGTTCTCGCCGCCGACCGTGCCTTCTGTCGCGCTTGCTACGAGGTTCTCTCGTTCGAGTTGCACCAGGCGGTGACCGCCCTGTCCCAGGACGTCAACTATCCACTCGCCGCGGTCGGCGCCGCGCTCGGTGGCGCCGTCGGCGCGCTCGCGTGGTGGGGCTTCACGGCCCTGACTGGGATCGGCTTCGGTCTCGTTGCCGTCGTGATCGGCGTCCTCGCCGGCCACGGCGCCGTCCGCTTCTCCGGCGGAAAGCGGGGCCCGGGGTTACAGGCGATCGCCGTCGCCGCCGGCGCGCTCGCGTTTTTCGTCGCGAGCTACCTCGTGAACATGACCTTCATCAATCACGCGCTGCAGGAGCGCGGCGAGGCGTGGCGCGTGCCGTTTCCGCCAAACAGTCTCGAAACGTTCTATCGCGTCATCGCGCTGAATTTCGGCGTGATGAAGCTCGTGTTTCTGGGCATCGTGACGTGGGAGGCGTGGACAATCCCGCGGCTGCCCAAGCTCAACCTCGGCGCGTGACGAGCGACGCCGAGCGACGCGCGCGCGAGATCGACAACCTGCGCGCCGTCTATCAGAGCCTGCAGCCGGGTGGAACACCGACCGACGCGCGCTCCCGTGTCGGTCGCAACGTCGCCGCCACGAGCGCCATCGGCGGCGGACTGCTGTTTCTCCTGAGCAAAGCGAAGTTCGTCGGCCTCGTCGCGGGTGTGCTCAAGTGGAAGACGCTCGCGACGATGCTGCTCTCCATCGGCGCCTATGCGCTCGAGTGGGGCTGGGCCTTCGCCGCCGGGTTCGTGCTCCTGATCTTCGTGCACGAGATGGGGCATGCCCTCGCGTTGCGGCGCGAGGGCATTCCTGCCGGCGCGCCGGTCTTCATCCCGTTCGTCGGGGCGTTCGTCGCGATGCACGGCCGGCCACGCGACGCGGCGGTCGAGGCGCGCGTCGCGATAGCGGGCCCGCTCATCGGATCGCTGGCGGCGTGGCTCACGCTCGGCGCCGGATTGGCGTGGCCGCAACCGCTCCTCGTGGCGCTCGGCCACACGGCCGTGCTCCTCAACCTCTTCAACCTCGTCCCCGTGCCGCCACTCGACGGCGGACGGATCGCCGGCGCGTTTACGCGCACGTATTGGGTGCTCGGCTACGCGGTGGGCGTCGTCGCGCTGGTGCTCACGCGATCGCCGCTGCTGTTGATCGTGATGATTGTCGGACTCGTGACTCTCATGCGGCGCTGGCGCGATCCCGTTCCCGGCTACGACGCGCTGTCGGCCCGGCAGCGCGCGACGATCGCGCTGGCCTACACCGCGCTCGTCGCCGCCCTGCTCGTCACGCTACCCCTGCACGAGTAGGTCGTGGCTATCTCCGCTCCGGCGCTCGCCCTGGCGAGCGCGCTCTGCTCTGCGCTGGCGACCATCCTGATCTCTCGCGGTCTGCTTCGCTACGGACCCTATACCGGCGCGTGGGTGAACCTGGTGGTCGGGACCGCGTGCGTCTGGATCGCGGTGATCCTGGGAGGCGGCGTCGGCCACCCCACCGCGGCGGGAGTCGCCTACTTCGCGCTCGCCGGACTCATCGGAACGTTCGGCGGCCGGCTCCTGCGCTTCATCAGCATCGAGACGGTCGGCGCGTCGATGAGCGCCGCGCTCATCAACCTGAGCCCGCTCATCGCCTCAGTGCTGGCCATCATCATCCTCGGCGAGCAGGTGACGCCGCCGGTCGTCATCGGCACGCTCGTCATCGTCGCAGGCACCACGCTGCTGTCGGCGGGCGGCCGCAGCACGGGCATTCGCCTGATCGCGCTGCTCCTGCCGCTGACGTCGGCCGCGTGCTTCGGCGTGGTCGCCATCCTGCGCAAGATCGGACTGATGGGCATGACCGCGGTGTTCGGCTTTGCCGTGAACGTGACGGCGGCGCTGGTGGCGTACACCGCGTTTCTCATCGCCACGCGACAAGGCACACAGATGTTCTGCCGCGGACAGAGTCTCGTCTACTTCATGCTGGCGGGCGTCGCAGAGAACGTCGGCGTCTTCCTGTTGCTCGAGGGACTGAGCCGCGGCACGGTCAGCATCGTGGCGCCACTCGCGAGCGTGTCGCCGATATTCGTGCTGGCGCTGTCCTTCTTCTTCCTGCGCGGGATCGACATCCTGAATCAGCGCATCGTCCTGGGCACGCTGCTGATCGTCAGCGGCGTCTATCTGATCACCGCGCTTCGTTGAGCGCTGATCACCGCGCGCGGTTGAGCGCGAGCGCGGCGCGGATCTGCTCGAGGTGAATGAGGTCGTGCTCCGCCCAGTGCTCGAGCA
>DAIRVP010000023.1:41305-43691 GCA_036802765.1 Candidatus Rokuibacteriota bacterium
GCGGCGCGGATCTGCTCGAGGTGAATGAGGTCGTGCTCCGCCCAGTGCTCGAGCATCTCGCTCACCCGCAGACGGCCGTACTCGGGATGGCGTCCCGCGGCTGCGCGCTGCGTGGGTGTGAGGCGGCGGACCTGCTCGACGTTGGCCGCGCGAAGCGCGGCATACGCATCGAGCAGCGTGCGCGCGTCGCCCCGTCGGTGGCGAAGCCCATCGGTCCACTTCTCCTGGTCCCAGGCGACGATCGGCCCGCCCGGCTCGGCGGCAAGCTTGCGGATGCGGAACGCCAGCGTGACCTCGGCGTCGAGGAGATGGCCCAGCACCTCGGTGGCCGACCATTCGCGGCGAGCGGGCCGGCGTGCCAGACGGCCTCGCGGGGCTCGGCTCACGACACGGCGCAATGCTCGGGGCGCTGTCGCGAGGGCGCCGAGGACGTTACGGCGGCCGAGCCGGTGGTGGGGCATTCGACACATCGGACACGCCATCTCGCGGCCTCCTCCTCGTGCGGATGCCATACAATAGCGCCCCGTGACCTACGACATCGCCATCATCGGCAGCGGCATCGTCGGCCTCGCGACCGCCCGCGCCATCCTCGATCGGTCGCCGCGCGCGCGACTCGTCATCCTCGAAAAGGAAGCCGACATCGCGCAGCACCAGACCGGCCACAACAGCGGCGTCATCCACTCCGGCATCTATTACAAGCCGGGCTCCTACAAGGCGCGCCTGTGCGTGGAGGGCGCGCGCCTGATGAAAGCCTATTGCGACAAGAACGGCATCCCCGTCGACACGTGCGGCAAGGTGATCGTGGCCACGTCGCAGGAGGAGCTGCCGCGGCTCAAAACCCTGTATGAGCGCGGGGTGGCCAACGGCGTGCCCGGCGTCAGCATGATCGACGCGGGACGTCTCAAAGAAATCGAGCCGCAGGCGAACGCGCTGGCCGGCATTCACTCACCGCAGACCGCGATCGTGGACTACCGCCGCGTGGCCGACACGCTGGCGCGCGAGCTCGTCACGGCCGGCGTCACGATCGAGCGTAACTTTCGCGTGGCGTCGATCGCGCGCGAGCGCGGGATGCTGCGCCTCGGCACCGCCGACGATCATGTCGTGACCGCCGCACACCTCGTCAACTGCGCCGGTCTGCACTCCGATGCCGTCGCGCGCCTCGCCGGAGCCGCCGTCGACGTGCAGATCGTCCCGTTCCGTGGCGAGTACTACATGATCCGGCCCGATCGGCGCTCGCTCGTCAAGGGGTTGATCTATCCGGTGCCCGATCCCGAGTTTCCGTTCCTCGGTGTCCATTTCACGCGGACGATTCACGGCGACGTCGAGGCCGGCCCGAACGCCGTGCTCGCGCTGGCGCGGGAAGGCTATACGTGGGGCCGCGTGCGTCCGGGCGAGCTGCTCGCCACACTGACGTTCCCTGGCTTTCGCGCCATGGCCCGCAAGTACTGGCGGACGGGCGCCTACGAGATGTATCGCTCGCTGTCCAAGGGCGCCTTCGTCCGCGCGCTGCAGCGCCTGGTGCCGGCGCTCCGCCCCGAGGACATCCATCCCGGCGGCTCGGGCGTACGAGCACAGGCCGTGAGCGCCGACGGCGCGCTGGTCGACGACTTCCGGATCGTGCAGACGGCCGACGCCGTGCACGTTCTCAATGCCCCCTCCCCGGCGGCGACCGCCTCGCTCGCAATTGGCCGTCACATCGCAACGATTGCGGCCGAGACATTCAGCCTGGGGGCGTCCAAGTCGTAAAGGTCAGTCCAACCAAAAACGCCTCTGTTGACAAGGGTTTGCCGTTCATATAGAGTGTCGCGGCGATGATCACCGTACCCGCGCGACGCGTCAAGCAGTTCGGAGTGGAGTTCTACCAGGCTGGTCTCTCCGCAAAAGACATCGACCGCCTCGTGAAATTCGAGGTGCTCGGCTACTCGGCCGGTGACATGGACGGAGATGCCAAGGGAAAGGCGCGGAAGACTACAGCGCCGGCGCGCTCACGCGTGAACTGGGATCTGCTCGAGAAACGGATCAGCGAGAGCGAGAACGCGTACCAGCGCCCGATCATCCGTCGCAAGATCGACGAGCTCGCGGCGTATTACCGCGAGTGCAAGGATGCGGCGACGCTGCCCGCCATCCCCGGCGCCGTCATCATCACGTCAGAGAAGCGCTTCACCTTCACCCCGATCGCCGGCCACCATGACCTCGGTCTGCTGCAAATTCCGGAGGAGCACGGCGTCCTCCGTGTGCTCGACGGTCAGCATCGGCTGCTCGCGCTGCACTCGCTGAGTCAGACCGGTGACGCGCTGGGCATCGAGGTGCCGGCGGTGCTGTTCGACTCGCTCGACGCGCGGCAGATCGTCGAGCTGTTCGTGACGATCAACGCCAAGCACACGCG
>DAIRVP010000024.1:0-43337 GCA_036802765.1 Candidatus Rokuibacteriota bacterium
CTCATCTGAGAGTCACGCAAAGCGCTTCTCCCTAGCCATTGGGCGGCAGCTGAGACCATGGTGGGCCTTCTGGCGCACAACACCTCACATCTAGACTTCGGTGTGACTTATGGCGATATCCAGCGAGGTGTCCGGCATCGCGAGGAGGGCCACATGGCGTTCATTCGAACGATCGCGCCATCCGACGCGGATGGGCCTGTCCGCGAGATGTACGACAAGGTGCACGGGAGATTCGGTTTCGTTCCCAACTGGGCGCGGGCCTTCAGTCTCAGGCCAGACGTCAACGACGGCTGGACTACGTTGCTGAAGTCGATCCAGTCCAACCTGCCCGTTCGGACCTACGAGCTCGCGACACTGGCGGCCGCGCGTGCTCTGCGAAGCTCGTACTGCTCGCTGGCCCACGGCAGCGTGCTCGCGAACAAAGTGTTCGATGCCAAGACCGTGACCGCGATTGCGACCGATGCTCGACAGTCCCCCCTCGAGCCGCGCGAGCGCGCCATGATGGCGTTCGCCGAGCAGGTCGCGCTCAACGCGGACCGCATCACCGCCGCGGACATCGACAAGCTGCGATCCCACGGATATCGGGACGAGGAGATCTTCAACATCGCCGCGGTGGCGGCCGCGCGTTGCTTCTTCAGCAAGCTGCTCGATGCTCTCGGAGTTCAGGCCGACTCCGTCTTCAACGACCTCGAGCCGGCCCTGCGGCAGGCGCTGACCGTGGGCCGGCCAGTTGCGGAGCGCGCGGAATGAGGACGGCAAGCCGAATCACCGTCGTGGTCCTTCTCGCGTTATCGGCGGCATGGGCCAGCCGCGCGCAATCTCAACACGCGGTGGTTCCACCAGGCGTCATCGACCTCAACGAAGCGGGCGCGCTGGAGGCGCTTCAGCACTCCAATCCCGTGCACTACGAAAAGGTTCGTAAGATTCTGGACGGTGTTCTGCAGCAAAGAGACGCGCAGGTACCCCGCTGGATCCAGGTCAACTTCGACGGGCGCGACGTCGCCTATGGTCCGATCGTGCTGACGAGCCATCCGCCCAAGCGGCGCCTCTCGTTCGCGCTCGATACCACGCGCTACGAGGCAACGATCGTTCTGACGAACGTCACAGGCCAATTCGTTCCAGCGAGGTAGGAATTCACGGCGGCGCTGATTCGGCCTGAGCGGCCCGGCGACGCGGAGCACATCCACGCCGTACACGCAGCCAGCTTCCCCACGCCTGCGGAGGCGCGGCTGGTCGACCTGCTTCGAGCCGCGGGCCGCCTGCGCGTGTCGCTCGTTGCAGAGATAGGCGACGTGATCGTCGGCCACATCGCCTTCAGCCCGGTCGCAGCTGCGTCGACAGCGGCGGGAGCTGGCCTCGCACCGATTGCGGTCATCGAAGCCCACCGACGCCGGGGCGTCGCCGCCGAGCTTGTCCGCAAAGGGTTAGACGCGTGTCGCCACGCGGGCGTCGGGTGGGTCGTCGTGCTGGGCGATCCGGCGTATTACGCAAGATTTGGATTTCGCGCGGCGTCCGAGTTCGGGCTGCGCGACGACTATGGCGGTGGCGACGCGTTCCAGGCGGTCGAGCTCATCCGCGGTGCGCTGCCGGTGGGCGCAGGGCTGGTCCGGTATTCGGAAGAGTTCGCGGCGCTCGGCGTCTGAAGCCGCGGGACGCTCAGCCCCGACAGATAGAACATCCGATTGGCGCACGACCCCATCGATTGGAGCCAAGGCGCCAACAACCATCACGACGTCGATTGTGGACGCGCTCGTTGCGCCGATCGCCGCGAATCGGCTATGGTCGAAAGTAGTCGTCGTTCCGTGAGCGGTATGCCGCCTGGGCTTGCCAGGGTTGCGACGCCAACCATAGAGGGCATCGCCCATGCGACGCGGAGTGACGGCCGCCAGCCTGATCCTTCTCGTCGCCTCGATCGCCGGTTGCGCAGCCTCGCCGACCAAGATCGCCACGCCACCGCTGAACGCCCACACGCCGCTGGCCAATCCGTTTTCCGTCGACTTCGACCGCCTTCGCGCCGAGTTCGGCGCGCGCAGCGACTTCGTCGAGATCTGTGAGCGAGACCGTCCGCTGCACCAGCTCGCCGAGCTCGTCATCCAGAAGGACTGGAACACCATTCTCGCGACCTCCGAGCCCTGGCTGCAGCGGTGCCCCATCGATATCGACGCTCACCTGATCCGGGGCGTCGCGCTGAAGGAGCTCAAGCGTCTGCCAGAGGCCGAGCATCATCTGAACTGGTTCCGCGGTCTGGTGGATTCCGTCCTCACGTCCGGAGACGGCAAGACGCCGCAGACGGCATTCGTCGTCATCTCCGTCGCCGAGGAGTATTCGATCCTCCGCGTGCTGCGCGTGCGACCGAGGCGCCACGTAACGTTGAGCAGCGGCATCGATGAGCTGGTGGTCGAGATCGATGGCGTCGCGGGTACGCTCTATTTCAACCCCACGACGCACGCGCGCCGCCTCGGTGAGCGCCCGACCGGCCTCCGATAGACCTCACGACGCGACGCCCTAGCTCCGCACTCGTCATCCTCGCCAGCGTGCTCATGCTCTTCTTCACCGCCGCGCCGAGCGGCGCTCAGGCCGTCGGCGGCGGCGCCCTCGGAGCTCAGACGATCCTCGCAGGGGTGGTCATGCCCCCTGTGGCTGTTCCAGCCGACGAGGCGCGCGCGACGTGCCCCGTGACCATCGACTCGAGCGCAACCGCGTACGAGATCGTTGGGCCGCACGGCGCCACGCGGCTCGCGCAGACGTGCACTGTCGGCGAATTCAGCGATCTCGGGCGCGCCGGCGGCGCGGCGTATAGCTACGTCCGCTATCGCCTGACGTCGGAGTTCACCGCCGAGGATTCGGCCCGTGGGCCCCAGGCGCGCGACACCGTGCCCGAGGAGGTCGTCATCTTATTCCGGGACGGCGACACGCCCCGGCAGCGCCTGGCGGTGTGGCAAATGCGTTATGAAGTCGGCCCATACGGAGTGCTTCGCTCGATCACTCCGCGCGTGGCCGATGCATCGGCCGGCGTTTTGCTGAGTGTCCAGGAGTGCGTCAACGGCACGGGCGGCTGCGGCCAAGACCTTTTATACTTTCGGCGCGGAACATGGGCGCCGGTGACCGAGACCTGGTGGGGACAACTGCCCGGCAACATCCGCGACCGGATTCTGCACGGGATGCTGATCGACCCGCGCACCTTGCGGGCGGAAGGCGGGCTCTATCGCGGGACGGATCCCAATTGCTGCCCGTCGGATCTGCTGACCGCTCAGCTGCGGCTCGTCGGCGATTCGCTCGTGCTCGAAAGTCACCAGATTCGTCCGCAGCCGCGTTGAGACCGTTCGCTGCGATCCTCGGCATCCTCGCGCTCGTCCTGTGCACCTCAGGGTGCGCAGGCACGGCCGCCTCGACAGCTCCCGCGGTCACGAGCCCGCCAAATCTCGCGGACGCAAAGCGCCAGGTCACCGAGTACGTCGACTCCGGCCGCTACGACGCCGACGTCGCCGCCGTGGCCGCACAGGCGCGCGCGTTTCTCGAGTCGAGGGCGCAGCGCGGAGGCAAGCTGGCGATCGTGGTCGACATCGACGAGACGGCGCTATCGAACCTGCCCAGCATTCGCGCCAACGACTACGGTTTCATCGTCGGCGGCCCGTGCGAGCTTCCGCGCGGCCCGTGCGGGCTGTTCACCTGGATCGGGATGGCTCGCGCGGAGCCTATCAAGCCGGTCCTGGCGCTCGTTCGTCTGGCCCGAGAGCGCGGAGTCGCGGTGTTCTTTCTGACCGGGCGTCCAGAGCGGCTGCGCGCCGCCACGGAAACCAACCTGCACGCGGCGGGATATGAATGGACTGGGGTTCTTCTCAAGCCGGACGACCTCACGACGAAATCCGCCGTCGAGTTCAAGGCGCCGGAGCGGAAGAAGCTGCAGGATCAGGGCTACACGGTTATCGTGAACATCGGCGACCAGATGAGCGACCTCGATGGCGGTTTTGCCGAGCGGGCGTACAAGCTGCCGAACCCCTTCTACTTCATTCCGTGAGAGGCCACGGTCGCTCATGATGCTCGCCGATCAAAACATCCAGAAGTTTCTCGGCGGCAAGCAGATCGTCGTCCTCGCGACCGTCCAGGCCGACGGCGCGCCGCTGGCGATGCCGATGTGGTTCCTGCACAACCTCGGATCGCTCACGATGATCAGCGTCGAAAACACACAGAAGGTGCGCAACCTTCGCCGCGAGCCGCGCGTGTGCGTGGTCGCCGAGGCGGTCTCGGACCGCGGTGAGATCCAGGGCGTGACGCTGGTCGGCAACGCTGAGTTTCTCGGCGACGGGCCCGAGCGAAAGGCGCTCGCCGAACGCTTTCACGCGAAGTACCCCGGCCTGGCGCGGCTGTGGGCCGGCCGCGCGATGCCCGCCAACCGCGTGATGTTCCGGATCACGCCGGCGCGGGTGCGCAGCTGGGGACTCGAGAGCGTGCGGGATGACTGACGTCCAGGGCGACGATATCCGGCAGCTGCTGCGGGAAATCCGCGACGCGCAACGCGAGCAGCTGGCCGAGTATCGTCGCGTGACCGAGCGCTCGCTCGAATTGCAACAGCGCGCCGTCGGCCGACAGGAGCAGCTCGGTCAGATCTATCGGCGGCTGCTGGTGGCCGGTGGCAGTGTGGTGGCGGTGCTGCTCGTCCTGCTCGTGTACATCCTGGTGAGGTGGTCGCGCTATCTCTTCGGAATCTAGCGCACGTCGTCTGACCGCGGCGCGCTGGGACGCGGAGTATCGTAACCAGCGCTATGCCGACGAGCCGCCGCTGACGTTCGTAGGACGCATCGTCGAGACGCTTCGGGACGCATCGAACGATGCGGGCACCGGTCTCTACGTCGGTTGCGGCAATGGTCGGAATTATTTGCCACTCGTGGATGCCGGCCTCGAGCTGATCGGGCTCGACATCTCGCCCGAAGCGATCCGCCGTCTCGAGGCGCGTCGGCCGACGCTGCCGGCCCAGCGGCTGGTCTGCGGCGACTTTCTCGCATACCAACCGGCTGTTGCCCACTTCGACTACGTGATCGCCATCCAGGTTTTTCAACATGGCTTAGACGCCGACGCGGCCGCCTATGTTGCGAAGGTCGCGGCGCTTCTGCGACCAGGCGGGCTCTTGTTCCTCCGGGTGAACTCTGTGAGCACGCAGATCTACCACGCCCATACCGTCGTCGAACGGAATGGCTTCGGCGGGATCACGATTCGTTACGACGACGGACCGAAGCGCGGGATGCTGATCCACTTTTACTCGGACGCCGAGCTGCGCGAACGACTCATGCCCGCCTTCGCCCCCGTGCTCGAGCCGCGGGAAGACGTAACCGTTCGCACCGCGCCCAAGACCGGGTCGTGGGCGCAGTGGGAAACGATCTGGACGCGCCGCTGAGCGACGCCGCCGCGGCGCTCTGGCGGGCCTACGTCGCTCAACTGCCCGCCGATCATCCGCATCGAGTCGCACGCGTGACGGCGTTCTCATTCGGGGATTCGGTCGCTTTGGCCGACGAGCTGGCGACGCTCGTCGTCGCCGGCGGCAAGCGCGCAACGGCCAGCCTGCCGATTCAGTTCGAGAGTGAAGGCGTCGCGCCGCCCGCGGCCGGTGACGTCAGCATCGTGATGCGCGGCGATGGCACGCCGGTCGGGATCATCGAGACTACCGACATCCGGCTGGTTCCGTTCGGTGAGGTGGACGCAGAGTTTGCGGCGACCGAGGGCGAGGGCGACGGCTCGCTTGCCTATTGGCGCAAAGCGCACACGAACTTCTTCGGCCGCGTGACCGCGCGGCTCGGCAGCCGTCTCGACGACGCCTCCCTGGTCCTGTGCGAACGGTTTCGGTTGCTATGCCGCGGCGACGGCCGGCCGATCGAGAGCTAACCGCCGTCCACCTGCTACACTGATCAAGCTGCCCGTGAGTCGACAGAACCCCGTGGACACCGCCGAGCTCCTGCGCGAGCTTCGCATCGATCGCGACGGCCGGCCGAGCCGGGCGCGACGCGGACGGTACATCCTGGCGGCGATCGCGCTCGTCGTCCTGGCCGCCGCGGCGTGGTTTGCCTGGAGCTGGTTCAGCACGCCGACCGTGCGCACGGTCGCCGCGCGCGCCGCCGCGCCCGCCGGAGGCGCGGGCTCGGTGCTCGATGCCAGCGGTTACGTCACCGCACGCCGCCAGGCAACCGTGTCGGCCAAGATCACGGGCAAGATCACCGAGGTCCTCATAGAGGAAGGCATGCGCGTCGCCGACGGCGCCGTTCTCGCGCGGCTCGACGACACCGAGGCGAAGGCGCAGCTGGGGCTGGCGCGCGCCCAGCTCGCTGCCGCGCGGTCGCAGGACGGCGAGATCCGGGCGCAGCTGCAGCAGGCCGAGCGCGACTACACGCGGTCTCAGGAGCTGTTCAACAAGCAGCTGGTGCCCGAACAGTCCATGGACGCCGCGCGCGCTCAGCGCGATACGCTGCGCGCGAAGCTCGGGTCCAACCAGGAGCAGATCCGCGTGGCAACCGAATCGGTCAGCGTCGCGCAGGTTCAGCTCGACAACACGATCGTCCGCGCGCCCTTCGCCGGGGTCGTGATCGCCAAGTCCGCGCAGCCCGGCGAGATGATCTCGCCGATCTCCGCCGGTGGCGGCTTCACGCGCACCGGCATCGGCACCATCGTCGACATGGACTCGCTCGAGATCCAGGTCGACGTCAACGAGTCCTACATCAATCGCGTGACCGCCGGCCAGCCGGTCGAGGCGATGCTGAACGCGTATCCCGACTGGAAGATTCCCGGCTCCGTGATCGCCATCATTCCCGCGGCCGATCGCAGCAAGGCGACCGTCAAGGTTCGCATCGCGATCCGGTCGAAGGACCCGCGGATCGTTCCCGACATGGGTGTGCGCGTCGCGTTTCTGGACGCCGGCGGCGGCGCGGTGCCACGCGCCCCCGTCGCATCGGGCGTGCTGGTGCCGGCCGACGCGGTTCGCGGCGACGCCGTCTTCGTCTACGCGAACGGGCGCGTCGAGCGCCGAAGCGTCACGCCCGGCCAGGCTGCGGGAGCGGATCGCGAGATCGTGAAAGGCTTGCGCGCGGCTGAGCGCGTGGTCGTCGCGCCGCCGCCGTCGCTCAAGGACGGCGCGGCGGTGCGCGTCGCGGACAAATGAACGTCCTCGTCGAGATCCGCGGCGTCACCAAGACGTACCGCCGCGGCGGCGAGATCATCGAGGTCCTGCACGGCATCGATCTGGACATCCCGCGCGGCGACTTCGTCGCGCTGATGGGGCCGTCGGGATCCGGCAAGACCACGCTGCTGAATCTGATCGGCGGGCTCGACACGCCCACCTCTGGCACGATCACCGTCGACGGCCAGCGCATCGACCGCCTCGGCGGCGGCGATCTCGCGCGCTGGCGCGCCGCCCACGTTGGCTTCGTGTTCCAGTTCTACAACCTGCTGCCGGTGCTCTCGGCCCAGCGCAACGTCGAGCTGCCGTTGCTGCTCACGCGTCTGAGCGCTGCCGAGCGTCGGCGCCACGCCGAGATCGCGCTGGCACTCGTCGGCCTGCGTGAGCGCGCGAAGCACAAGCCCAAAGAGCTGTCCGGCGGCCAGGAGCAGCGCGTCGCCATCGCGCGGGCGATCGTGTCCGATCCGACGCTGCTCGTGTGCGACGAGCCGACGGGCGACCTGGATCGCGCGACCGCTCACGAGATCATGCTCCTGCTGCAGATGCTCAACCGCGAGCACGGCAAGACGATCGTGATGGTCACCCACGATCCCAAGGCGGCGGGGTACGCGCGCCGCGGCCTGCGGCTCGACAAGGGCACGCTGGCGGTGACCAACGACCTCGCGGCGTCGTGAAGTACCTGCCGCTCGTCTGGTCGCAGCTCTTCCGGCGCAAGACCCGCACGGTGCTGACCCTGCTCTCCGTGCTCGTCGCCTTCCTGCTCTTCGGCCTTCTGCAGGCGGTGCAGATCGCGTTCGAGTCCGGCGCGGACAGCGCGGACGCCAAGCGTCTGCTCACCACCGCGCGCTACTCCATCATCGAGCCCCTGCCGATGTCCTACGCCCTGCGCATGGAGCGGGTGCAGGGCGTGGTGGCCGTCGCCTACGCGGACTGGTTCGGCGCGAAATACCAGAACGAGAGCAACGCATTCGCCGTCTTCGCGGTAGATCCCGCGCGCTATCTCGACATGTACCCGGAGTTCGAGATCGCGCCCGCGCAGCGCGAGGCCTTCATGAAGACGCGCACCGGCGCGGTGGCCGGCAAGCGGCTCATGGATCGCTACGGCTGGAAGGTCGGCCAGAAGCTGCCGATCTCATCCGAGATCCACGCCAAGACCGATGGCAGCCTCGACTGGGAGTTCGATCTGGTCGGCGTCTTCGACGCCGAGGATCCCGCCGTACGCGCGAACACCGACGTGGTGCTGATCAACGTGGCCTACTTCGACGAGGCACGGCAGTCCGGTCGCGGAAAGACCGGCTGGTACATCACGCGCATCGCCGATGCTGACCAGGCGCGGACGATCGCCGCCGACGTGGATCGGCTGTTCATGAATTCGCCGGACGAGACGAAAACCGCGCCCGAAAAGGAATTTGCGGTCGGCTTTGCCAAGCAGATCGGCGACCTGGGCGCGCTCGTCACGCGCATCCTGCTCGCCGTCTTCTTCACCATTCTCATCCTGACCGGCAACACGATGGCGCAGGCGATTCGCGAGCGCATTCCGGAGCTCGCCATTCTGAAGACGCTCGGCTTTTCGAACGTCACGGTGACGGCACTGGTCCTCGGCGAGGCCGCGCTGCTGCTGGGCATCGGCGCCACACTCGGCATGCTCACGGCCGTCAGCATCATCCCCGGGCTCAACAGCGCCACGGGCGGCCGCTTTCCACCGCTCTTCGTCCACGCGGAGACCTTCGTCTTGGCGGCCGTCGTCGCGCTCGCACTGGCGCTGGCGGTCGGGCTGCCGCCGGCGCTTCGGGTGCATCGGCTTCGAATCGTCGAGGCGCTCGCCGGACACCGGTAAGCGATGTCATCGCTGAACCAGATCCTCCACATCACGCTCATCAATCTGAGAAATGTGCCGCGTCGTCTCGGCACCTCGCTCGTCGTCGTCGTGGGCATCGCGGGCGTCGTCGGTGTGCTCGTCTCGGTCTTGGCGATGGGCGAGGGCTTCCGTCACACGCTGGCCAGCACGGGACGACCGACGCGCGTGATCATGCTGCGCGCGGGCTCGGACGCGGAAATGTCCAGCGGCGTCGGTCGCGACCAGGCCACGCTGCTCGGCGCCCTGCCCGGCGTCGCGCGTGACGACGCCGGGCGTCCGCTCGTGTCAGCCGAGCTGTTCGTGATGGTGGATCTGCCCCGCCAGGGCCAGAGCGATCCCAACAACGTGCCGTTCCGCGGCGTGCAGCCGGCCGCGTTCGCCATCCGCGACGAGGTGCGCATCATCGAAGGCCGGCACTATGAGCGCGGCGTGCGCGAGGTGATCGTGGGCCGCAAGGCCGCGCGCGAGTTCGCCGGTCTCGGCGTCGGCTCGCGGATCGCGTTCCGCGACAGCGACTGGACCGTCGTCGGCACGTTCGAGAGCGGCGGCGATGTGCACGAGTCGGAGATCTGGGCCGATGCCGAGGTCGCGATGTCCGCGTTCCGCCGCTCAGGCTTCCAGTCGGTCACCGCGGCGCTCGCCGATCCCACGGACAGCGGCCTGGCGGACCTTCGCGCCTCGATCGCGCGCGATCGGCGCCTGTCGATCAACGTCCTGCGCGAGCCGGAATATTATGCGAAGCAGGCCTCGATCCTGTCCAAGCTCATCGGCGTGCTCGGCTACAGCGTGGCGACGTTCATGGCGATCGGGGCGACCTTCGGCGCGCTCAACTGCATGTACTCGGCCATCGCGAGCCGGCAGACGGAGATCGCCACGCTGCGCGCGATTGGCTTCGGCGGCGCGCCGGTGGTGGTCTCGGTGATGATCGAGGCGCTGGCGCTCGCCCTCATCGGCGGCGTTCTCGGCGCCACGCTCGCGTACGTGTACTGCGACGGCGCCTCGCTGTCGACGCTGAACTTCAATACGTTCTCGCAGGTCGCGTTCGATTTTCGCGTGACCCCGGGCTTGCTCGCGCGGGGCCTCGTCTGGGCGCTGCTGATCGGCGCCGCCGGCGGGCTGTTGCCGGCCATTCGAGCCGCGCGCGTTCCCGTCACGGTCGCGCTGCGCACGGCCTAGCGCCATGGAGCATTCCCTCTACGACAAGCGCCGATACCCGATCGTCGGCGTGCGCGAGGGCTACGCGGAGTGGTCGTGCACCTACGCGCAGACGGTCCATGACGAGATGGATATCCGGCTGCTCGAACGCCTGTGGATGGTCGATTGGGCGAATGCGCGGCTCATCCTCGATCTCGCGTGCGGCACCGGGCGGATCGGCGCGTGGCTGCGGCCGCGCTGTCCCGCCGCGCTCATCGACGGCGTCGATCTGACCCCCGAGATGCTCGCTCGCGCGCACAAGACCGGCGTGTATCGCCAGCTGCATGTTGCGGATGTCGAGGCCACGGGGCTGCCGCCGGCGACGTACGATCTCTGCACGCAGGTGCTGGCGGACGAGCACTTAGAAACGCTCGAGCGGGTCTATCGGGAAGCGCGTCGGATCACCACGTCGGAGGGACGCTTCGTGATCGTCGGCTACCACCCGTACTTCCTGATGGCCGGGATTCCGACGCATTTCGACCGTGCGGCCGGCGAGTCGGTCACGATCCGAAGCTACGTTCACCTGCTGAGCGATCACGTGAAAGCCGCGCATGCCGCAGGCTGGACGCTCGTCGAGATGGACGAAGGTCTGGTCGACGAGGCGTGGCTCGTCAAAAAGCCCAAGTGGCAGGCTTACGCGGGGCTGCCGGTCAGCTTTGCGATGGTCTGGCGATGACCTTTCGCCTGGCGCGGATGGATTTTTTGATCCGCCTGCTCACGGCGGCCCTGCTCGTGCTCCCACTGCTGTTTCTCGCAATCGCGCTGCTCGCCAACACGTTTCTGCTTCTGCCGACAGCGTTTCTCGTTGCCGTCTACATGTGGATCGCGCTCTGGTTTCGTCCGACGCGCTTCGTCGTGGGGCCGCGCGCGCTCGAAATCGTCTGGCCGCTGCGGCGGCGCGAGATTCCGCGCGAGGACATCACCGGCGTGCGGCTCGTCGACAAGCACGCGCTGCGTGGTGAGGTAGGCTGGGCCATGCGCATGGGCGCCGGCGGGCTCGGCGGCGCCTTTGGCTGGCTGTGGACGCAAAAACGCGGCGTGGTGCGTATGTACATCGCGCGGACCGATGGTTTTGTGTGGATCGAGCGGCGGAGCGACCGGCCGTGGCTGATCACGCCCGAGCGCCCCGACGCCTTCGTGCGCACGCTCTCGAACACGCTGTGCCTGATCCTGGCCGTGCTGATCGCCGGCTGCGCGACGGGCGCCCCGCCGCCTGTGCCGCAACCGACGCGCACGGTGCGGCTCGTGATGGCTGTCGACAACGCGTTCCGGCAGTACACTGCCTGGGAAGCCGAGCTTCGTCGCGCGGTGACGAACGTCTCCGAGATCTACGAAAGCCGCGTCGCCATTCGCTACGAGATCGTGCGCATCGTGCCCTGGCCCGAAGTCGTCGTGGTGCGGCAAGAGCTCTTCGACCGGCTCGCCGTCCTGGCGAAGGACGACGCCGATATCGTCGTCGGTGTCTCGGGTGGGTGCGCCAATACGCACCTCCTCGGCGTGGCGCGGATCTTCGCGGGCCCGGCCATCGTGATGACCGGGTGCCCACGCTCGGGACGCGTCGGCTTCTCGCTCGAGCAGCTGCTGGTCCATGAGCTGGCGCACGTCTTCGGCGTGTTTCATCCTGCCGACGGCGTTTTCTCGGTGATGCGCAGCGGTCCAGCGACGGCGCTCGACAGCCAGATGCTGCGCGTGCTGCGACTGACGCGCACGATGGACCTGTCGCGCGGCGTCGAAGGCCTCGACGCGGCCACGCGTGACGCCTATCAGCGCATCTGGGCCGAGGGCCACGCGCACGGCGAGCCCAATGGCCTGGCGATCGCGACGCGGAACCTCGGCCGGTTCGAGGCGACCTGGGGCCGGCCCGATGCGGCACGTCCCCTCTTCGAGCGCGCCGCCCAGATCGATCGCACCTGGGATCAGCCACTCATCGATCTCGGCGCCTCGTATGCGCAGACGCAGCACTACGACGAAGCAGTACGGTACTTCACGGCGGCGATCGAGCGAGCGCCAAAGCGAACCGATGTGCGAGTCATGCGTGCCGAGACGCTCCAGGCGCTCGGGCGCACCGCCGACGCACGCCGCGAGCTCGAGGAGGTCGCGAAGCTGGACCCCAAATCAGCCCTGCCGCACATGCGCTTGGGGTTGATGGATTTGCGGACGGGTCAACTGCCGCCGGCCGAGCAGCACCTGCGGGAGGCGATCCGGGTCGACCCGAAGCTCGCGGAGGCGCACGATCAGCTCGCGGTCGTCCTGGCGCTGCAGGGCCGTCTCGAGGAGTCCGTCGCCGCCGCCCGCACCGCCATCGAGCTCAAGCCGGACGTTGCGTCGGCGCACGGCAACCTCGGCACCGCGCTGGCCCGGATGGGCCGGGTCGATGAGGCGATCGTGGAGTATCGCCGCTCGCTGACGGTCGATCCGCTCTTCATCACGAGCCGCTACAACCTCGTCGCGGCGCTGCTGCGGCAATCACGCGGCACCGAGGCGATCCCGGAAGCGCAGGCGCTCGTGAGCCAGGACCCGCGCAGCACCAAGGCGTGGGAGCTGCTCGTGGGCGCGCTGGTCGTCGCCGGACGACGCCCCGAAGCGGCGCTCGAGGCTCAGCGCGCCCAGTCGCTCGGGATCACGCTCTCGCCGGAGGTCCTGCAAAGCCTCCGCGACACACAGCGCCAGTGACTTTTAGTTATGTGCGCGTTGACCTTCGGACGCCAGACGCGCGGGCTCGGCTGGCGCCAGCGCCATCGCGCTCTGCACGACCAGGACCGCGAGAGGCTCGGCGCGGTTGCGCAGCGTCAGCTCGTGGCGCGGCAGCCCAGCCGTCGACACGCCGGCGCGACGCGCCACCGCCTCGGACACGATGAGCTCGCAGTCGTACTCCTTCGTGAGCGCCTCGAGGCGGCTCGCGACGTGGACCGTGTCCCCGACCGCCGTGAGATACATCGCGTCGCCATATCCCATGCGGCCGACGACGGCCGGACCGGTGTGAATGCCGATGCCGATGCGCAACGGCTCGGCCAGGTCTGCAGCCAGCGCCTGACTCAGCGCCGCGACGCTGCGCACCATCTCCCCCGCTGCGGTCAACGCCTGCCGGCAACCCTCCTCCGCGCCGGTGTCCAGACCGAACAACGCCATGACGCCGTCGCCCGTGTACTGGTTCGCGACGCCACCCGAACGCTGGACGGCGCCGCCAACCGCCTCGAAGTAGCGATTGAGGAAGAAGACCACGTCGTACGGCAGGCGATGCTCGGCCAGGCGGGTGAAGCGCCGCAGATCCGCGAACAGCACGACCGTTTCCTGCTCGCGGCCAGTGTGCGCGCCGGCCGGACGGCCGTCGGCGGCGGTCGCCGTGGCCGGGAGCAGCGGTGTGACGGTGAGGTCCGAGGTTGGGCGTAGCTGACAGGCGAGGCGCACGTCGTCCGGCCCACCGAGACGACGCAGCACCCGACTCTCGGCGTCGCCCGGCGGAGGCTGCGGCCGCGCCGCGAGCACGCGAACGCGGCACGTCGAGCACCGGCCGCGCCCGCCGCACACCGACGCGTGTGGGACGCGGCCATAGCGGCTGATCTCCAGCACCGACAGCCCGAGGGGCACGATCACGCGCCGGCCATCCGGATACGTGACGCGGATCATCCCGCGGCGGCGCTGGACGACGCTGCGCAGGCCGCGCGCGAGCAGCACGGCGCACAGCACGATCGCGTAGCCGGACAGGGCCACTTCGCGGACGCGATTGAGCGTGGCGCTCTCCGCCGCCGTGAGCGGCGCGCGCCCGTGCCACAGCATCTGGGCGCGGACGGCGGGGTCGCGCGCGAGCTCGGCCGCCTCGCGCCCGCCGCTCACGAAACCGAGGATCGCCAGCACGGGAATCAACACGACGATACCGAGCAGCCAAGGTGCCGCGCGCGGATACCACGCGCGCAGCTTCACGATCGAGTGCAAACCGATCATCGCGTGCACCCACGCGATCACGACGATCAGAATCTGGCGGCGACCGTTCTGGGGCGACAGCGACCACAGCACCAGCGCGATGCGAGAGTAGGCGTCCTCGACGCCGTAGACCTGCCACGTCAGGCGCGTGCCGACGATATGGCTCACCAGCAGCGGCGGGATCACAAGACCGAGGCCGAGCTGCGCCGCTTCCCAGAACGGCATGCGCAGCGTGCGCCGTTGATACAGGGACCAGAATGCCAGCGCCACGTGAGCCGTCCACGCCGAATAGAGCAGGAGCGAGCCGAGCGGGTTGCGCCACAGTGCCAGGAAATACACACGACCGGACTCCATGGCGTCGAGCGACACGAGTCCTAGGGCGTGGTTGGCCAGGTGCAAGGTCACATACGTGAACAACACGAGGCCGGAGGCGAGTCGAACGCGCCGTGCCGAAGGCATGATAGGGACTCAGGAGGACTCTACCCCAATGGCCGACCGACTCCGCGGCAAGATCGCAATCGTCACCGGCGCCGGATCGCGCGGGCCTGGCGTGGGTAATGGCAAGGCCGCGGCCATTCTCATGGCGCGCGAAGGCGCACGCGTGCTGTGCGTCGACGCTCAAAAGGAGCGCGCCGAGGAAACGGTCGGCCTCATCCGCGCCGAGCACGGTGACGCGCTGGCGTTCGCCGCCGACGTGACGCGGAAGGCCGAGTGCGAGGCCATGGTGGCCGAGGCCGTCGGGCGCTGGAGCGGTCTGGACATCCTGCACAACAACGTCGGCATCGAGTCGCGGCAGTTGGTGATGGACACGACCGAGGAAGAGTGGGACCGTGTCATCGCCGTGGATTTGAAGTCGATGCTGCTCGCGACGCAAGCCGCCGTGCCCGCGCTCGAGCGACGGGGCGGCGGCGCGATCACGTGCGTGTCCTCAGTCGCCGCGCTGCGAGGCGCCGGCCGCACCGCGTACGCCGCCGCCAAAGCGGGCGTCCTCGGCTTCGTGGTCAGCGTCGCCGTCCAGCTCGCGCCCAAAGCGATCCGTGTCAACGCGATCGCGCCCGGCACGGTGTGGACGCCGATGGTCGAGGATCTGGGACCCGACATGCGCGAGCGGCGTCGCAGGGCGATTCCGCTCGGCATCGAGGGAACGGGATGGGACATCGGCTGGGCGGCCGTCTTCCTCGCCAGCGAGGAAGCGCGCTGGATCACCGGTCACACGCTCGTCGTGGACGGTGGGCTCACGCTGACCACGCGATGAGTGTTCAGCGGCTCCGTGAGCATCCGATTCTGCGCTATGTCGTCGCAGTCGGCGTGACGCTGATGACGATCGCGGTGCTCATTCCGTTGCGGTTTCTCATCGAGCCGCTGCCGTCACCGCCATTCCTCCTTACCGTCATGATCGTGGCCTGGCTGGTGGGCTATGGTCCGGCCGTCGTCGCTGTCGTGCTCAGCGCTCTCGCCCTCGACTACTGGTTCATTCCTCCGATCGGGGCGATCACAACGACGTGGCACGAGATCGCCTCCGTCGCGTCCTTCGCCGCCGTCGGCATCGGGGTCGCGTGGCTGACCGCGACGCGGCGCCAGGTCGAGGATGATCGCAAGGCTCTGCTCGCGCGCGAGCAGGCCGCGCGTGCCTCTGCTGAAGCCGCCAACCGCGCCAAGGACGAGTTCGTGGCCGTGCTGGGACACGAGTTTCGCAATCCGTTGTCCGCCATTGTGGGCGCCGTCCATCTCCTCGATCGCATCGAGGCGCAAGAGGAGCGGACCCGCCCCGCGCGTGAGGTCATCGCGCGACAGGCCAGGAACATCACGCGGCTCGTCGACGATCTGCTGGAGATCAATCGGATCGCGAACGGGAAAGTCCATCTCGATCTGCAGGCGGTCGACCTCGGCGACACCGTGCGTCGCTGTCTGTCGACGCTGTCCCCGCGCACGGAGCGTCACCGCGTCTCGCTCGAGGCCGTGCAAACCTGGGTGAGCGCCGACCCCGTTCGCCTCGAGCAGATCGTCGTCAATCTCCTCGACAACGCGATCAAGTACACGCCGGTTGGCGGCACAATCGACGTCCGCGTCTCCCGCGACCGTCATCACGCCGCCCTGCGCGTGCGCGACACCGGTGTGGGCATCGCGCGCGACGATCTTCCGCGGATCTTCGATATGTTCGTGCAGGGCGAGCCGTCGGGAAATCGCGCCCACCGCGGGCTTGGCATCGGCCTCGCCGTGGTGCAGCGTCTGGCCGAGCTGCAGGGCGGAACGATCGAGGCGTCGAGCGAAGGCCCCGGCCGCGGAAGCATATTCAGCCTCCGACTGCGTAGTGTGCCCGCACCGGCCATCCGAGCGCCGCACCGCCCGCCGGCGGCGAGACCCGAAGCGCACCGGCGGATCGTCATCGTCGAGCCCGACCCGGATCTGCGCACGATCTTGCGCTCGCTGCTGGAGACGTCCGGACACGAAGTGACGGAGGCGGCCGACGGCCCCAGCGCATTCGCCAGTGCGGTGCGGGTGCGCCCGGACGTCATGCTCGTGGATCTCGAGCTGGCCGGACTCGATGGCTATGAGCTCGCGCAACGTCTGCGGATGGCACCGGAGGCCAAATCCATCGTGCTCGTGGCCCTCACCGGCTATGGACGCCCGGAGGACGTCGAGCGCGCACGCGCGGCCGGGTTCGACCATCACGCGACGAAACCCGTGGATCCCGAGATCCTCACGGACATGCTGCGAGTCTGACGTGGACATCCGGACCAAGCGCATCTACGAGCCGGCCGCGAGCGACGACGGCGAGCGGGTACTGATCATGCGCCTCTGGCCCCGCGGCATCCGCAAGGAGCGTGTGAGCGTCTGGCTCAAGGAGCTGGGGCCGGTGCCCGAGCTGCTGCGCGCCTATCTCGACGAGCAGATCAGCTGGGAGCAGTACGTGCCGCGCTACCTGGCAGGCCTCGCGCGCCCAGAGGCGCAAACCGCCATCGCCGAGGTGCAGCGACGCGGCGCGACCGGCCGAGTCACACTGCTCTGTGGCTGCCCCGACGAGACACACTGCCACCGGTCCCTTCTGAAAGCCCATCTGCTAGACTCTGCGCGTGCGAATCCCGGCCTGCGATCTCAGCGCGTTCGACGCCGCCGAGCGCGTCCGGCACTGCGCGCTGCGCGACGAGCGCCGCGCACGACGTCACGAGGCCCGAGAAGTCGCTGAGAGCGGCCGGATGCGCAGCGCGGGTCGCGTGCTCGCGGCGACGATCGCCGCCGTGACATTGTTCGCCACGCCCGTCGCCGCCGAGCACGAGATCTACTATCGCTTCACGGTGCTCGGGTACGTCAAGGACACGCACGGCAAGCCCGTGGCCGACGCGAAGGTCGAGGTCATCCGCGAGAAGACCGACTTCAAGTATCTCGGCGAGACCGACGACACGGGATTCTATCTCGTGCGGGTACGCCTGGGCGACGAGAGCCGTGGCGAGACACTCACCGTGCGTCAGGGCGCGCACGTGCGCCGCGTGATCGCCACCTTCGATCCGTCCAACGTGACGGACGAGCGAGGCACGCGCGTGGACTTCGAAGGCGCACACTCGATCGAGCGCGCCGCGCGGTTCCAGTCGACGCTGCAAAGCGCCATCGGCGCCGTCAGCGGGCACTGACCGATCATCGGAGGAGCTGCCATGGCCGCCAAGAGCAAGGGCATGAAAGCGTACGTCCTCATCGAAACCGCGCCGGGCAAGACCAAGGCGATCCGCAAGGCGCTGGGCGCGGTGTCGAAGGGCGCCGTCGCCAATCTCGATGCGGTGACCGGACCTTACGACTTCATCGCCGTCGTCGAGGGCCCGACCCTCGATGCGATCGGACGTCTGGTGACCGACGAGATCGGCGCGATCAACGGTGTGACGCGCACGACGACCTGCGTGGCGATCTCGCTCACCTGATGCGTGTCCTCGTCGTCGGCGGCACCGAGTTCATCAGCCTGCACCTCGTTCGCGCGCTGCTGCGTGATCGTCACGACGTCGTCGTCTTGAACCGCGGCCGTCAGCCCGATCGCGTGCCCGCCGGCGTCAAGACGATCATTGCCGACCGCAAGGACCACGCGGGGCTGGGCCGCGTGCTCGGCAGCGAGCGCTTCGATGGCCTCGTCGACATCACGTATGCGCCGACCACCGGCGATGACGTGCGTGCGCTGCTGGCCGCGCTCGGCGGTCGCGTGGGCCACGCGATCTTCGTGTCGACGGGCCGCGTGCACGACCACGCGCTGCCGATTCCGTATCATGAAGACACGCCGCGCAGTCTCTACTGGGGCGAATATGCGAAGAACAAGATCGAGGGCGAGGACACCTACCTCGGCAGCGGCGTGCCCGCCACCGTCGTGCGCCCGACGCATGTGTTCGGCCCGCTCAACACGCGCAACAACGAGACCTTCTTCTTCGATCGCCTCGTGCGCGGCCGGCCGGTGCTCGTGCCCGGCGACGGCGGCTGGCTTCGCCAGTTCGGCCACGTGGAGGATCTCGCCAACGCCATGGCCGCGATGCTCGGCGATCGCCGCGCCTTTGGCCGCGCCTACAACGTCAGCGGCGAGGAGTCGGTGACGCAGGTGGGGTTCGTCGAGCTGATCGCCGAGGTCGTCGGGCGGCGGCTTACCACAGTGCCGGTGTCGAAGGCGCCGTTCGGCCAGAACCTCGTGTACGACTGCCACGCCGTCTACACGACCACGCGCGTGCGCCGCGAGCTCGGTATCCGGCCGCGGTACACGCTGGTTTCTGGCCTCGCGCAGACATTCGAGTGGTATTGCCTCGAGGGCCTCGACCGGCGCGAGGTCGATTTCTCCCAGGACGACGCCCTGCTCGCCGCAGCCCGCTCGTGAGGCGACGCGGGCCGGTCACCGTCCTCGTTTACTATCCCGAGGCGAGCGAGGCGAAAGCCTACGCCGCCGCCGTGCACGCACGACGCGGACAGATCCGCGTCGTGGCCTGCTCGACGCCCGACGAAGCGAAGGCCGCGGTGGCCGAGGCCGACGTCCTGTACGCGTGGAAGTTTCCTCCCGAGCTGTACCCGATGGCGCCGCGCCTGTCCTGGATGCAAGCGATGGGCGCGGGCGTGGACTGGGCGCTGGTGCCGACGCTGCCGGAAGGCGTGATCGTCACCCGGATCCCCGGCATCTTCGGCCCGTGGATGCGCGAGTACGTACTCGGCTGGTGCCTGGCGATCACACAGCGCACCGAGACTTATCGCCGCGCTCAGCGCGAACGCCGTTGGCGTCAGGAGATTATGCCGGAACGCCTCGCCGGCAAAACCATGGTGATCGTCGGGCTCGGTGACATCGGCCGCACCATCGCGGGCGGCGCTCACGCCCTCGGCGTGCGCGTCATCGGGGTCAGCCGCTCGGGACGCGCCGTGCGAGGCGTCGAGCGCGTGTTCCGCCTGCCGCGGCTCGAGCGGGCGCTGAGCGAAGCCGACTTCGTCGTCGTCGTCCTGCCGCTCACCGAGGACACGCGCGGCCTGCTCGGCGCGCAGGCGCTCGCGGCCATGAAGCCGACGGCGTGGCTCTTCAACATCGGCCGCGGGGCGGTGATCGACGAGCCCGCGCTGATCGACGCCCTCCGAAGCCGCCGGATCGCCGGCGCCGTCCTCGACGTCTTCCCGACCGAGCCGCTGCCGTCCGAGCACCCGCTGTGGAGCCTCGACAACGCCGTGGTCACGCCCCATATCTCCGGGCCCAGCACGCCGGCGGAGATCACGCCGGTCTTCGACGACAACCTCGCGCGCTGGCTCGCGGGCCGCCCCCTGCGCCACGTCGTGGATCGCACGCGCGGCTACTGAGCCTGCGTCCGCGGCGCGCTTTTCCGCAGACGACTGCACGGTCGGCGCGCGCGGATTTCAGCGGTCGGGTACGAGAGTGCAGCCGCGCTGACGCTTTCCTGACGAGGCGGCACGCCGTTTCGAACGTAACTGCGCGCCGACCGAGAATTTTGCAGCCCCGTGCACAGGGCCGCCGCGCGCGTGGAATACGGCTTGCCCGGGAAGACCAGCGTGGCCCGCCTCGCGCTCGTCGTCGCCCTGATGGTGATGTGGACCTCCCCCGCCCTCGCCACCACCGTCGTGCCGATGAGCGAGGCAGACCTCGCCGCCGAAGCCGCGGCGGTGGTGCTCGGCCGCGTGACGGCGCTGCAGAGTCACTTCGACGCCGCGCGCGGCCAGATCTTCACCGACGTGACGCTCGCGGTCGACGAGGTCGTGGCGGGCCCGCCGCTGCCGGCGACCGTGACCCTGCGTCAGCCCGGCGGCCAGGTCGGCAACGTGCGGACGTGGATCGACGGTTCGCCCGAGTTCCTGATCGGCGAACGCGTGATGGTCTACCTCAAAGTGGCGCGCGACGGCAGCCTGCGGGTGCTGCACCTCTATCAGGGCAAGCTGTCGGTCATGACGGATCCGCTCACCGGCGACGAGGTCGCCATTCGCATCACAGGCGGCGGCGTGCGCGTGCTGCCTCCGAGAGGCAACGCCACGTCGCCGCCAAAAGACACGCATCGTCTGGACGACTTGCGGCGCCTGATCCACGGAGCGCGAGCGCGGGCGCTCCGGTCACAGCAGACGGCTCCGATACAGAGCGCGCCGGCGGTCGCCGGCGATATCGTGCAGCAGCAGGACGCCTTCGTCTTCCTCGGCACGCCGTCACGCTGGTTCGAGCCCGACACCGGCGCCGCGATCACGATGAGGATCAATTCCGCGGGGCAGCCCCAGGCCCCGACGCTCGGGTTCGATGAGATTCGCCAGGGATTCGCCGCGTGGAGCAACGATCCTCAGGCGAACTTCCGGTATGCCGACGGCGGTTTCACGTCGGCCGGAGGGCTGCGGTTCGACGGCGTCAACGCGGTCAGCTTCAACGATCCGGACGGCACGATGGATCCGCCCGTCAACTGCAGCGGCACGCTCGCGATGGGCGGCTTCTCGAGGAGCACCTCCGAGTCCCGCGTCGTCAACGGCACGACGTTCATGCGGATCCTCGACGGCGACGTCGTTTTCAACGACGGCTGGCAAGGCTGCGGCTTCTACGAAGTTTTTGGGAACTTCGCCGAGGTGGCGACGCACGAGCTCGGTCACGTGCTGGGTCTCGGACACTCCACCGATCCGACGGCGACGATGTTCGCGAGCGCGCACTTCGACGGCCGCGGCGCCTCACTGAAGGCCGACGACCTCGCCGGGCTGCGCTTCATCTATCCCGCGACGGCGGCCCCCGCGCTCACGCTCGGCTTCGACACTCCCGCCAACGGCGCGACGGTGTCGGGTGCGACGACGGTCAGCCTCGTCGCCGCGGGCGGAACGGCGCCCTACACCTATCAGGTCTCGCTCGACGGGACGTCGATCGCAACGAGCGCGTCGTTTTCGTGGAATACGCCGGCGGTGAGCGACGGCGCGCATGCGCTGTCGGCGACGGTGACGGATGCCGGCGGCCATACCGCCTCGGCGAGCATCACGGTGACGGTGGCCAACGGTGGAGGCGGCGGCACCGGAACCCTACGCGTCGCGATCACGCAGCCCGCCAGCGGCGCCACCGTCAGCGGCGTGCCGTGGGCGGTGATGTGGGTCGAGGGCTCGAACGCCGCCTCCAACACATTCACGCTGACGCTCGGCAGCCAGGCGATGGGCAGCACGACAACGCCGAGCCGCGGCCCGATCTCGATGCCGTACGACACGCGCGTCGTGGCCAACGGCACACAGCCACTGACTGCCACCGTGCGCGATGCTTCCGGCAACAGCGCAACCACGACGGTGAGCGTGAGCGTCAGCAACGGCGGGGGCGGCGCGCCTCCGCCAGCTCCGCCGCCCACCCAGCCGTCCCCGCCCGCACCGCCGCCTGCGACGGGCACGCTCAGTGTCTACGTCACCAGTCCGACGAGTGGAGCGACAGTCAGCGGCACCAGCTGGGTCACGCTCTGGCTGAGCGGCGCGTCGGGCGGCTCGAACACCTACACGCTGAGCGTCGGCGCGCAGACCGTGGCAACGACGACGACGTCGAGCACCGGGCCGGTGTCGATGCCCTGGACGACGTCCGCAGTCGCGGACGGCCCCCAGACACTCACCGCGAGCGCGCGTGACGCCTCGGGCAATACGGGAGCCGCGTCGATCGCGATCAACGTCGCCAACGGCGGAGTGGCGCCACCGCCGTCGCCGCCGCCCACGCCGAGCGGAGCGCTGAAAGTCTTCATCACGAGCCCGGCGAGCGGCGGCACGGTGAGCGGCACCGCGTGGGTCAACATCTGGGTCGAGGGTGCGGCGAACGGCGCCAAGGTCTTCACGCTGCGCGCCGGCGGCGCGACCGTCGCGACCGCGAACGACGCCGGCGTACACGTGACGCTGCCGTGGAGCACGGCGGCCACGCCGAACGGCGCGACGACGCTGAGCGCGACGGTGCAGGACGCGAGCGGCAGTTCGGGCTCGATTTCGATGCCGGTAACGGTCGGTAACTGACGAGCGCTACTTCTTCGAGATCACCCAGCGATCGAGCGCCAGGTGCGGCAAGCCCGAGCGCTCGAACGTATCGATGGCATTCTCGGGCGAGCCCACGAGCGGCTCGCCGTGCAGATTGAACGACGTGTTGAGCACGGCGCCGATGCCCGTTCGCCGCTCGAACTCGCGGATCACGCGGTGGTATGCGGGATTCCACTGCTCGTCCACCAGGTGGGCGCGCGCGGTCGCATCGTGCGGATGCACGGCGGCGACGATCTCGTCGCGGCGCTTGGGATGCGTCGCGAAGGCCAGCATCATGTACGGCGACGCCAGTCCCTTGGGGTTGACGACATAGTCGTCTTCGCGCTCGCGCAGAATCGACGGCGCGAACGGCATCCAGAAATCGCGGTTCTTGATCATGCGGTTGATCGTGCCGACGACGCGGTGATCCGACGGGTTGGCGAGGATGGATCGATTGCCGAGCGCGCGGGCTCCGAACTCCATCCGCCCCGCGCAGCGCGCCACGACACCGTCGGAGACGAGCAGCTCGGCGATCCGCTCCTCGATGCGCTCGTGCTCGCTGACGCGATACTTCGACGCGAGGTCACGCGTGCGGATGAGCGTTTCGACCGCGGCTGCGTCGATCGAGGGCCCGAGATACGCGGGCCCGAGCGGACGCGGCCGCGCCCCGGCTCCTGCGCGCGCGAGCCAGCCGAGATACGCGGCGCCGACCGCGTTCGACTCGTCGCCGCACGACGGGAACACGAACAGGTCGCGCAGCCACGGCTCCTCGGCGAGCAGCCCGTTGGCCTTGACGTTCATGAACACGCCGCCGCCCAGCGCCAGGCGCTCGCCGCCATGGCGCTCGCGCATCAGCCGCGCCCACGCGAGCAGCGACTCCTCGACCATGCGCTGCGCGCCGGCCGCGATGGCGTCGAAGCGCAGACCCAGCGTCGCCTCGAGCAGCTGCCGGTAGCGCGGGCCACGCCGCCGCCAGGCAAATCGCGCGGGCGTCGTCGGCTCGAGGGCGAACACCGAGCGCAGCGCCTCGTGTGCGCGCTCGGCCTGACTCGCCGGCGCGTACGGCGCGAGCCCCATCACCTTGTACTCATGCTCGCCGAACTTCATGCCGAGCAGCAGCGTCACGAACGAATAAAAAGAGCCGAGGGAGCCCGCCGCGCTGGGCACGGCCTCGTGCCGGATCAGCGCGGTCTCGCGCCCGGTCGATGCGGTGGCGCACAGACCGTCGCCGGCGTTGTCGTTGGTGAGCACGAGCGCGCGCTCGCCGGCAAACGGCGAGCCGTAGTAGGCCGCCGCCGCGTGGCAGAGATGATGGTCGAACGTCGCGATCCGGCTCCGATCGATGCCGAGATGCTCGGTCACGAGCGCGAGGCGGTCACGCTCCGAGAGCTCGAACTTGCCGCGTGAGCGCTCGGCCAGGCCGAGCCGGGCGCCCAGCTTGCGGGCGCGGCGCCCAAGCCCGCGCGCCGGCTCGTCGAGCCGTACGCCGTAGTACGCGCGCGCATAGTCGATGTCGTGCAGCACGCGATTCATCCACTCGCGCGCGTAGGCGCGATTGCCGGCGAGCGCGACCAGGTCGATGTCCTTTGGGCTGATGCCGAGATCGCGCAGGAGCGCGTCGACGGCGAGGCGCGGATAGCCGGCGTCGTTCTTGAGTCGGGTGAAGCGCTCCTCGGAGGCGCAGCCCACGATCGCGCCGTCGCGCAGGATCGCCGCCGTCGCGCAGTGGGTCTCGGTGATGCCGAGAACGATCATCCCGCCGATCTTATCAGAGCGCCCCCGTGAACGTGTCGCACTGCCGCAGGTCACCAGACTCGATGCCGCGCGTGAACCAGCGCACGCGCTGCTGCGACGTGCCGTGCGTGAACGTCTCCGGCGCCACGCGCCGGCCGGCCTGCCGCTGCAAGCGGTCGTCGCCGATCGCCGCCGCGGCGGCCAGCGCCTCCTCGATGTCGCCCGACTCGAGAATGTGGTGCGCGCGATCGGCGTGATACCCCCACACGCCGGCGAGGCAATCGGCCTGCAGCTCGAGTCGCACAGATGCCGTGTTGGCGGCGGCGCCGCCGCGCTGGCGCTCAGCCATGACGTGGTCGGAGATCCCGAGGAGCTTCTGCACGTGATGGCCGATCTCGTGGGCGATCACGTACGCCTGCGCGAAATCGCCCGGCGCGCGAAAGCGAGCCCGCAGCTCACGGAAGAAATCCAGATCCAGATAGACCTTCATGTCTTGAGGACAATAAAACGGCCCGGTCGCCGAGCCGGCGATGCCACAGGCGGACTGCACGGCGTTGCTGAACAACACGAGCCGCGGCTCGCGGTACGTGCGGTCCATCTCGCGAAACAGCGCGCCCCACGTGTCTTCGGTGTCGGCGAGCACGGTCGCGACGAAGTCACGCATCTCGTCCGGCTGGGTCGACGACGCTGACGGAGCCTCCTGAGTGGTCCCGGGTCCGGTCGGTGCATCGCCCTGCAGAATGATGCTCGGGTCGAGGCCGAAGAACATCGCCACCAGCAGCAGGACGATGGTGCCGATCCCGCCACCGACCACGAGTCCGCCGCCGACGCCTCGGCGGTCCTCGATGTTGTCGCTCTGCCTTCCACCCAAGCGCATGGCGCACCTCCAGTGGAGATTTGGCCTCGCGGGGTGCAATCGCCAGGCCTACAAGATGGCCGGCGGGTCCTTCTCCAGCGCCTCCTTCACCTTCGCCGCATCCACCTTGATCTCGATGCCGGCGCGCTCGAGCTCGAGCAGCATCGACACGCGCGAGTCGCGCTCGCCCCAGCCGCGGTTAAGCGCTTCAGTCATTTCCATAAGAGTCAGCTCGCAAAGGCGCATCGGCACACCGAATTCGCGCCCCACCGCTGTGGCCAGGCTGACGTCCTTGTGCGCCAGGCGGAGCGCAAAGCTCGGCGGCTCGTACTTGTTCTGCAGAAAGTTGTCGCCGAGACGATCGTACAGGCGCTGGCGACCGTTCGCGCCCTTGCGAACGGCTTTCCACAGCGCGAGCGGCTCGAGCCCGGCCTTGACCCCCATCGCGAAGACCTCGGCGAGCGCCGTCTGTACGGCGTAGCCCGCGCAGTTGTGCACGAGCTTGGCGATCGAGCCAGCGCCGATCGGCCCTATATACGTGGCCTGGTCGCCCATCGCGTCGAGCACGGCCTTGTGGCGGTTGAAGACGTCCTCGTCGCCGCCCACCCAGATGGCCAGCTTGCGGGACTGCGCGCCGCGCGGGCCGCCGCTCACGGGCGCGTCGAGCATGTGCAAGCCGCGCTCGGCGAAGAGCTTGCTGATCCGCCGCACGACCGTCGGCGAGTTCGTGCTCAGATCGAAGTACGCCTTGCCGCGTCCGAGGCCGGCCAGGATGCCCTGCTCGCCGAGCGCGACCGCCTCGACGTCCGGCGGCGTCGGCAGCGACGTGAAGACGACCTCGCTCGCCTCCGCGACCTGCTTGGGCGAGTCGACCCATTTCGCGCCCGCGGCGATGTGCGGCTTGGCCGCCTCCGCCCGCAAATCGTGCACGACCAGGTCGTGGCCACCCTTCTGGACGTTGGTCGCCATGTGATTGCCCATGAGCCCGAGCCCGATGAATCCCACTCTCATGACTTTTTCTCCTCGAAGACGCCCTTCGCGATGCGCGCAGCGGTCATCGCCGTCGGCCAACCCGCGTAAAACGCCATGTGCGTGATCACTTCGGAGATTTCCTCGCGCGTCACGCCATTGGCGAGCGCGCGCTCGATGTGGCCCTTGAGCTGATCGGAGCGATAGAGCGCGGTCAGCGCCGCGACCGTGATGAGGCTGCGATCGCGCTTGGACAGCCCTGGACGCTCCCACACGTCGCCGTAGAGCACTTTTTCGCTGAGCTCGATCAGCTTGGGGACGACGCCGCGGACTTCATTTCGGGCACTGGTTGCTGCTGCGGGCGTGCTCATGGGTATCTCCTCCGCCTGTAAGGCGTCGGTATGATGCCACGGCGTACGGCTATAATCCCGCCGATGATCTTCCCGCTCGCCCTCCCGCTCCTGCTCCTGTTCTTCGTGCTCCTCCTCGGGCTCCTGGTGCTGGTCTTCGAGCTGCGCATCCTCGGCTACGCCTACCGCAAGATCGGCGTGCCGGCGCGGTACATGTTCGCGGTGATGCTCGTCTCACTGCTCGGCAGCTTGTTCAACATTCCCGTGTTCGAGATGCGCGCGGCCGCGATCGCGCCGCCCGCCGACACCACGCTGTACGGCCGCCGGTACGTCCCACCGCCGGTCGTGCGCCGGGGGACGACCATCGTGGCGATCAACGTCGGTGGCGCGCTCGTGCCGATGCTTCTTTCTCTGTACCTCTTCCTGCGTCACCGCTTGAAGCTGCGCATGCTGCTCGGCACCGCCATCGTGGCGCTGATCGTCCACTCGCTCGCCACGATCGTGCCCGGTGTGGGCATCGCCGTGCCGATGCTGCTGCCGCCGATCGCCGCCGCGGTCGTCGGCCTCGTGCTGGCCTATCGTCAGGCGCCGCCTGTGGCGTATGTGGCGGGCTCGATGGGCGCCCTCATCGGTGCCGATCTCTGGAACCTCCCGCGCATCGCCGAGATCGGCGCGCCGGTGGTCTCGATCGGTGGCGCCGGCACGTTCGACGGCGTGTTCCTCACCGGAATCATCGCCGGGCTACTCGCGTAGTGCGCCGGGCTGCTCGCGTGGGCACGAAGACTCACGCCGACAGCAAACGCGTCAGCGCGTCCGGCTCGCTCAGCATCGGATAGTGGCCCGTGTCGAGCTCGTGCCACGCGGCCTTCAGCCGCTCGGCCGTGCGCCGCTGGTGCGCCTCGGGCGGATTGGTGGCGCGGCGACAGCGAATCACCGTGGCCTGCCACGCTTGATTCCAGAACGTCGTCGGCTCCATCGGCGCCTCGAGCGCCGCGATCGGATGCGGCGTGATGCGCGCCAGCGCCCACGCGCGCAGTGTGGGATCCAGATCGCGGAACAGCCGGCTCTCCGCGTCGGCTTTCGTCGGCCCCGTCGTCAGCGCGGTGATCTCGTTGGGCGCCGAGCGCTTGACGATCTCGTCGACCTTCTCACCGGGCATGAGCGCCAGCGCGTCGACGAACACGAGCCGAGCGATGCGGTCGCGCGCTAACTCGGCGGCTTTCTGCATGACCATCCCGCCGGCGCTCGTGCCGGCGAGCACCACATCGCTGAGGTCTTCGTAGAACAGCAGCTGGGCGACCTCGCGGGCGTGGGTGCCGACCGTAATACCCGCGCGGATCTGGTCGTGGCGCTCGCCGCAGCCCTCGAGCGTGGGCGCGAGCACATGATGCCCCGCGTCTCGAAGCCGGGTGGCGACGGGCTTCCAGATCCAACCTCCCTGATACGCGCCGTGGAGCAGGACATAGGTGGCCATCGAGGCTCCTTCGAAAGATTTCAGGCATAGTAGCGCCCACCGCAAGGAAAGGGGAATCGGCCGCCATGAACTACGAGAGCCTGATTTACGAGACCAAAGACGGCGTCGCGACGCTGACGCTGAACCGTCCCGAGCGGCTCAACGCGCTCGGCGGCACGCTGCGCGATGACCTGCCCGCGGCGCTGTCGCGCGCGATCGACGATGGCGACGTCCGGGTCATCGTGGTCACCGGTGCCGGCAAGGGCTTCTGCGCCGGCGGCGACGTCAAGGCGATGCAGGACGCGAACACGGCGGGCCGCACGCGGCCGCTCATGGAGCGCGTGGCACCCTCACGCGATCGCACGGTGCTGATGATGCGCGACTCGCCCAAGCCGCTCATCGCCGCGGTGAACGGCGCCGCCGCCGGCGCAGGGATGAACCTGGCGCTCGCCTGCGATATTCGCCTGGCGTCGAGCGCGGCAAAGTTCTCGCAGGCATTCGTGCGCCGCGGCCTGCACCCCGACTGGGGCGGCACGTACTTCCTGCCGCGCGTGGTCGGTATGGCCAAGGCATGCCAGATGATCTTCACGGGCGAGATCATCGACGCCGACGAGGCGCTGCGCTTGGGAATCGTGAGCGCGGTGCATCCGCCCGAGCGGCTGCTGCCCGCGACGTACGAGCTGGCCGCGAAGATCGCGCAGGGTCCGCCGATCGCGATCCGGCTCGCGCGCCGCGCGCTCTACCACAACCAGGAGGCGGATCTGCGAGCGTCGCTCGAGTTCGAGACGTTCGCCCAGAACATCTGCCAGGACACGGACGACGCGCGCGAGGGCATCCGAGCCTTCGTGGAGAAGCGGGAGCCGAAGTTTTCCGGACGCTGAGGGATCTGAACTAATCTGACTGTGTGGGCAGTGCGATTGCGCTGAGCCTCGTTGTGCTTGTCGTCGCCGCGACGATCCGGGCGCTCCGTGCACCCTCCCCGTGGTTGGGGTCGTGGGGGTGGCTGTACTGGACGCTCGCGGCGATCCTGATCGCCGTCTGGCTCTCCTTGATGCTCGGTCACCTGCAAGCGATCGACCGCGCGCTGCGCTGAGCGTTACGCCCGGCGCCCGCCGGTCATCAGGCGCAAAAACGCGGGCGACAGCCGCGGGTCGAGCGTGTCGCGGATGCCGTCGCCGAACAGATTGAACGCGAGCACGGTGATCGTGATCGCGAGGCCCGGAAAGAACGCCAGCCACCACGGCGGCACCAGCGCGGTGATCGAGTCCGCCAGCATGTTGCCCCAGGTCGGCGTCGGCGGCGGCACGCCGACGCCGAGAAAGCCCAGCGCGGCCTCGATGACGATGGCCACGCCCAAGTGCGTCGTCGCGAGCACGAGATACGGCGCCACGCACTGAGGCAACACGTGCAGCGCCATGATCCGGAGCGCCGACGCCCCGCTCGCCCGCCCCGCTTCCACGTACGGCATCTCACGCACCGACAATGCGACCGAGCGGATGACGCGTCCACCGAACGGGATGCGCGTGATGGCGATGGCGAAGATCACCGCGGGCAAGCCGGTGCCGATGGCCATCGAGATGGCCATGGCGAGAATCAAATCCGGGAACGACTGCATGATCTCCATGACGCGCTGGCTGTACAGATCGAAGCGTCCACGCAGGTAGCCGCACGCGACGCCCCAGAGCGAGCCGACGGTCGTGCCGAGGAGCACGGCCGAGAACGCGACGAAGAGCGACGTGCGCGCGCCGTAGATGACGCGGGACAACGTGTCGCGTCCCACCTGATCCGTGCCCAGGAAGCTCTGCGCGTCGGGCGGTTTGTTCATGCGGCGGAAGTCGGCCTTCAACGGGTCACGCGGCGCCAGCCACGGCGCCGTGAGCGCGATGAGGACGATCGACAAGCCGACGAGCCCGCCGGCCGCTGCCAGTTGGTTGCGGCGGGCGAAGCGTGCGACCTCGACGAGAAGCTCGCGCATCAGGAGTACCGGATGCGGGGATCGAGCCACGCGTAGCTGAGGTCCACGAGCACGTTGACCAAGACGAAGATCACCGCGTAGAGCAGCACGAGGTTCTGCACTACGATGATGTCGCGCTCGATCACGGCGGTGATGAGCGCACGGCCGAGCCCGGGCACGCCGAACGCCTGCTCCACGGCCACCGAGCCACCCAGCACGAACCCGAGCAGCACACCGGAGATCGTGATCACCGGCAGCAGCGCGTTGGGCAGCGCGTGACGCATGACCACGATGCCCTCTTTCAATCCCTTGGCGCGCGCGGTGCGCACGAAGTCCTCGCCGATGACCTCCAGCAGGCACGAGCGCGACATCCGCGCGATATAGGCACCCTGCGCCAGCCCCAGGACGACGCCCGGGCCCACGACCATCTGGAAGTTCGTCCAGGGGTCCTCCCACACGTGGACGATGATGAACGGCGACTTGTAGCCGAACCAGAACAGCGATCCGAGAACGATGAGCATGCCGAGCCAGAATCCCGGAATCGCGATGAAGAGGATGGAGAGCATACGCGCCACGCCGTCCGGAACGCTATTCGGCTTGAAGGCGCTGAGGATGCCCACGGGCAGCCCGACGAGCCAGGAGACGATGAGCGCCAGCACGCCGATCTCCGCGCTGATCGGCCCGCGGTGCGCGATCAGATCGGCCACCGTATCACCGCGGAAGAAGGACTTGCCGAGTCGGCCGGCCGCGATGTCGCCGAGCCAGCGGACGTACTGCACCGGCAATGGATCGGACAGGCCGAGGTCCGCCATGATGCGTACGCGGTCGGCGGGGGTCATGCGCGCGTGGCCCTCGACGCCGAGGATGGCGACGAGCGGATCGCCGGGCAGGATGCGCAGGATGACGAAAATGGTGAGCGAAACGCCGAGCAGTGTGACGGCGGCGTACACTGCCCGGCGCGCCAGGTACTTCCTAATTCGCGATCACCCTATCCAGACCTGATCCCAACGCACGACGTCGTAGATGCCGAAGTACGTGGACGGGTTCTGTCCGTGCACCCGGTTGTAGTACGCGTCGTAGATCTGCTCGTACGCCACGGGGATCAGGGGTGGATCGTTCTCGAGGATGTCCTCCGCCTTGCGCACGAGCGCGCGCCGCTTGGTGTCGTCCAGCTCGCGGTCGACCTGGCTCGCGAGGTCGTGGAACGGCGCGTTCGTCCAGCGTGAGTAGTTCTGCGGGCCGTCCTTGCCGTACCACGCGCTGAAGATGTCGGAAGGATCCATCAGCGTCGAGACGATCGCGCTGATGGCGAGGTCGAAGTTGCCGGCCTGCGCCTCGTCAAACCACACAGACGTCTGCACCACGCGCAGGTTGGAGTCGATGTTCAAATGCTCCTTGAGCATCGCCTGAATGGCGACCGCCCAGAGCTTGAACGTCGGGATATCACGCACGACGAAGTCCAGGTTGCGCAGGCCGTTGGCGTACCCGGCCGCGGCCATGAGCTTCTTGGCCTCCTGCACGGCCGGCTTGATGTCTTTCTGGTAACCGAGCTTCTTGTCCAGCTCGGCGCGCGGCGTCGACATCGGGTGGAACGGATAGACGAAGCCACCCACCTGCATCGGCGCGGTGTCCTTCACGACCTCGATCAGCGTCGGACGGTCCATTGCGAGATGGATCGCGCGGCGCACGCGCGGGTCGGCGAGCGCCTTGTTCTTCTGCATGTTCGTCCAGAAGGCCTGGATGACGGACTGATTGAAGTTCGCCGCGGTGACGCCGGGCATCTCCTTCGCTTTCCGCCACGTGACCGGATCGAGCAGTCGCGCGTAGTCGACGCGGCCCGACAGGAACGACGCGCCGAGCTCCGGCGTGAACGGCAGGAAGTGGTAGATCTCGAGCTTGTCGACGAGCGGCAGCCCCTTGTTCCAGTAATCGGGGAAGCGCTCCATGATCCAGACTTCCTTGTCCTTGCGCGAGACGTGCTTGAACGGCCCCGTGCCCGGGTAGTTCATCACCTGCCGCAGGTTGCCGCCGTTTTCCTCGAGCGTCTTCTTCCGCACGATGATGTTCCAACCGCTGGCGAACGCGCCGAGCATGTACGCCTTGGGGCGCGCCTCCGTGAGGCGGAACTCGATCGTGTGCGGATCGACAGCCACGATGTCGCCGACTGTCGCGAAGAGCGGCGTGCGCGGGATCACCACGCCCTTGGGCGGCCGCGCGATGCGCTCGTACGTGGCCTTGACGTCCTCCGCCGTGAAATCGGCGCCGTCGTGGAACTTCACACCCTTGCGCAGGTAGAACGTGTACTTCTTGCCGTCCGGCGAGATCTCCCAGCGCTGCGCGAGATCGGGAATGATCGTCTGGCCGTCCTTCGGGCTTCGGCGCAGCAGCGTGTCGTACATCGGGCTCTGCGGGCCGATGTTCGCGACTGTGCCCGATTGATGGACGTCGAAATGCGCCGGCGCGTTGTGAACTGCATAGCGAAGCGTGCCGCCCCGCTTGGCGGCCGCATCAGGCCGGACGGTCATGTCCTGGGCCGCCACCCGCTCTGGAGCGGGTAACCGGGATGCGATCACCGCGGCGGCGCCGGCAACGCCCGTGCGCTTGAGGAAGGACCGGCGATCGAGCCGGCCCGTCTCGATATTCGAAGCTTGGTCGCTCATCACTGCCTCCTGGGCGCACGCGTCTGAACCGCCGACGCTGCGCGAGGCGGGACGATAGCAAAACTCGCAGGAAGGCGCCATCACGCGCCGCGGCGCGGGGGCGGCGCAGGGCCATCCGCCCTTGACGCCATGCCCGTGTGGCCCTACGTTATGCGGGCCCTTTATCGGGAGGCACGGGCATATGCGGACTGTGTCGATTGTGATTGTGATCATTGTGATGCTCTTCGCCGGCGTGGCCAGCGAGGACGCCCAGAAGTGCTCAGAGACGGCGGACCCCGACGCGGCCCTCGTTCACTGACGGTCAGGTGCGAGCGACGCTCTTCCTGATATTGCTCGCGGCGGCGGCCGTCCTGCCCGTCGCTGCGGCGGCGCAGGCGCCGAGTCCCGTGCCCCGCGTCGCCACGCTCGGATCCCAACCGACCGACGTCTGGGACGCCTTCGAGCGACAGCTCAGCGCGCTGGGATACGTCGAGGGGCGTAACGTCAGCCTGGAGCGTCGCTGGTCAGAGGGATTTACCGAGCGCGTGGCGCCGCTGCTGGCCGAGCTGCTCCGCGCCAAGCCGGATGTCGTCGTCACGTCGATCATGCCGCCGAGCGCCGGTCTCGATCCAGGCTCGTGTGTGCCCATCGTGACCATCGGCATCGCAGAGCCATATGGCACCTGTCGCGTCTTCCCGGTCGCGAACGCGTCGGCTACGTCGCCGGCGCGACTGTTGAGCGAGACCCACGTTCGGCTCGCGAAACTGGCCGTCCCCTCGGTGACACGCGTAACCGTCTTGACCGATCCGACGAAGCCGTTTCTGGCCGAGTACGTCGACGCAGTCCGGCGTGCCGCGCACACACGAGGGATCGCCATCGTGGTGCTCGACGTTGGCCGGGAATCGACGCTCGAGAGCCTCGTCGCCTCGATCGTGCGGCAGGGGCCAGACGTGCTGATTTTGTCGCCCGGATTCAGCGAGCCCTATGCGCGCCGGCAGGTCGCGGCGCTGGCGCGACGGCTACGCATCCCAACGATCGGCTCGCACATCGCGGACGGCGTGGTGATCGCCGCCGACTACGACTGGCGCCAGCTGGCGCGGCGCGCGGCGAGCTTCGTCGATCAGATCCTCAAGGGTGCCAGGCCGAGGCAGCTCGATCGTGATGCCCCGGTCAAGTTCGAGATCGTCGCCGACCGACGCGCCGCGGAGGCGGTCGGACTCGCCCTTCCGGACGCATTGCTGCGAGAAGCCGATCAAGTCCTCGACTGAGCGCGATCTCGCTCAGCGGGTCGCGCGGGAGTCGCCGTTGCGAATGATGAGCTTCGTCTCGATGTTCTTCGGCGGCAAACCCGAGGATTGAAATTTGACGCTGAGGCGGGACCTCGCTGCTCAGTCTACTGCTGGTCGAGAATTCCTCGGATCGCGCGCATCACCGGATTTTCGTCCGGCAGGATTGCGGGCGTCGCGCTGGCGCTCGGGAGGCCGAGGTACTTCTTCACGCAGCCGTACTGCTCCCAGCCCTTGAGGTTGTAGTTCAAGTCTACCGTCTTCCACTTCGGATGCCCGTTCTGCACCAGCCAGTCGAGCCGCCGGGCGAGGACCTGAGCGAATCGGCCGACGTTGTCGCAGTCACGGAACCGATAGTCGTAGGAGACGATGACGGCCTTGGCGGCCACGGTCGGCACCTTCGCAGGCTGCCAGGCATACGTGCCGCCGGGAATCTCGGCCGCCGGATAGAGCTCGAGCACGCTCTTGCTGGTGATGGGGACGAGGGCGAGCTGATCGCCTTCCGCCACGCCCTCACGCATCAGCTTCACCGGGTAGCCGGCGACATAGAACATCGCATCGATGCGACCGGCCTTGAGCTCGGCGAGCGCCTCGTCGGTGTCGATGAGCACCGTTGTCGCTGGCTTGACGTCCGACAGCTGCAGCAGCACGTGCGCCGTCAGATACGTGCCGCTGCCCTCACGGCCAATGGCCACGCGCTTGCCTGTCAGCTCCTCGAAATCGTTGATGCCGCGCCGTCCGAGGATGTGGACCTCTTCGTTGTAGAGCGGAAAGACCATCCGGGTCTTCTTGGCGATCTTGTTGAGCGTCGGATCGGTCTCGAGGCGAGAAACGAAGGCGAGCACATCGGACTGCACGATGCCGAGCTGAACGCCCGGGCGCTGGTAGACCGCATACACGTTCTCGATCGAGCCCTTCGACGTGTTGACGGTCAAATTGATGTCGGCCTGCTGCCGGACGAGCTTTTGCAGGTCGAGGCCGAACTGATAATAGGTGCCCTTGTCGCTGCCGGTGACGATGCCCATCTTGAGACCGCCGTCGGAGGCCGGCGCCTTGGCGACGGGTGCGGGCTGGACGGGCTGCGGCTGCTGCGCCAGCGCCGTGCTCGACCTGACGACCAGCACCAGCAACGTCAGTGCGATGCGAATCATGACGGTCACCACGGCTCCTCCTCTGGAAGCTCAGCGAAATCTCAAGTGTGACTCACGCACCGCCCGAAAAGGGGCGCGATTCTGACACAGCGAAAAACCTGTTGTCAATTGCGTCGACCGTGGCGCGTCGTTGACCGTCGCGCGAGCGGAATGCTACGCTCGCGCACTCTCAGTGAAATGGAGGAGGACACCTCCATGGATGCGCCCATGATCCACGACCTGGTACGCCGGCCGGTGGGTTCGCCGTCTATGATCGAAACGGGCACACCCGGGCGCTGGTGGGCGCGATCGCCGAAGACGGTACCTCGATCGCCGTCATTCAGGACAAGGACGGCGGCGTGACGTGGAAGGCGCCATAGCGCATGATCATGAAGGACGGCGCTCTGCACCGAGCGCCGGGGAAAGGACGATGGTGATGCGGATCTACTCGAAGGCTCCCGTGGGCGTCACGCAAGCGCCCGGTGTCGTCGTCATCATGCACGGGCCCGGCCTGGACAAATTCGTCGAGGATCGCGTGGACGCGCTGGCCCGCCACGGCTATGCGGCGGCGGCACCGGATCTCTATCATCGTCAGCCGGACGACGGCGCCGACATGATGACGCGCGTCGGCCGGCTGCGCGACGCGGAGATCATCGCCGACGCCGACGCGGCCATCGCGCACCTGCGCGCGATGACGGAGACACGTGTCACCGATCTCGCCGTCCTCGGTTTCTGCATGGGCGGCCGCATCACCTACTTGCTGGCCGGTGCGCGGCCCACCGCCTGGCGCACCGCGGGCGTCTTCTACGGCGGCAACATCATGAAGGCGTGGGGCGACGGTCCGACGCCGTTCGATCTCACGAAGAACATCGCGGCGCCGATGATCGGGTTCTTCGGGCTGGAGGACAACAATCCATCGCCCGCAGATGTCGATGCGATCGACGCCGAGCTGACGCGCCACGGCAAGGTCCATGAGTTTCATCGCTACGAGGGCGCGGGGCACGCGTTCCTCAACTTCACGAACGCCGAGCGCTATCGTGCCGCGCAGGCGAAGGACGCCTGGGAGAAGATGCTCGGGTTTCTCGGGCGACATCTGAAGAAGTAATGGCGGCATCGCGTCCGCCGTTTCGCGCCGACCACGTCGGCAGCCTCCTCCGTCCGGCGTCGCTCAAGGCGCTGAGGGTGGAGAAGGACGCCGGACGCGTGAGCGCCGCGCAGCTGACCGCCGCCGAGGACGCGTCAATTCGAGACGCGGTCAGGCTGCAAGAAGACGTCGGGCTGCAGGGCATCACCGACGGTGAGCACCGCCGCACGTCGTGGCACATGGACTTCCTGCTTCGGCTCGGCGGCTGGACGACGCAGGGGCAGACGATTCCCGTCACATTTCACGGCAAGAGCGGCGACCTGCACTTCACGCGGCCCGATCTGGAGATCACCGATCGGGTGACGCGCCCCGCACCGATCTTCGTCGACGCGTTCAGGTTCTTGAACTCGGTGGTCACGCGGACGCCCAAGCTCACCCTCCCCTCGCCGAACATGCTCTACTCGCAGGTTGGTCGTGCCGGGATCGACCGGCGCGTCTATGCCAATCTCGACGCGTTCGTGGAGGACACCGCCGCGGCCTATCGCGCGGAGATCGCCGATCTCTACGCGGCCGGCTGTCGCTACCTGCAGCTGGACGACGTCAGCCTCGCGTATCTGTGCGACGAAACGCTGCGCGCGCAAATGCAGGCGCGCGGCGAAGATCCGGGCGCGCAGCTGGCCCTGTCGGTCAAGATGATCCGCGCGACGCTGCGCGACAAGCCAGCCGACATGGCGATCTGCACGCACCTGTGCCGGGGGAACTTCCGCTCCGCGTGGCGAGCGCAAGGCGGCTACGCGCGCATCGCCGAAACCATCTTCACGCAGATGCCGTACGACGGCTTTTTCCTGGAGTTCGACGACGCGCGCTCCGGCGACTTCTCGCCGTTGCGTTACGTCCCGCGCCACGTGCGGGTCGTTCTCGGCCTCGTCACCAGCAAGTTCGGCGCGCTCGAGCACCCCGACGAACTGAAGCGCCGGCTCGACGAGGCGGCGAAATACATCTCGATAGACCAGCTCGGCATCAGCCCCCAGTGCGGGTTCTCGTCGACCGTGGAAGGCAACGAGGTGACGATCGAGGCGCAGAAGGCCAAGCTCGCCCTCTGCGTGTCGCTGGCGCGCGAGGTGTGGGGCAGCCTCTAGAGCGCGAGCGGCGGCAGCCGCTGGCCGGCAACGGGATTGGCGACGGCGTCTTCGAGCGTCCGCGCCGGCTTCCACTCGCTGGCCGGACGGACCTCGCCCGTCGTGCCGACCTGATCGATACCCCAGTAGATCTCCAGATTGTTGCCATCGGGGTCGCGAAACTCGACGGCGAGCTGGCAGCCGGCGCGGCGTCGGCCTTCGAACACGATCGGAACGTCGTGCTTACGCAGCCAGGCGCGCGCGCGGAAGACCTCGTCGGCCGAGCCCACCTCGAACGCGAAGTGATTCAGCGTCGTGCGCTCGAGCTTCGGCGCGCCGCCGACGAGCGCGATGCCATGATGGTCGGTGTCGAAGCGAAGAAAAACCATGCCGCCGGGCACCATGCTGGCAGGATAACGATCGCTCATCGAAAGGCCGAGCACGTCGGTGTAGAACCGCACCGACTCCTCGAGATCGGTGACGTTGAGCACGACGTGACCGAGCTTGCGCAGCTGGAACATGTGAGTCTCCTCGTGCCCTAGACCCGCGTTCCGCGATTCGGCGCGTGAGCGAGCACGCTCTTGCCGAGCGCCGTGTCCTCCAGATGGAAGAATGCGACCATGTTTCCCGCGGCGATCCGGAACGCCTCGTCGGCGGGGACGCCGGAGAATAGCCGTTCGGCGAACGGTCGTGTATTCGGCCAGTCGCATTCGATGTGCGGGAAGTCAGTCGCGAACATGATGCGCTCGACGCCCATGTGGTGGCGCAGCTCGACGGCGACGCGCTCGACGTGCTGCACGCTGAACGAGATGTGGCGGCGCACGTAATCGCTGGGACGCAGCGCCAGCGGTTTGACGTGCAGCAGGCGCTGGGCCCAGTGTCGGTGGCGCTCGTACCAGTAGTCGGCCTCTTCCATCCAGAACGGCACCCAGCCCAGTCGGGTCTCGGCGAAGAAGATGTGCAGATCCGGCAGGCGGTCGAACACGCCGGACATGACGAGCTGCGCGAGGCTCACCGACGGCGGGATGGACAGGAACGGCAGCGCGATCCACTCCACGATCTTCCGCGGCCCGAGCTTCTTCAGCACCTCGGGATCGGCGCCGGGATATTGGAACGTCGGCTCGGTCGCGCGCGGCCCGAGACGATCGAAGCCCACATGCACGGTGAGCGGCATCTTCATGTCGACGGCGGCCGCCCAGAACCGATCGTCGTCGGGTAGCGGATACGACTTGCCACTGGGAAAGACGCCGAGGTTCACGCCCTTGAGCCCGAGCCGCGCGCAGTGCTCGAGCTCGGCGAGCGCATCGTCCAGATTCGTCCACGGAATAACGCCGAGCCCGATGAGACGATCTCGCGAGACGGCGCAGTATTCCTCCGCGAGCCAATCGTTGTAGGCGCGCACCGCCGCGCGATACACGTCGTCATCGGGCAGCGCACGCCACAGACGCGGCCCGACCTGCATGTTGGGAAACAACACCTCGGCAAGCAGGCCGTCCATATCCTGCTCGCGCAAACGCTGCTCGGGCGGACCGACACCCGCGGTGCCTTCCACCGTCGTGCCGAACGGCTGCCACGTCTCGTTGGTGCGACCGGCACGAAGGTCGAGGAACGGCGCCGGATACGGCGGCTGGCCTTCAACGAGGATCGCGTCGCCGCCGTCCGGCAGCTTCACGGTGCGCGGCGCGCGCTCGCGATACTTCGCCGGCATGCGCGGCGTCCAGCGCTCCGGCTTGACCTCCAGATGTCCATCACTCGACAAAAGCGGAGGAAGCAAGGAGGCGATCATGCGGGCGAAGTCTATCACCGCCGCGGAATAGCCGCCCGCGAGTGCGCGTCTACCCCTTGGGAGGAAACGAACAATGTCCCTCACGAAGATCGCAAGCTTGCTGCTCGTCGCGGGTGTCGCCGCCACGGCGGGAGGTTGCGTCGCAGTCCCGGTCGGCCCGGGTGCCGGCTACGCCGTCGCGCCCGCGCCTGTTGTCGTCGCTCCGGCTCCAGTCGTCATCGCTCCGCGGCCGTACGCCTGGGGTTATTGGCACCGTTGGTAACGTCGGTTGTCCGGCGCATCGCACTCACCGTGCTGTTCGCCGGGATCGCCGGCGTCGTGATCTCTCGCTGCACCGTCGTCGGCGCCGCTTCATTGTCGGAAATCCAATCGGCCCGCGCCGCCACCGCGGCGCCTCGGCGTGGCGGCGGCGGACGCGAGTCCGGCACTCCATCTGATGCGCGCACGCTCGTGCGCGCCAAGGTGACGGCAGTCGATCGGGACAGTGGGCGCGTCGACATGGCCGCCGACGGGCTCGCTCTCACGGCAACATTTCCTCCGGCCGTCGTCGCCGAGATTCAACCCGGTCACATCGTCTTCGTCACCGTGGACGTGATCGACACACGTCTGGCGACGGTGACGGGATCGATCGCGGCGGTCGATGAGGCCAAGGGCACGGCGGCCGTGGCGACTCCGGGAGGAACGCTGACGCTGACACCGTCGGGTCGGGCGCTGAGCGGTATGAAGACCGGGGACAACGTGCTGCTCAAGCTCAGCCTCATCGATATCGGACCAGAACGCTAACCCACCCGCTTGCGCACCGGCGCGGCACAGGTACCATCGGCACCAGCCTGATCGCTCGAGTCGGAGGCGCCCATGCTCAGCCGAGACGACAACGAGCTGCTCTGTCGCATAGGCCCGGGGACGCCGATGGGCGACCTCATGCGGCAGTATTGGATTCCCGCCGCGCTCTCGACCGAGCTTCCCGAACCCGATGGACCGCCGCTGCGGGTTCGCCTGCTCGGTGAGAGCCTCATCGCGTTTCGCGCGTCGTCCGGCGCCGTCGGACTGGTCCAGAACAGCTGTCCGCATCGCGGCGCGAGCCTCTTCTATGGACGCAACGAGGCCGAGGGCCTTCGGTGCGTCTATCACGGCTGGAAATTCGACGTCGCAGGTCGCTGCGTCGACATGCCGATCGAGCCGGCGACGAGCACCTACAAAGACAAGGTTCGCGCGCGCGCTTATCCGTGCGTCGAGCGTGGCGGGCTGGTGTGGGCTTATCTCGGGCCGCGGGCAACGCCGCCGCCGATGCCCGAGCTCGAGCCCACGATGCTCGCCGGCAGCAGCATCCAGGTCTACCAGCGCGCGTGCAACTGGATGCAGGCGCTCGAGGGCGACATCGACACCGGGCACACGGTGTACCTGCACCTCGGCAGCGTTGACGCCTCGGAAGTTCCGCCGGGCACGTGGGCACGCTATGCGCTCAGCGACCGCACCCCGCGCTACGAGGTGACCGACACGGACTTCGGCGTCATGTACGGCGCGCGCCGGCCCGCCGAGGCCGACACCGAGTACTGGCGCATCGCCAACTTTCTCTTCCCGTTCTACGCGATGGTACCCACCGGCGTGTTGGGTCTGGAGGTCCGCGTGCGCGCGTGGGTGCCCATGGACGACGAGCACACGCTCGCGTTTCTCATCACCCATGGAGCGCCGCCGCCCGCGCGCAACGCCGGACGCCAGGTCGTGGGCCCGCCGGAGACGTTGCCGAATACCACCGACTGGTACGGTCGCTTCCGCTGTGTCGCCGACGAGAACAACGACTACCTCATCGATCGCAAGGCGCAGAAGAGCGTGAGTTACACCGGCATCGGCAGCATCCATATACAGGACCAGGCGGTCACCGAGAGCATGGGCCCCGTGTACGACCGAACGGGCGAGCATCTGGGCACGAGCGATGCGATGGTGATTCGCACACGCAAGCGGTTGCTCGACGCCGCGAAGGCGTTACGCGATCGCGGCGAGGTGCCGCCGGGCGTCGACGATCCGAAGGTGTACTCGGTGCGCTCGGGCGGCGTCGTGCTGCCGCGCGGCGCCGACTGGATCGAGGCGACGCGCAAGCTGCGCGCCGCGTGGACGGAGCACCCCGGGCTCAGCCGGTCCGTGTTGGGTAACGTTCCGGCCGTTTGATAGAGGAGCGCCACGGGTTCCCCGGGGCGCTCCGAACGTTGGCCGGGGAGTCCGAGGGGGCGTAGCCCCTTCGCTTAAAAAACATGGGGAGCCATGTCGGGCCCCCCCATGTAATCAATTCGCCGCGTACGGTGAGGACGACGGCAGCGGGAGCACCGGCTCACGTTGCTGCAGGCTCTTGGGCCACACGACGTACGGCTTGTCGTCCACGTACTGCAGGATGATCGGGAACGCGCGGTCGTTCTGTCCGGCCATCGCGCCGTCGCCCAGGAAGTGAACGCCGAAGCCGAGCATCGTGCCGCCCTCGGGCAGGTCCACCTCGAGCGCTGCCTTGCGGAGCGCGTCGGCATCGATGCCGCCGTATTTCTTGATCGCGCGCGGCAATACCTCGGTCATAAAGACATAGGTGTTGCTGGCGGCCATGCCGACGTGCGCCGAGCGTACGTGCGTCCCCGGCCGCGCCTTGTCGTACTCGTCGCCGACCATTTTGATGAGGGGCACGAGCTCGGGCTTGAGCGCCTTCTCGTTCGCGAGCCAGATCGAGATCGGATCCACGTTGAAGATGTAGTTGACGTCCTTGCCGACGGCCTCCTTGAGCTTGTCGTACACGCCGTAGCCGGCGCCGTGACCGACGAGCGCGCTCATCTTCAGCCCCTGCTCGCGCGCCTGCCGCAGGAACAGCGCGATATCGGGGTTGTAACCCGTGTGGAACAGAACGTCCGGCCGCGCCCGCTTGAGCTTGATGACGAGTGACGAGAGATCGGGCGTCGTCGCCGAGTAGCCCTCATTCAGCACGAGGTTGAATCCCGCCTTTTTGGCGCCCTCCTCATTGCCCTTGCCGACGTCGATGCCGTAGGCGCCGTCCTCGTGGATGATGGCGACCTTGAGATCCTTGGGCTCCTTGCCCAATTTCGCCTTCGCATTCTTGGCGATGAAATCCATGGACATCAGGCCGAACTGCCTCCCGCTCGGCTGCACGCGGAACACATATTTGAGGTTGCGGTTCTCGAGCACCGCAGACGAGATGCACGTGGTGATCCACATGAACTTCTTGAGCTGCTCGACACGCGCCGCAACGGGCACGCACTGCGCGGACGAATAGAAGCCGAGCAGCATGTCGACTTTCTCCTGCTCGACCAGACGGACGGCCTCGTTGATGGCCACATCGGGCTTGCTCTGCGCATCGGCGTAGATGGCCTCGATGGCGTAGCCGTCGACTCCGCCCTTCTTGGCGAAGTAGTCGATCATGATCTTGGCGCCGAGCGCGTGCAGGTCGGAGCCGCCGCCTGCCAGCGGGCCCGTGTAGTCGTAGACGACGCCGATCTTCAGCTTCTTGCCCTGCGCGAGCGCCGGTGAAGACAGGGACGCGCCCGACGCCACAAGGGCGACGAGCAACACGCACGCGAGCCTCAGTCGATTCTGGAGCATGATCGTCCTCCGCGCCAAGCGTCGGCCGAGAAGTCGGCGGTTTTTCGATGGTCATTATGTGATACTTGCCGTCCCACGTCCACGCATCGCACATCCACGCGACAGGAGGTACGCTATGCGGGAGACGACACGCCGCACGTTCCTTCTCACTTCCACCCTGGCCGGCGCCACGGTCGTGCTCGACCGCGCTCCGGCGCTGGCGCAGAAACGCGAGCTCACCTTGTTGAGCGGCAACCACTTCGTTCCGGCCTCGGACGACGAGCTGCGCCGTCAGGCCGAGGCGTTCGGCAAGCAGGCGGGCATTTCCGTCAAGGTCGATACCATCCAAAACCTCCAGATGCCGGCCAAGCGCGCCGCCGAGGCGCAGACCCAGGCGGGTCACGATCTGCTGCTGCTGAGTCACGCCGATCCGTTTCTCTTCGAAAACTTGCTGGTCGATCTGGGGCCGCTCGTCGACACGCTCGGCAAAAAGTACGGTGGCTGGTATCCGTTCGCGGTGGAGTCGTGTCAGACGACCTCCGGCTGGCGCGCGGTGCCGTGGTTCTGGGTCGCGTTCCCCGCGACCTACAACATGGCGCACTTGAAGAGGGCCGGATTCGAGTACCCGAAGAGCTGGGACGAGCTACAGAAACAGGGCAAGGTGCTCAAGCGACAGGGCAACCCCGTTGGCATCGCCATCAGCCATTGCGGCGACTCGAACAGCACCTTCTGGGCCGTCTTCTGGTGCTACGGCGGCAAGGTGCTCGAACCGGACAGCAAGACGCCGGCGATCGTGTCGGACAAGACCGCGCAGGTGATCGAATG
>DAIRVP010000025.1:0-43294 GCA_036802765.1 Candidatus Rokuibacteriota bacterium
CATCGGCGTCCACGTCCGGCACGCGATTCCCAAGCGCGTCGGCAACATGCTGATCGGCATCCTCACGCCGCTGGTGGTGGGCGCAACGCTCTATGCCGTCAGCCTGCTGCGCAACACGTACATCGCCTCGCAGTTCTCGGGCGGCACGGCGCCGATCAACCCCGAGGGCAATCAGATGGCGTACGCGCTGTTCGCGCTCAACGCGCTGGTGTTTTTCGGCGCCACCGTCGCCTCATACTTCGCGCACGATCCGGACGAGCGGCTCGACAACTTCCACCAGTCGCTGCGCACGCTGGAGCGCAAGAAGGATCCGATCCGCACCAAGCTGTTCGAGGTCGGCACCCAGCTGAACGGCGAGATCGAGCAGGCCAAGAGCCAGATCCAGGAGATCCGCGCGCTCACGAACCAGCGCGTGCAGCTCTACCGCCAGAGCAACATCCGCCATCGTCGCCTGCTGCCTCCGCCGTCGTTCCGGAAGGACGCGGAGTTCCCCCCGGTGTCATGGTGGCCGACCGTTTCCCTGAACAACAACCACCACGAGGGCAAGTGATGCGCGGTCAACGGGCGGCCCGAGCGCGTCTGGCGTGGCTGTTGTGGCTGATGGCGCTGCCGGCATTTGCGTTGGCCGCGGGCTGTACGCGCTCGACGCAGACCTCCGCGCATCAGGGCACCGCGGTGGTGGTCTTCGTCGACTTCTCGGACAGCGTCGGCGGCATGGACCGCACGGGCTTTCGGCGCGAGATCGACAAGCAGATCCTGCCGTGGCTCGAGCCCGGCGACAGCTTCCTCGTCGCTCCCATCCACGACAAGACGCTGACGCAATTCCGCCCGCTCGTGGAGGCCGAGCTGCCGCCGCGTCCGCAGTTCAACGGCTGGATGAACAACGTCATCAAATTCAACCGCGAGGCGAAGGCCACCGACGCAAAGATCGTGCAGGTCAAGGAGACGCTGCGCACGCAGACGGCCGAGGCCCTGGGCCGCGCGTCTCAGGCCAAGTACACGGACATCTTCAGCTCGCTGCTGCTCGCCGAGAAGCTGTTCAGCGCCGAGTCGCGGAAGAAGGTTCTGATCCTGATGTCGGACATGATCGAGGACTACCCGCCCTACGCCTTCGACAAGATCACCTGGACGGCCGCGACAACCGACAAAATCCTGAAAGACCTCGAGGCGCAGCGCGGCATCGCGGATCTCAGAGGCGTGTGCGTCTACGTGTCCGGCGTGTCCGCGCCGAATGCGGAGATGGCCACGAACATCGGACGCTTCTGGGAGGCGTACTTCAAGAAGGCGGGGGCCGATCTACATCCCAGCCGCTACGCCCACGTGCTGCTGCACTGGCCGCCGACGACCTCGTGCCGGCCGGCGAGTCAGACGGCGGATTCAGCCCGGCTCGGCTAGTTCGTGAGCGCGTAGTAACGCCAGCTGCCGTACAGTCTCCGCCGCCACAACAGCACCAGCATGATCGGGGTAATCGCGGTCAGCTCCGTCTCCATGGCTGCCTCCCTTCCGGAGTAGCCGCGGAGCTTACCGTCAGCGGCGCACGGCCGCAACCACCGACGATCAGAGAACTAGTCCTGCCGGAACTCCAGCGTGTTGTCGTCTGCGAGCTCGCGCACATTGATCGAGCGGTCGACGTCGAAACCGAGCGGCTCGAGCAAGGCACGCAACGGCTCGCGCACGGCCTCCGGCAACGCCCACTCCCGACCGACGACGCGACGCCGAGTCCCACCCCGCACCGCCTCCTCGACGACGCCGTGACGGCGCAGCTGCCAGAACGGAATACGGGCGGACGGCACCGCCGTCGCTACGGACACTTCGGCGCTTCTTTGAGATTGGCCTCGATGCGGTCGCCGACTTTCAGATCTTCGAGCGTCTCCTTGGAAGCCTGGAAGTCGTGCACCTTGTTGTCGGCCTCCCGCACGCTCAGCCGGTTTTGAGCGTGATCGATGTAGACGACCACGCCTTCGACCTTCTCGGGGGTCATGACGCGCCCTTTCGCATCACACGCGGGCTTGGCCTGCGCGTATGCCGCCGCCGAGCACGCGACGACCACGACGAACACCGCTCCTGGCACGGCGATCCATCTCCACATGGGTCGTCTCCCTCTACTTCTTCGTGATGTCGTAGATCGCGCCAGCAGCGGCGCCGACGCCCGTTCCGATCAGGGCGCCTTTGCCCGCGCCGTAGCCGGTGCCCGCGCCGACGGCGGCGCCGGCACCCGCGCCAACGGCCGCTCCGGTCATCGTGCCGCAGCCTGCGAGCACCATCGTGAGCAACGAGACGCCTGCCGATACAGCAAGAATCCGCTTCATGGGCTCCTCCTCTTCGGCGGACTATCGCACCGACGCACCGCCGGCGTCCATGGTCAGCAGCGCGTCGGACAGACGAGCCACGCTCCAGGCGTCACTGACACGGTCGCGCCACGACGACCAGAACGGCTGGGCGCCGGTGTGATGAAACGTGCGGAGCAGCGCCAGTTCCGCGTGGTCGCCGGCGGCCACCGCGAGCCGTAAGCTCTCGGTGAACGGGATGGAGTCGTCCGCCATTCCATGCGCGATGAGCACGCGTCCCCGCAGCCGCGGCACGACCGAGACCGGCGACAGCGCGGCCATGGCGTCCCGCGTGCGTGGCGAGAGATCGTCGAGCAGCGCGACGACGGCGCTGTCCTCACGGTTGCGCACGAGGCTGAGAACCGCACGGCCGGCGTGCGCCAGCTGCGCTTCGAGCCCGGCCGTGTCGGCGGCGGGATCGTCGAGCTTTCGGCGCGCGATCGTGTCGAGCAGCGTGCGGTCGCGATCCCCGTCCACGAAGCCCACCAGCAGGGCAAGCAACTTCCACCGGTTGTACTCCTGCTGTCGCTGCACATATCGCTCGCCGCCGAACGAATGCGTGCCCGTTGTGACGTAGGTCACGACGTTGCGCAGGTCGGCGTAGCCGCCGAAGCTTCCGACCAGCGCCAGATCCGGATGGGACGCCGCCGCCAGCAGCGCCGGGCCCGCGCCGAAACTGAAGCCGGCCACGCCGGCGACGCGAGTCTGAGTGAGGAGATAGCGCAGCGCGCCGCGGACGTCGTCGACCTCACGGCCGTCGAGCCTGAACGCCGCGAGCCCCGCGAATTCGGGCACGAGCACGAGCTGACCTTGTCGCGCCAGCAGGCGAGCCAGGCGAACGAGCTCGGCGTGTCGCCGCCCGGCACGGGACAGACCGTGGACCAGCAGCAGCCCGGCACGCGGCGTCTGCGGTCGGTACACGTCCGCGGGAATGCTGTGACCGCCGGCCTCGAGCACGATCTCCTGGCGAACCGGGCCGGGAAACACACGCGCGAGCCAGGCGTCGCTGGCCGGCACCGCCAGGCTGAGAGACAGGATCGCCGTGGGCCCAAATCTCACCGCCGAGGCGACGACGACGACAACCACGGCCACCGAGACGAGCCAGACGCGCCGGCGCGCTGCCAGATACCGCATGTCCGCAGGCGCATCCTACGCCATGCCTGCGCGCCGAGCGTGTCGGGCTAGAATCGCGCGTGCCCCGCGGTCCGCTCTTCTACGGCTGGTGGATTGTCGCCGCCGGCTTTGGCATCGAGTTTCTGATCGGCGCGCTCATGTTTCATGCGTATGGCGCCTACGCCGTGCTCCTGCGCGAGGAGTTCGGCTGGAGTAAGACGATCCTGTCGGCGGCGTTCGCGATGTCGCGCGCGGAAAGCGGCATCCTCGGCCCGATCCAGGGCTGGCTCACCGATCGCTTCGGGCCGCGCGCGCTGATCCGCATCGGCATGACCGTCTTCGGCGTCGGCTTCCTGCTCTTCTCACGCATCGATGGGCCGGTCGTGTTCTTCCTGACGTTTTTCATGATGGCGCTCGGCTCGAGCCTCGGCGGATACCTGCCGGTCAGCGTCGCCCTCGTCACGTGGTTTCGCCGGCGCCGGGCGCTCGCGCTGAGCATCAGCGGCATGGGCATGTCCACGGGCGGGCTGCTGGCGCCGCTCGTCGCGCTGTCGCTCACGCGCTTCGGCTGGCGCTGGACGGCCGTCGCCTCGGGACTGCTGGTCTTGCTGGTCGGCGTGCCGCTCGCGCAGCTCGTGCGGCATCGCCCGGACGCGTATGGGCTCAACCCCGACGGCGACGACGTCCGTTCCGAGGCCGCACGCGTCGTCGACACGCCGGCCTTCACCGCGCGGCAGGCGCTGGCCACGCGCGCGTTCTGGTACGTCTCGCTCGGTCACGGCGCGGCGCTGCTCGTCGTCTCCGCGGTGATGGTCCACATGGTCATCCACGTCACCGAGCGTCTGGGCTATTCGCTGCACCAGGCCGGCGTCGTCGTGGCGCTGCTGACCATCATGCAGGCCACCGGTCAATTCAGTGGCGGCTGGCTCGGCGATCGCTTCAGCAAGCGCTGGATCTGCGCCGGCTGCATGGTGGGCCACGCGACGGCGCTCCTCGTCCTCGCCTTTGCGAGCACGTACTGGATGGTGCTCGCGTTCGCGGTGCTGCACGGGCTGTCGTGGGGAATGCGCGGGCCGCTGATGGCGGCGATCCGCGCCGACTACTTCGGCAGCGCGTCGTTCGGAACGATCACCGGCGTGTCGTCGATGATCGTGATGTTCGGCATGATCCTGGGACCGCTCGTGGCCGGCGTGCTCTCGGATCGAACCGGTTCCTACGTGCCGGGCTTCGCGGTGCTGGCGACGCTGGCCGCCGCGGGCTCGGTGGCGTTCGCGAGAGCGAAGCGCCCGGCCGAGCGGGCGCTCAGCTCAGCTGCCTTCGAAATCGCCACGCGCTGATGCCCACGAAGACGCTCGCGAGGGCGAGCAGCGCGAGCAGATTCGGATAGACGGTGTCGAGCCCGGCGCCCTTGATGAGCACGCTGCGTGCAATCGTCGCGAAATGCGCGATCGGATTGAAGTAGGTCAGCGGCTGCACCCACTTCGGCATGGCCTCGATCGGCGTCAACCCGCCAGACAGCATCGCCAGCGGGGGATTGATGAAGAAGCCGATCAGCTGCGTCTGATTCGACGACCGCGCCAGCGTGGAGACGAAGGTCCCCAGCCCGATCCCGGTGAGCACGCAGCAGGCGCACGCGGCGAGCAGCAGCAGCGGGCTGCCGCGGAGCGGGATGCCGAAGACCACCCGCGCCACGGCGATGACCATGACCACCATGGTCATCAGCAGAATGAACAGCGGGACCATCTTCGCGGTGATCACCTCGAGCGCACTCGCCGGGGTCATGAGCAGCTGCTCGACTGTCCCGCGCTCTTTCTCCCGGATCATCGTCGCCGACGAGACCAGCGAGCCGTTCAGGATGATGAGCGTGCCGAAGACGCCGGTCACGATGAACCACGCGTTCACGAGCCCCGGGTTGAACAACAGCGCCGTCCGCAACTCGACCGGGGCCGCGCGGCCACCGGCGAGATCGCGGTTGAGGAAGGCCACGGCGCCTTCGACGTAGCCCTGCGCAATCTGCGCGGTGTTGGCGTTGGCCGCGTTCAGCAGCACCTGCACGGTCGCGGGGTGTCCGCGCGCACGCACCCGCGCGAAGTCGTAGGGCACGACCACGCCGACGTCGAGGCGTCCGATGCCGAGGTCGTCGGCGAGCGCCTGCGGTGTCGCATACGTGCCCGCGAGACGGAACGTGGGGTTCTGCGTGAGCCCGGAGATCAGATCCCGACTCTCCGCGGTGCGGCTTTCGTCGACCACGCCGAGCCGCAGGCCGCGCACGTTGGAATCCAAGGCGAAGCCGAACAGGAGGATCTGCAGCGTGGGCGGCACGATGAGCGAGATCGCGAGCCGGCGATCGCGCCGGATCTGTCGCAACTCCTTCAGTGCCAGCGCCCAGAAGCGCCCGCCGAACATCTGGCTGAGCACGCGCCTCACGCCTTCACCTGCATGCGCCGCATCACCCGCCACGCGAGTGCGTAGTACACGAGCCCGATCGCGCCGATGGCCAGCACCGCCCACCACACCGCCGGCCACCCCCCGCCCTGCAGAAACGCGTCGCGAACGATGAGGACGTAGTAGCGCGCCTGGACCAGGTTCGAAATCCACCGCAGCGCCGCGGGAATGTTCTCGATCGGAAAGATGAGCCCGGAGAGCAGGAACGCGAGAAGAAAGCCGCCGAGCGAGACCGCCTGCACGGCCGCCGCCTGATTGGGAATGGCCGCGCCCACTAGTGAGCCGAAGCTCAAGACGCAGAAGACGTACAGCGCGCTGCCGATGACGACCGGCGTGGGATCGCCGGCGAATCGCAGGCCAAAGAGTGTGAGCATCAGCATAGCCAGCAGCACGCACTGCATGAAGCCGACGATCATGCCCGCCAGGATCTTGCCGAGCAGATACTCGTGCGCCGAAATGCTCGAGACATACACCTGCAAGATCGTCTTCTGCTCGCCCTCGCGCGACATCGCCAGCGCGGACAGCACGGTCGGAAAGATGGACAGACCGAGCACCAGAAACCCCGGGCCGTAGAACTTCTTCGGCTGACGACCTGGATTGAACCAGAGCCGCGTGGCGGTGCGGATCAACGGCACGGGCGCGCCGCCGCGCTGCTGCGCGAACGCGCGCGTGATCTGCCCGGCGCTGCCGCGAATCAGCTGCGCGGTGTTGCCGTCGGTGGCATCCACGAGAATTTGCGCCTCGACGGGCCGGCGCCGCCGGATCTCGCGCTCGAAGTGCTCGGGAATGATCACCGCCGCCCGCGCGCGGCCCCGCTCGAGCATCCGCTCCGGCGACGTCGCCGGCGGCAACGTCACCACGCGGTAGGTCAGCGAGGTGCGAAACGCGTCCGCGTACTGCCGCGACAGCGGCGTCTGATCGAGATCCTGGATGACGATCGGGATGTCGGTGACCGTCAGCGAGACCGTCGTGCCCATCAGCGCGGTGAGACCGAGCGGGAGCACCAGCGCCAGGCCGAGCGCGAGCGGATCGCGCAGCAGCTGCGTGAGCTCCTTCCGGGCCTGGGCGATGATGCGCCGCATACCGTGCCCGTCAGACGGCGACGGCGCTGGCTCCGCCTTTCTCAGCGATCACGAGGAAGACGTCCTCCAACGAATAGTCCTCCTCTCTCGCATCGAGCACGCGGATACCGCCCTGCGCGAGCCGGGCCGTCACGTCGCGCGCGGCCGTCTCCGCGTCGCCGTCGACGATGACGTGGAAGCGATCGCCGAAGAGCGACACGCGCCAGGGCTCCATCTCGCGCTTGAGCAGCGTCACGGCCCGCAGCGGCTCGTCGGCGCGCACCTCCACCACGCGACCGCCCTGCGCGGCCTTCACGCCACTCGGCGTGCCCTCGGCGACGAGCTCGCCGGCCACCATGAAGCCGAGCCGGTTGCACTGCTCGGCCTCTTCGAGATAGTGCGTGGTGACGAGAATCGCGGCGCCCTGATCGGCGAGCTGGTTGATCATCGCCCAGAACGCGCGGCGAGCGATCGGATCGACCCCCGACGTCGGCTCGTCCAGGAACAACACGCGCGGCTCGTGCATGGTCGCGGCGCCGAAGGCCACGCGCTGCTTCCATCCGCCCGGCAGGCTGCCGGTGAGCTGAGCGCCCTTACCCTCGAGGCCGGCGAACTGCAGCACCCACCGCTTGCGGGCGGCACGCTGCTCGCGCGGCACCTGGTAGACGCCGGCGAAGAAATCCAGGTTCTCGTCGATCGTGAGGTCGTCGTAGAGCGAGAATTTCTGCGACATGTAGCCGACCTGTTGGCGGACGTCTTCCGAGCGCAGCTCGCCGACTTCGCCCGCCAGCCGCACCTCGCCCTCACCGGGCGGCAAGAGGCCGCACAACATCTTGATCGTGGTCGTCTTGCCCGCGCCGTTGGCGCCGAGCAGGCCGTAGACCTCGCCGTAGCGCACTTGCAGATCGATGCCCTTCACCGCGACGAAGTCGCCGAACGTCTTGCGGAGACCGCGCGCGCCGATGGCCACCGGATCGGTCGCCGGCGGATGAGGGTCACGGTCGGGAAATGACGGCACGCGCGTGTCGCCTTGGAGGCCTCGAAGAATTGCCACGAATGTGTTCTCGAGCGTCGGCGCGGCCGAGCGGATGGCGCCGACGGCGCCGCCCAGCGCCGCGCGAACGGTCCGCTCGCCGGCCCGCGCATCGGACACGAGCACGTCGAGGCGGTCGCCGAATCGCTGCACGTCGGCGATCCCATCGAGATGCGCCAGCGTCGCTTCCGCCCGGCGCAGGTCAGTGGCGTGCACTTCCAGGCGCTCCAGCCCGAGGCTCTGTCGCAGCTCGGCCGGCGTTCCGATGCGATGCAGACGCCCTTCGTGCATCAGCGCGACGCGATGACAGCGCTCGGCCTCGTCCAGATACGGCGTCGCGACGAGGATCGTCATCCCCCGCGTGGACAGCTGCGCGAGCGCGTCCCAGAATTCGCGGCGTGACACCGGATCGACGCCCGTCGTCGGCTCGTCCAGGAGCAGCACGCGCGGCTCGGCCACGAGCGCGCACGCGAGCGCCAGCTTCTGCTTCATCCCGCCACTGAGCCGCCCGGCGAGCCGCTCGGTGAAGCGCTCCATCCCGAACATCGACAGATACCGGCGGCCGCGCGCGTTGATCTCGTGCAGCGCCACGCGTCGCAGCTCGCCGACGTAGCGCAGGTTCTCCGCCACGCTCAGGTCTGGATACAAAGTGAATGCCTGCGTGAGATAGCCCACATACGCGCGGGCCTCGCGTGCTGGTTGGCCGAGCACCTCGGCCTCGCCTGACGTCGCCTCCATCACGCCACCGAGAATCTGAAAGGTCGACGTCTTCCCGGCGCCATCGGGACCGATGAGCCCGAAGATCTCCCCGGGACGCACCGCGAGGTCGATGCCGCGCACCGCCTCGAGAGCGCCGTAGCGTTTCGTCAGTGCGCGGGTCGCGATGGCGTAGGAATCACTCATCGTTCTTGCTGGGGGCCCCGGAATGGCCCCCAGACCCCCCAACGCTCGGACGCGCCCCGGCGAAGCCGTCGCGCGCCTCGGTTGCGCGCGAGATCGCTCATCGACGCGCCTGGCGGGTCGGCCAGTCGACGCCGTCGACGAGAATCTCGCCGTCGGCCGGCATGCCCGGCTTCGCGAAACCGACCGCGCCGCGCAGCCGCAGCTTCACGCCCACGACTTGCTTGACGCGATCCTCTCGGAAATAGGTGTTCTCCGGCGTGAACGACGCCTTCGGGTCGATGCGCATCACGTTCGCGTCGATGGGCTTGGTCGGCGCCGAGTCCAGGTACACGCGCGCCGGCTGGCCGATCCGCACTCGCCCGATCTGGCCCTCCGGCACGAACGCCCGGAGATAGACCTCGCCGAGGTTCACGAGTGTCACGATCGGCGTGCCCGGCATGATCACCTCGCCGGGCTCCGCCGTCCGTGTGGCCACCGTGCCGGTGAACGGCGCGATCACTTGAAGATCCTTGCGATTGGCGCGGGCCTCGTCGAGCTGGGCACGCGAGCGCTCCGCATCGGCCTGCGCGGCCAGGATGTCCGCGCGCGCCTGCAGAATCTGTCCCTGCACCGCGGCCGCCTGCGACGATCGGATCGCCGGGTTGACGAGGTTGGCGCGCGCCGCCGTGAGCGCGCCGCGCGCGGCTTCGACCTGACGTCGCGAGGCGGCGACGACCGCGGCCTGCGCCTCCTCGGCGTTCTCCGCGCGCCGCGCCTCCTGCTCGGCGATCAGCTCGCGCTTGAACAGACGGCCCATCGCTTCGCGGTCCCATTTCGCCTGCGCGTACGAGGCCTCGGCCTGGGCGAGCTGCGCTTCCGCCGCGGCCAGCTTGCCTTCGGCTTCGCTCACCTTGCCCTGCGCGTCGCCGCGCGCTTGATCCACACCGAGCTGGTTCTGCCGCAGCGATTCCTCGAGCACCGCGATCTGATGCTGGGCCAGGCGTACCTTCGCCTCCGCCTGGCGCACGGCCGCCGTCGCCTGTTGCTCGCGCGCGCGGATTTGCTCGTCGTCCAGCACGGCGATGACCTGGCCGGCCTCGAGCGGGTCACCCTCGCGTACCGTGATCTCGCGAATTCGGCCGGACGTCTTCGCGGCGACCGCGGAGTCGTCGCCCTCGATGCGTCCGCTCACCGTGATCACGCCCGCCGGCGCCGCGCGCGCGGCGAGGACGAGGCGCCACACGCCGAGCCCGGCGAGACCGAGGACGACCAGTGCCGCAACGATGCCGAGGCGGCGACGCCGGGTCATCCGCCCCGCCTGGCGTTCGGGCGCGCGGCGAGGCCGTGCGTGAGCAGATCCTGGATGTGCTTGACGTACGACGCCGCGTCGGGCGGCGTCACCGGCGGACGCCGCTTGGCGAGCACGCGCTCGCGAAACCGCGCCGTCGCGAAAAAGAAGACGAGACTGCCGACGAGACTCAGATGGGTGAGCAGCGGATCGACGGGCCGCAAGTCGCCCTCACGCACGCCGCGCGCCACGATCTGCTGCACGGCGCCGAGAATCCGGGCGGGCTTGTCGATCAGCTCCGGCTCCAGATTCTTTCCGCCGGTGACGACCTCGCGCAGCATCATCGCGCAGAAGTACGGGTAGCGCTGCGAGGCCATCTCGCCCACCAGCGCGATCAGCTCGCGCAGCACCTGCGGCGCCGGCTTCGCCGATTCGGCGAGCCGCTCGACGCCAGCGACGATCTCGCCGAACGTCGCGCGCACGATGGTCAGATAGAGTTGCCGCTTGCCGCCAAAGTGGTAGCTGATCATCGCCTTGTTCACGCCGGCCTTGTGGGCGATGGCCGCGACCGGCACCCCGTCGTAGCCGCGCTCGGCGAACAGCTCGCTGCCGGCGGCCAGGAGCGCCTCGCGTGTCGCGACGGCGTCGCGGCGGCGGGCACGGGGCGTGTTGACGGCGGTCTCGGGGGTCATCGGGCTCCTCCTCGGTCTCTATTAACCAAACGTATGGTTAATACCAACCTACCCACGTCGTCAAGGGGCTTCGCGTGTAGCATGGCGGCGGATGGCGACGCTGCAGACCCGGCGGACCGCGTGCTCGCTCGACTGCTTCGACGCGTGCGGCATCGTCGCGGAGGTCGCGGACGGGCGGATCGTGCGGATCGGCGGCGATCCCAGCCATCCGATCACGCGCGGCGCGCTGTGCAACAAGGTCAACCATTACCTGCGCGATCGCTTCTATCACCCCGATCGCCAGCTCCATCCCCTGCGGAAGCTCGACGGGCGCTGGGAGCGCGTCGCGTGGGACGACGCTCTCGACCTCATCGCGGAGAAGCTCACACGTGCGAAGGCGCGTCACGGCACGCTGTCGGTGCTCTATCACAAAGGCAACGGCTCGTTCGCGGGCTTGAAGATCATGGGTGAGCGCTTCTTCAACCTCTACGGAGGCGTCACCCAGGCCGTCGGTCGCTTCTGCGGCGGCGAGGCCGACTACGGCACGACGCAGTCGTTCGGCGCGTGCGAGATCCACGATCCGCTCGATCTCGCCGAGCACACGCGGCTGTTCCTGATCTGGGGCCGCAATCCCGCGGTGACCAACATCCACATGATGCCGGTGCTCAAGGAGGCGCGGGCGCGCGGCGCACGGGCGATCGTCATCGATCCCGCGCTGACGAAGACGGTCCGCTACTGCGACGGCCACGTGCAGCCGCGGCCCGGCAGCGACGGTCACCTGGCGATCGGCATGGCCAAGGTGATCCTCGCCGAGTCCGACGTCGATCGCGCCCGCATCGCCGCGATCAGCGATCACTTCGCCGACTACCTGGCGATCGTGAACGCGATGTCGATGGACGAGATCGTGCGCCGCACCGATCTCCCCCAAGAGACCATCGCCACGCTTGCGCGCGAGTACGCGCACACGCGGCCCGCGACGATTCTGCAAGGCATCGGGCTGCAGCAGTACACGCGTGGCGCCCAGACGTATCGGCTCATCGCGGCGCTCGGCATTCTGACCGGCAACGTCGGCGTGCCCGGTGGCGGCGTGAACTTCGGCAACTGGCCGTGGGCGATCATGCACAAGCCGGTCGCGCTGGATCGCCGCACGGCGCCGGTGCGCACGGTGCCCGTGACGAAGCTGGCGGACGCGCTGCAGTCCACCACCGACCCGCCGATCACGACCGCGATGTTCATGGGCAGCAACCTCGTCAACCAGATGCCCGACACGCTCGGAATGCAGCGCGAGCTGGCCAAGCTCGACTTTCGCGTATGCGTGGACCAGTTCCTCACCGACACCGCGGAGTGTGCCGACGTCTTCCTCCCCTCGACGACGATGCTCGAGGAGGAAGACTTTCTTCCGAGCTACGGCCACCACTGGATGCAGCTCATGCAGCCGGTGGTTCCGCCCCAGGGCGAATCACGGAGCGATCTCGCGATTCTCCAGGCGCTCGCGGATCGGCTGGGCTTCGGCGTGGACATGGCCGGCAGCCCCGCACACTGGATCGATCAGGTGACCTCCACGTTTCGTCACCAGGGCATCTCGCATGCGGCGCTGCACTCGGCCGGCGGGCGGCTCTGGCCCGAGGGCACGCCGCGCGTGCCGTGGGCTGATGGAAAGTTCAAGACACCGAGCGGACGCTTCGTCTTTCCGTCGACGTTCGACGACGATCCGGTGCTGCCGTCGTCCGCGTTTCCCCTGCACCTCATCGCGCTGGCCTCGGAGCGCGCGATCAACTCGCAGATTCCCGAGGAACGGCAACAGGGCTCCCTCCTCACCGCGCGCGTGCATTCCGCGGTCGCGCGCGGATGCGGCCTCGGTCACGGCGATGTCGCGAGCCTCGTGTCGCCGCGCGGCGCGCTGCGCGTGCGGTTGGAGTGCGACGACGGTCTGCGGACCGACAGCATCTTCGTGCCGAAGGGCGAGTGGGCCAAGCATGAGCGTGGGCTCAACGTGTTGATCGAGCCACGCTACACCGCCGGAACGGGCACCGCCTACAACCAGAACTTCGTGCGCCTCGAGCGCGGCTGAGCAAGATCGCGCACGCGGGCACAACCCGCTTGACACTTCCTGCAGCTCTCGAATAGCGTCTCGCCACCGTCCGACCGACGACACAACGTCCTTGGCTCCACCGCAGGAGGTGTGAGTGATGGCGACGATCGTCGAAACCGCGAAGCCTATCGTCTGGTGGAAAGAGCCAACGAAGGATCAGTGGCTGGCGTGGTGGGCCGGCTGGCTCGGATGGACGCTCGACGCCTTCGACTTCACCGTGTTCCTGCTGATCATGGTGCCCATCGCCAAGGAGTTCAACGTTTCCCTGACGGAAGTCACGGCCGTACTCACCGTGACGCTCTGGATGCGTCTCGTCGGCGCGTGCGCCTCGGGGTGGCTGGCGGATCGCGTCGGACGCAAGACGCCGCTGATGATCTCGATCCTCTGGTACTCGCTCTGTAATTTCATCGCCGGCTTCTCTCCGACATTCTTGTTCCTGTTCGTCTTCCGCGCCCTGCTAGGCATCGGCATGGGGGCCGAATGGCCCGCGGGCGCCGCACTGGCGATGGAATCTTGGCCGGCGCGCTCGCGCGGGATCATGAGCGGAATCCTGCAGGGGTCGTGGAGCCTCGGATTCCTACTGTCGAGCGCCGTGTACGGTCTGTTCTATCAGCACATCGGCTGGCGCGGCATGCTCTGGATCGGCATTCTGCCGGCATTGGCCGTGGTGTTCGTCCGCTACTTCGTCAAGGAACCCGCGGTGTGGATCGAGAACCGCCGACGGCAGCGTGACCAAAAGCGCGAGGTCCGCGCGCCGCTGTTCAGCATCTTCAAGCGCCAGCTCCTCGGCAATACGCTGACCGCCTGCTGGTGGATGACCAGCGCGTTCGTGATCTACTATTCGATCTGGTCGCTGTTCGCCACGCATCTGCAAAAGGACCTCAACTTCAGCCCCGCGCAGGTCGCGACCCCGATCGCCATCGCCAACTTCCTCGCCTTCCTCGCCAGCGGGTTCTGGGGATGGGCGGCCGATCACATCGGCCGGCGCTGGTCGATGATCATCCCCGGCATCATCACCATGTTCGTCGCGCCGCTCTATCTGCTCACCAGCAACATCGACCTGATCATCTTCGGCTTCATCCTCCAGGGGCTGTTCGGTGACGCGCTCTACGGCCAGAACCCGAGCTATCTGTCCGAGCGCTTCCCGACGGAGGTGCGCGCGGCTGCGAGTGCCTTCTGTTATCACCAGGGAGCGATCTTCGGCGGGCTGGTTGCGCCCGTCCTGACGTACTTCGCGATCAACTACAACCTCGGCTTCGGCATCCCGATGCTCGTCGGTACCGTGGTGGGCGCGCTCAGTTTCGTGATCGCGTTGTCGTTCGGCCCGGAGACGAAGGGCAAGGAGCTGGTGCCGGACCTCGTGGTCGCCTGAACGCCGCGCCGTTTCGCGGAATCGTCCCCGGCCTCCGCGGCGAACGCCGTGCCGTCGTCACGCCGGCGATGGCGACGACCCACGCCGGCGGACCCGGCGTGCTGATGGCCGCGTGGATGATTCTCGAGATGGAGCTGGCGGCACAGGACTCGACCGAGCCCTTCCTGCCCGCCGACCACACGACGGTTGGCTTCGAGATCTGCATCCGCCACCGACGCGCGACACCTGTCGGCGAATCGTTCACGGTCTCGTCGGAGCTGCTCGAGGTCGACGGCCGCAAGCTCCTGTTTCGCGTGGAGGCGCACAACGCGCGCGAGCTGATCGGCGAGGGCACGCTCCGTCGCACGATCGTGCGCCGCGGCAGCCTGGTCTAGGGTGAGCGCCGGGGAGTGGGCAGCAGCGGGCCCTTGTCGAGCTTCTCGAGGCGCGTGCGGAACTCGGCGACAAAGTCCGAATACCTGATCGGATACACCTCTCTCCAGTGCGAGCGCGGGTCGTCGTGGCGCGAGAATCGCCGATTGAACTCGTTCAGCCGCTCGATGCCGTAGCGCTCCACGAGCCAGTCGACGGCGAGGAACGACTGGCCGTAGGTGGCCGACGATCCGAGCCGGATCCCCGCGTCGGTCCATCGGTCCCCACGCGCGAGCTCGCTGAGCGATGGAAAGAATTGAATCGCTGTGCGCGAACGCAGGATGGAGCGTTTCACCTCATTCCGTGACTCCGCATACGGCCGCATGCTCAGCAGCTCGAGAATCTGATACTTCACCCAATCGGCGTGGCCCTCGCGGATCCAGTGCGCCGGCGCCCCGCGCCCGCCGCGGCGCATTTCCAGCTGATTCACGTGCGCGAGCTCGTGGGCGATGAGGCCGACCTTGTCGGCAAGGCGCATGGCATTCACGAGATCGCCACGCAGGAACAGCCCGCGGGGCGATGCCACCGCGGCCGCGATCCGCGCCCGGTCCCAGGCGTCGTCGCTGATCTGCCCGCCCTCGCGCGTCAGTCCCTCGGCGAACGTCGCCTGATTGACATAGACGTGCACCGTCGTGCCTTCCGGAAACGGCAATCCAAGGCGGTCATGGATCAGCCGGGCGACGACCTGGGCGATCCGAACCTCGTCGGGGTCGTGGCCGAGTGTCTCCGGCGCGCGACCATCGAAGACCAGGCCGATCGTCCGATGCGGCGCGGAGGGCGCACAGCCCGACAACAGGAACAGCGCAGCGAGCAGGACGACCACCATTCGCCTACACCGACAGGTAGCGGCCTTTCAGCTCCGCCTCGCGCCGGTGAAACTCCGAGGTCGCGCCCGCGAACACGACCGTGCCCTTGCTCAACACGAGCACCTGATCGCTGACCGTCAGCGCCATTCGCGCGTTCTGCTCGACCAACAGGATCGTGACACCCTCGCCCTTGAGCCGCACCATCAACGTCTCGAGCTCGCGCACGAGCCGCGGGGCCAGCCCCTGCGACGGCTCGTCGAGCATCACGAGATCGGGATTGCCGGCCAGCGCGCGCGCGATGGCGAGCATCTGCTGCTCGCCGCCCGACAGACTGCGGCCGCGCTGCCCCCACCGCTCTCGCAGCACCGGAAAGTATTCGAAGATCCGCTCGAGCGTCCAGCGCGTGCCATCGGCCGCCGGCCGCGTCGCGAGACGCAAGTTCTCGCCGACGTCCAGATATGGAAAGATCTGACGCCCTTCGGGGACATAGCCGACGCCGAGCCGGAAGACTCGGTGCGGCGGCTGCCCGGTGATCTCGCGGTCCTTGAAGCGCACGGCGCCGGCGCGCGGTGGCGTGAGCCCCATGATCGACCGCAGCGTCGTCGTCTTGCCCGCGCCGTTGCGTCCGAGCAGCACGGTGATCTGCCCCGCCGGCACGGCAAACGAGACGTCTCGCAGCACGTGGCTCTTGCCGTAGAACGTGTTGAGCGCGTCGACGGTCAGCAGCACGTCAGTCGATACCTCCGAGGTACGCCTTCTGGACGTCCGCGTTGGCGCGAATCTCCGCCGACGTGCCCTCGGCGATGAGCTGACCGAAATGCAGCACGCTGATCCGATCGGCCAGATCGAAGACGACGTCCATGTCGTGCTCGACGAGGATGATCGTCAGCTTCCGCTCGCGCGCGACCTCACGGATGACTGAGACCGTGACCGCCGTGTCCTCCGGCGACAAGCCCTGCGTCGGCTCGTCGAGCAGCAGCAACGCGGGCTCCTGCGCGACGGCCATCGCGATCTCGAGCAGCCGCTGGTCGCCGTGCGGCAGCGTTGACGCGAGCTCGTGCGCCCGGCCGAGCAGACCGAGCAGCCGCAGGCTCTCGCGCGCACGCAGCTCGGTGGCCTCGAGCACCGCCCGGCCGCCGAGCAGTCGGAAGTTGTCGCCCGACTTGAGCTGCACGGCGACGCGTACGTTCTCCAGCACGGAGAGCTCCGGAAAGATGCTGGTGATCTGAAACGTGCGCGAGATTCCGCGGCGGCAGCGCGCCGGCGCGGCAAGCGCCGTGACGTCGTCGCCCTGAAAGATGACGCGACCCGACGTCGGCGCGAGCAATCCCGAAATCAGGTGGAACAGCGTGGTCTTGCCGGCGCCATTGGGCCCGATGACCGCGCGAAGCTCCATCGGCTGTACGGCGAGCGTCACGTCGGCCACGGCCTGGAGCGCGCCGAACGCGCGCCCGAGCCCACGCGTTTCGAGCAGCGGCGGCACCGACGTCACCCGCGCGCCACGACGCGCCTCGCCGTTCCGACGAGACCGCCGGGTAGGAAGATGACGATGAGGACGAAGACGAGCCCGGTGAAGATCATCCAGTGCTCGGTATAGCTCGACAGCACTTCCTGGATGAGGATGAACAGCATCGCCCCCACGATCGGACCGACGAGTGTGCCGATCCCGCCCATCACGACCATCATCAGTCCCTGACCGGAGAAGACCCAGAACATCACCTCCGGCGAGGCGAATCCGCGAAAGGGCGCGAAGAGCGCGCCGGCCAGCCCGGCGAATACCGCGGCGATCACGAACACGACGAGCTTGAATGGGCGCGGATCACGCCCGAGGCTCGTGAACCGCCGCTCGTTCTCGCGAATCGCTTCCAGAGCGCGCCCGAACGGCGAGCGCACGAGCGCACGACAGACGATCAGCGACAGCACGAGACAGGCCGCGACGAGAAAATAGAACGCGTTCGGTGAGGCGAGGCTCGGCCCGCCCCAGAACAGCGGCGTCTTCGGCACGCCAGCGATGCCGTCGGAACCGCCGGTGAGGTCGCGCCACTTGTAGGCGACCGTGTAGAGAAACTGTGCAAAGGCCAGCGTCAGCATCGCAAAGTAGATCCCGGTGGCGCGCGTCGAGAACCAGCCCACCGGCACGGCGACCGCGCCGGCGAGCAGCGCTCCGGCGACGAGGGCGACGGGGATCGGTTGGGCGAAGTGCAGCAGGATCAGCGCGCTCGCGTAGGCGCCGAGCCCGAAGTACGCGGCGTGACCGAAGGACACCATGCCGGTGTAGCCCATGATGAGGTCGAGCGACATCGCGAACAGACCGGCGATCATCAGATCTGTCAACAGCGAGAGCTGATGGCGCGCCAGCACCCACGGCACGCTTGCGAGCGCGACGACCGCCGCCAGCGCCAGCAGCCGCGGGCGGCTCATTCCTCCTCGCCGAGCAGGCCCCACGGCCGGAAGACGAGGATCACGCCCATCACCGCGTACATGATGACCATGGCCGTCTCCGGCAGATAGAACGCGCCCCACGTCTGCGCGGCGCCCACGATCAGGCTGCCGGCCATCGAACCGCCGATGCTGCCGAGGCCACCGACGACGACGACGACGAACGCGTCGACGATCACGCCGATGCCCATGCCGAGGTAGGCCGTGGTCATGGGCGCGGCCGCGACGCCGCCGAGTCCGGCCAGCGCGCACGCAGCGCCGAACACCAGCGTGCGCACGCGCGCGACGTCGGCGCCGAGGCAATCCGCCATCTCGTGATTCTGCGCCACCGCGCGGATGACCAGTCCGGCGCGCGTCTTACGAAGGAACAGCCACACCGCGACACCGACCGTGCAGCCGAGCACGACCAGGAAGATTCGATAGCTCGGGTACATCAGACCGCCCAGATCGATCGCGCCCTGCAGCAGCGGCGGCGGGTCGACGCCTTTCGCCGTGGGCCCGTAGATCACGCGGATGCTTTCTTCCAGAATCAGCGCAAGGCCGAACGTCAGCAGCAGCTGATAGATCGGCTGGCGTCGATAGATGAAGCGCAGCGTCGACGCCTCGAGCAGCGCACCGAGCGCGCCGACGACCGGCGGCACGACGATCAGCGCTGGCCAGAACCAGCCCGTCAGCGCGACCGTTGTGAAGCCGAGGTACGCGCCGAGCATGTAGAACACGCCATGCGCGAAGTTGACGACGCGCAGGATGCCGAACACCAGCGACAGGCCCGCGGACACCAGGAACAGCAGGCCCGCGAGCGCTAGCGCGTTGAGCAGCTGCTCCAGCACGTTGGCCACGAGCTAGGAGAATTCCTCGGTCCGGCACTTCGGCGTCACCTTCTCGCCGGGATACGTCGCCAGGATCTTCGGGATGGGATGCGGATATTTCGGGTCCTTGACGCACTCGACCGCGAAGCCGGGCTGCACGGCCTGGTGATCGCACTTGCGCATCAGGAACGGCCCCTCGAGCCCCTCGTACGTCGAGTCCTCCCACGCGTCGATGACTTTTTCGACGTCGTCGGTGCCCGCCTTCTGAATGACCTGCGCCAGCCACTCGAGGCCTTCGTACGTCTCGCCGTCGAACATGTCGGGATACATGCCGTGCATCTCGTGGAAGCGCTTCACGAACTCGCGGTTCTTCGGCGTGTCGACGGTGAACGGATAGCGCGAGCTGCCGATGGCGCCCACCATCGCGTCGCCGACGGCTTTCATGTTCTCGAGCTCGAGGATCTCCATGATCGGCTTCACCTCGCGGTTGAGGCCGAACTGGTGCGCCTGCTTCATATAGATGGTGGCGTCCTGGCCGGGCAACGCGAGGTACACGCCGTCGGCGCGCGACTGCCGAATCTTGGCGATGTAGCTCGCGAAGTCCTTGGTGCCGACCGGTGGGTAGTCGGTGCCGACGATGTCCTTCTTCGCCGCCGTGATCTGCTGGGTGAAGGACGCCGCGCTGTCGCGGCCCCACGCGTAGTCGCTGCCCAGCGCGAAGAAGCGTTTCATCGGCGACTCGGCGAGATACAGGCTGATCGCGCGCGCACCCATCGGACCGCTGGTGTTCACGCGGAAGAAGTAGCGATGGAACGACTTCGTTGTGAGCGAGCCGGCGCCGTTGATCGTTGACATGAAGATGACTTTCCACTCGGGACACTTCGCGGAGACGGCGAGCGCCTCGGACGACAGCGCCACGCCGGTGAGGAATCTGACGCCGTCCTTCTCGACGAGCTTCTGCGCCTTGCGCACGGCGGCGGCCGGATCGCCCGCCGTGTCCTCGTAGATGAACTCGACGGGCCGGCCGAGGATGCCCTTGGCCTTGATGTCTTTGGCGAACAGGTCGGCGGCGCGCTTGGCCTGGATTCCGTACTGCGCGTAGCTGCCTGAGAGCGCGGCCGGCATCCCGATCTTGATCGGCTCCGCCGCCCACATGCCTCGCGGGACGCCCAGCAAGCTCGCGCCGACGCCGCCGGCGACCGAGAGCTTCAGGAATTGTCGTCTCCTCATGACCGCCCTCCTTGAGGCGACGATTATAGACGCGGGCGCTGACGAGGGTGTGGAGCGAGGCGCGGCGCGGACGGCGAAGCTAGCGCGCGGCGGTGCGCGTGCCGAACACGCGGCGCAACAGCCGGGGCACCAATCCGCTGGTCTCGGTCGGTGCGCTCATGCCGTTCGTCGCCGCCGCCGGCGCCGTCGATCCCGGCCGGCGAGCGCGCACGTAACACGTGCCGTGAACCAGCACGTCGTCGAGCCGCGCGGTGCCGTCCGAGGATCGAATCGGCTGGTTGCAGACGATGCACTTCGCGACCTCGGCTGCTCGAACGAACGTACGGCGATCGCAGGCGGCGTGGATGTCTTCGCCGGTGGCAGGGCGCTCACCTGGCAGCAGGGGTTTGGAGCAGACCGCGCAGCGCGAAGCGTCAGTCATGCGTCAACAACAATAGCGGACACCGGCCACTTTTGTCACGGGCCGGGTCGCAATCGCTACGGGCTGTGGTCGGCGGCGACATTGCGTACTATATCGGCCAATGACGAGCACGGAGACCTTCCACGACATCCTGGCGCGCCGCGCCGCCGCACATCCCGACCGCGGGGCGATCGTGGACCATCGTCACCGCGTGACCTACGGCGAGCTGCTGCAGCGCGTGGATCGCGCAGCGTCAGCACTGCAGAGCCTGGGCGTCGGCGCCGGCGACGTCGTCACGATCCAGCTCCCCAACTGGGTCGAGTTCGCGTACGTGTTCTTCGCGTGCGAGCGGATCGGTGCGATCGCCAACCAGATCGGGCCGGACTTCCGGAGCCGTGAGGTCGACTACATCGTGCGGTTCTCGGAGAGCGGCGCCTTCGTGTGTCCGGCCACGTTCAAAGGCTTCGACTACGTGGAGATGGTGCGGTCGCTGCGCCCGAAGCTGACCGGGCTGAAGGCGGTGCTGGTCCTCGGCGGAGACGGGTCCGGCAGCGACACCCTCTCGCTCGACGACCTTATATATGGACCGGCGGCGCTCCCGCCAATGAAGCCACACCGCATGGCGGGCAGCGACGTCATGCGCATGGCATTCACGTCCGGCACGACGGGCAACCCGAAGGGCGTCACGCATTCGTTCGAGACCACGCTGCCCGCCGCCGACATCCTCAACGGCGCGATGAACGTCACCGAGCGCGAGGTGTTCCTGATCTATCTTCCGCTCGGGCTCAACTGGGGCTACCTCACGCTGCTGCAGTCGATCATGGCGGGTGCGCGCGCGGTCCTGCTCGATCGCTTCACCGGGCGCGCCGCGCTGGAGCTGATCGAGCGTGAGCGTGTCACGTTCATCCCGAGCGCGCCGGCCTCGATCATCGCGATGCTGAACGATCCCGAGCTGTCACGCTTCGATCTGTCGTCGCTGCGCGTCGTGATCACTGGCGGAGCCTCCTGCCCGATCGAGACCATTCGCGCGTATCGCGCGCACATGCCGGGCCATCTGATCGAGCTGTACGGCATGCTCGAGACCGGCTTTCATACGTTCACGCGGTTCGAGGACGATCCCGAGGCGGTCACGGGCACGATCGGCCGCGCGGCGCCGCGCATGCAGCTGCGGCTCATCGACGAGCACGGCCGCGACGTGCCGCCCGGCGCCGAGGGGGAGATCGCGGCCAAAGGCCCGTCGGTGCACCTCGGCTACTTCAAGAATCCCGCCGCGAACGCCGAGCTGTTCACCGCTGACGGCTGGTTCCGCACCGGCGATCTCGGTGTCATAGACCGCGCGGGCAACGTGCGTATCGTCGGCCGGCTCAAGGAGATGATCAATCGTGGCGGCAAGAAATTCTTTCCGCGCGAGGTCGAAGAGATCCTCTACACGCATCCCGCCGTGCTGCACGCCGCGATCGTCGGCGTGCCCGATCCGCGGCTGGGCGAGCGCAACTGCCTCTGCGTCATCCCGCGTCCCGGCCAGAGCGTGACGCTGCCGGAGATGGTCGCGTACCTTCGCGACGGCGTGGCGACCTACAAGCTGCCCGAGGAGCTCGAAATCTTCGACGAGTTTCCGTTCACGCCGACGGGAAAGATCCAGCGCCACGCGCTGACGCGGCAGGTGCTCTCACGGCGCGGAGAGGGCCGCGCGTGATCATCGACATGCATTCGCACTGGGGCACGCGGCGTGGGTACCCCTTCCAAACGCCGGCGGAGCTCGCGCAGCAGGAGCGCGTGTTCAAATCCAAGCCGCGTTACGTCAGCGAAGCCGAGATGGCCGAGCACTTTCGCAAAACCGGCGTGCGGGTGATGCTCGATCTCGGCGTGCGCATGTCGCAGTCCATCGACGAGGCGCGCGCACTGCACGACTACGCGTTCGAGACGCAGCGCGCGCATCGGGACGTCATTCTCGGCCACTGGCTGCACGTCGATCCCCGACACGGTCGCGACGCGGCGGCCGAGCTCGATCGCTGCCTGCGCGCCGCGCCCGGTGTCGTCGGCCTCGGCGTGCCGGGCTCGGGCTTCAACGTGCCGGCCGACGATCCGTCCTACGAGCCACTCTATCGGCTGTGCGCGGAGGCACGCGCGCCGGTGCTCATTATGGTCGGCACGACGGGCCTCGGCGCCGGCCAGCCGGGCGGCGGCGGCGTGCGGCTGGACGCCAGCCACCCGCGCCATCTCGACGAGGTCGCCGCGCGCCATCCCGAGCTGATCCTGGTCGCTTCGCGCCCGGCCTGGCCGTGGCAGACCGAGATGATCGCCATCCTCCTGCACAAGACCAGCGTCTGGTACGAGCTGCACGGCTGGTCTCCGCGCTATTTCGCGCCGGATCTCAAGCTCGAGATCTCGCGTCGGTTGGCCGAGCGCGTGATGTTCGGCGCCGACTATCCCCTGCTCGGCTACGAGCGGCTGCTCGCCGACTGGAAGTCCGAGGGCTACGCGGAGGACGTGCTGGAGCGCGTGCTACGCCGCAACGCCGAGGCGTTTCTGGCGACGGTGGGAGAGTGACGGAGGAAGATGTTCGGCGCGGCACTCTCGACGTAAGGCGTTTTGCCTACTCGAAAGGGGTCGGCTGCCCGAAAGCGCCCGTCCCATTATTGCGAAGCCGCGCCGAACGCAGAAAAACGCCTTGGCGGAGATGGCCGGAGAGTTGCTCGTGTCCCCCGCCAGGGACGACCGGTCACGGTATAGTGTCGGCCTAGCTTGAACGGCGGAGGCGGGGATCGTGCCAGATCCAGCGTACTTCCGTGACGGCGAGCAGCACGCTGCCGATCCATTGCCGTCGCACGGCGCCGACATCGTCCACGTGTGGAAAATCGATCTCGGGCGCTCGGACTGGCGTGGTTGTTTGGCTGCGTTGTCGATTGACGAGCGCGATCGTGCCGGGCGCTTCCTCTTCGAGCAGGACCGACGACGATTCGTCGTCGCGCGCGCGGCGCTGCGCAGCCTGATCGGCTGGCACGTGCAGGTGCCCGCCAGGCGCATCCATCTGACCGTTCAATCGCACGGTAAGCCGCGGCTCGTCGCAGACGGTCATGAGGACAAGGTGCGCTTCAACGTCTCGCACTCTTACGATCTGGCGCTCATCGCCATCAGCGGCGAGCGCGAAGTCGGCGTCGATGTCGAGCGGATCCGTCCGCTCGCCGACCTCGATAATATTGCGGCGCGTCATTTCGCGCCGGCAGAGCGCCAGGCACTGTTCCGAGCGATGCCGGTCGACCGCCTCCCACTTTTCTACCGGTACTGGACGCTGAAAGAGGCGTATCTCAAAGCTCGAGGATTCGGGATACACATGCCGCTCGACGCTGTCGACGTCTCCGCGGCGGCCGAAGATCCCTTCGTTCTGCAAGGCGGATGGAGCGCCCGAACGCTGACGTGCGAGCCGGGCTATGCGGCGGCCCTCGTTGTCGCGGGTCGAGCCGAGTACTCGGTGGCGATCTCGGCCGGTCCCTTGACGCGGACCGACACACCTCCTACAGTCGATACCTCCACTTCGGCAAATGGATAACCCAGTGCCGAGCCCGGAAGGGTACAACCCCACGCAGTGTGCTCAGTGCGGGGCAGCCTATCCCCCCGCTGCGCGCTTTTGCCAGGAATGCGGCGCGCCGCTCGCGTATCGCTGCGAGGCGTGCGGCGCGAGCAATCGCCACGGCGCGAAGTTCTGCCTCGAGTGCGGTACCGCCTTGTCGCCTTCGCGCTCGGTCGCGACGCGTCCGTCACCACCCCAGGCCACCTCGCCAACCAGGGACGTGCCGGCGGCGGCGGTCGAAGACGTAACGTCGCGAATCCGAGCCGGCTATACGCCGGCGTATCTCGCTGAAAAAATCCTGACGACGCGCGGCGCTCTCGAGGGTGAGCGCAAAGTCATCACCGTGCTGTTCGCGGACGTCGTGGACTCCTCGGCGTTCGCACAGCGTATCGATCCCGAGCGACTCCACCAGTTGATGGGGCAGGTGCTGCAGCTCGTGGCCGAGACGATCCACCGCTACGAGGGCACGGTGAACCAGTACCTCGGTGACGGCGTCATGGCGCTGTTCGGCGCGCCGTTCGCGCTGGAAGATCATGGGGTGCGCGCCGTCCAGGCGGCCCTCGCGGTTCAGGAGACGATTCGCGGCTATGGCGCGCAATTCCAGCGCGAGCATGGCATGGGCCTCTCGCTGCGCATCGGCATCAACACCGGTCCGGTCGTGGTAGGGCGAATCGGTGACGACCTTCGCATGGACTACACCGCCGTCGGGAACACCACCCATATCGCATCGCGCTTGCAGGCCCTCGCGGAGCCCGGAGCGATCCTCGTATCAGACGACACACACCGCTTGGTCGAAGGCTACGTCACGAGCGAACCGCTCGGGCCGATCGAGGTGCGGGGCCAACGCGACCGCGTCAACGCCTACCGCGTCACGGGCCGTCGGCGGTGGCGCAGTCGACTCGAAATGACCGCGTCGCGCGGTTTGACCCAGCTCGCGGGACGGCGCCGCGAGCTCGCGCTGCTCCATGACTGTCTGCGGCGCGTTCAGGCTGGCCACGGACAGGTGGTCGGCGTCGCCGGAGAGCCGGGGCTCGGCAAGTCGCGTCTGTTGTACGAGCTGCACGGCGCGGTCGCCGATGAGGCGGTGGACTGGCTCGAGGGCCATTGCCTCGCCTACAGTACGACGCTGCCGTACGGTCCCGTCCTGCAAATCCTCCGGTCCTTGTTCCACATCGAAGACGGCGACAATGCTCTCCAGATTCAGGCGAAGCTCCGCGACGGCGTGCTCGCGCTCGAGCGGGGCATCGCGCCGATGCAGCCATTCCTCGAAGCCCTCTTCGGACTGCCCGGGTCCGACGAGGCGCTGCGGCACCTCGATCGTCAGCATCGGCGCCAACAGACGCTCGAGATGATTCGCGCGGTCGTGGTCGCGGCCAGCCGTCAGCGACCGCTCGTTCTCGTGTGTGAGAATCTGCACTGGATCGACCAGAGCTCCGAAGACGTCCTCGCCTTCATGGCGGGCAGCCTCACCGCCGTGCCGATTCTGATCCTGACGACACATCGCACGGGTTACACCGTACGGTGGGCCGACAAGCCTCATTACACGCAGATCGCGCTCGAGCGTCTCGCGCGACTGGAGGTGGAGGAGATGCTCCGCGCGCTCCTGGGGGCGCAGGAGTTCCCCGCGGAGTTCCTGCAGTTCGTCCGAGACAAGGCTGACGGCAATCCTCTCTTCATCGAAGAGGTGACTCAGGCGCTCGTCGAGCGCGATCTCCTCGTTCGCGAGGACGGCCGGCTGCGCCTGAGCGAAGGCGCGGTCATGGACTGGCCTGCGACGATTCAGGACATCGTCCAGGCGCGCATCGATCGGCTCGACGAAAACGTGAAGGACACCATACAGATCGCGGCGATTATCGGCCGCGAGTTCGATCTGCGCCTCCTCGGACGCGTGTCCGGCCGCCCAGCCGACATCGCGGGCCATCTCGAAGCACTGAAGCGGCTCGACCTCATCCATGAGGCGCACTTCTTCCCGCGCCTCGAATATCGGTTCAAGCACGCGGTCATCCAGGACGTCGTCTACAAGAGCCTCCTTGCGCCGCGACGACAGGCGTTGCATACGCTCGTCGGACGGAGCATCGAGGAGCTGAACCCCGACCAGATCGAAGAACACGCCGTTGTCCTCGCACATCACTACGCGCACAGCAGCCACCCGGAGAGCGCGATCAAATACGCGCTGCTCGCCGGCGATCGGGCCGCTCGCGTCTACGCCAACGCGGAGGCCTCCGCGTACTACGATCAGGCGCTCGCCCTGACGCGGGCTCTGACGGCAACGCCAGAGCGTAACCGCACGGAAATCGACGCCACGATAAAGCGCGCGAGTGTCGGCACCACGCGCGAAGCGTTGGAGCAGGACCGCCACAACCTCGAGCAGGCCAGGACCCTTGCCGAAGCGCTCAAGGACGAGCCGCGTCTTGCACGGGTGCTCTACTGGCTGGGACGGGTCGCATACGTGCGCGGCGCCTTCCAGCCGGCGACGGACTACTCGGAGCAGAGTCTGGCGATCGCCGATCGCCGGCACGACGAGGACCTTGCCGCGCCGCCGGTGAACCTCATGGGGCGCAGCTACTACCTCATGGGCGAGTACGCTCGCGCCGCCGAGTTGCTCGTCCGCAGTGTCGAGCAGATGCACCACCTCGGGAACACGACCGAAGAGGCCACGGCTGCCGGTTTCGCAGGCGTCGCGCTCGCCGCGATCGGAGACTTCGAACGCGCCCTCGCGTATGCCGACCGCGGCCTTCGTCTTGCCGAAAAGCTCGGCAATCCGTTCGTGCAGGCCGCCGCCTACAACTATCGCGCCGTCGCGTACTGCCACCGCGGGGCGGGCCGAGAGGCGATCGCGGATTGCCAGGAAGCGCGCAAGGTGGCAGAGCGCGCGGGCGATCGCTTCCGTATCTACCTGCTTCAGTTCTACGAGGGCCAAGCGTACATGATGATCGGCGACCCGGCCCGTGCGCGCGAGCTGCTCGAAGACAGCATCGGACTGGCGAAGCAGCTCGGAACGACGACGCTGCTGGCCTGGGGACAAGGCTTGCTCGCGACGTCGCTGCTCGAGCTCGGGCAGCCGGATGCCGTCCCGCCGCTGTGCGAGGAGGCGATCAGTCTCGCCGAGCAAACGCGTGATCGGCTGGCCAATGCGCTCGCTCACCGCACGCTCGCGGAAGCGGTCGCGGAGCTGACACCAGCAGACCCCGAACGTGCAGAGCGTCTCGTGCTCGACGCCATGCGCATCCAACACGAGGTTGGCAGCCGACCGGAGTTGGCGCGCAGCCACGTGACGTACGCTCGACTTCTCCAGCGCTGGGGCCGCCGTGCCGACGCGAAGGCGCACCTCACCGAAGCGCTCGATATGTTCCGTGCGATGGACATGCGGCGCGATCTTGCCGAGGCTGAACGCCTCGCCGCCGATCTGGCCTAGTGAGTTGCCGTGCCCTTGAAGGCGGCGATTGGCATCGCTCTCCGCGGAGGGCGGCCGCAATGACGTTGAAGCCGTGAGCACAATCGCCGCTCCGCCGCGTATCGGGATTGTGCTCAGCGGTTGGGCGCCGGCCATGACGCTCATGTCGGGCGTCATGCGAGCCCTCATCGAGGACAACATCCCCATCCGCGTAATCAGCACCTCCGGCATCGGCGGGCTGATTGGGCTCCTATCGCTGGCGCCGAGAGGCAAGGCGCCAGACCAAGCCTTGAGAGAACTGCCGAATCTGTTCGTCTCCGATCTCCTCTACAGGTTCGTGCCGCTCAACTTCAAGGTGTTCTACAAAAACGGACCGTTCGCCCAGGCCTCGTACGAGTTCCGCGAGCACCTACCGAAGATCCCCGTCGATCCGGCTGCGGCAAAGCCGCTCGTGAGGTTCTTCAACGACTCGATGGACCTCCTCGCCACGGTGCTCACACCGACCGGGTTGGAGAGCTACCGCAGTGGTCTGATGAGCCAGGTGTCAATGCTCGAGGACCTCGTTGACTTCGCGCAACTGCGCAACCACAACACGCGCTTTTACCTCAGCGCATTCGACCTGACCGCGAAGACACAGCGGATCTTTCGCAACCAGGACGTTGGCGCCGACGCCTATCGGGCGGCCCAGGCCATGTTCCTGCTCTTTCCGCCTGAGCACGTCGACGGTCATCTATTCACCACCGGCGCGACCCACGACCCCACCGGACTTCAGGCGATCTGGCTCCACGAGCGCAATAAGCTCGACATGATCATCGCGCTCGATCCGATGGGCCCCGCCATCTGGCGTGCTCCGAAAAACATCCACGACGCCTTTCAGCTCATGCTCCTGAATCCGATCGTCGCGTTGCAAGTCCTGACGTTCGCGCTCTACGCCAACATCGAATTCGCGAGCAACCAACTCGCGGGCAGTGCGTCGCAGACGTCGGCGGTGCCGACGCTGCCGAAGCTCTACCGGATTCCGTTCGATGCCCCGCCCTGCGACATTCCTCCGGCGTATTATCACGAGATGCTGGAGTGGACGCACGACAACGCGGTGACGCTCGAGAGTATCGGGTACTGCGCTGCGAAGACGTTCGTCAGGGATCAGCGTTTAGTGAACCCGAACGACTTCGAGATGCAGTACCGCTACTTCCATCGGCTCGAGCGTCGTTCACGACAGTTCGTGAGGATGTTCGACCAGCTCCGCCTCTTCGCGCCTGCGTTCTGGAGAGAGCACTTTGTTCGGCATCCAGAGGGTCACTGGCGACCAAGAGGCGGCACGTCGCACGCCTCCGAGGAGGCGTGACGACCATGGCTCAGACGGTTGACTGGTTGACCCAACCCTCAGGAAAGGGCGTGCTCGTCAGCGGCGGCGCGCCCAATCTTCATCTGGCCGCCGGCGCCCTGTGCGCATTCTACGAGCATCGCGTGAGCTTCGACCTCATTGGGGCGGCCGGAGCGGGGGCGCTCCCAGGGTTGCTCTACTCTGTCCCCAAAAATAGAGATCCGGTCGCGGCCCTCAAGTCGACGATCTATATGAACGTCCACGACTTGATCTACGCCCTGGTCCCCGACAACTTCAAAATCTTCTTTAAACGGGGCCCGTTGACGGAGCCCTTCTGGCGGCTTGGGCGCCTGCTCCCGCGCTTCTCCCTGACGCCCGCCGACCGGGACCACAGCAGCCTGCGACGCCTCTACAACGACTGGGTCGACCTGATGGTGGCGGCGTTGACGCCGGCTACCCTCTGGTATGGATCGCCGAGCGTTTGCACGCGCGTCGGCGTCATTGACGACGTGGTGGACTGGGAGAGGCTCCACGCCTATTCGAAGGAGTTCTATTTGAACACCTTCGACCTCGGCACACTGGAGCTGAAAGTCTTCGACAAGACCAACTTGACCCCGGAATCGTTCTACGCCGCGCTCGCCATGCCGTGGCTGTACGAGCCCACAATAGTCGGGAACCGCGTTTACACGGAGGGGGCTGCCCACGACCCGTCTGGCCTCGAAGCGCTATGGAATGCACTCGGGATAGGCGGGCAGGGTGTTTTGGGCGCGCAGCCCAAGGTTGAAATGCTCATCGCGCTGGACACGGTCGTCACCGACGTCTGGCTCGACCCCGCAAACATTCAGGAGGCGCTCGAGCTGGCGGTCATGGACCCTATCGTGTGCCTGACCGAGTATGTGCTGGCGCTCTATTCCCGGCTGGAATTCTTCCTCGCGCAGACCGGGGTGAAGGTCCCCAAGATCTACTACGTTCCGTTTCCGATTCCGGCGAAGGACGCTTCGCGAATTCTCGACTGGAGCTACTCCAACGCCGTGTCCCTCTGGGAAATCGGCCATGAGGCGGCGGACAAATTCTGCACTGTGCTGCAGTACGGCAACCAGAATGACCTCGAGGCCTACAGGTACTACCGAGTGCGACGGAACCGGCCCCTGGTCGGCGACTTCCTCAAGCTGTTTGATGACCTGCTTCCGGTTTGACGGGGAGCCCACGCATGGAAGACGAGATCGGCCGCGAAACGCTTCTAGAGCTGCTCACACTGCAGATCAGTATCTTGGAGAGATACAAGAAACTACTGGAGCATGACCAGCGGAAAAAAGCCAAGAAAGCTCTCAACGAAGTCCTGAAGGCCGCCATAGCGGCCGTCGAGCCAATAGTCACCTGGCAACACATGGCGTACGACGAAGCTGTTGGCGTGCACGAAGACGCGGTGAAAAAGACGCACGACCTACTCAAGAAACTTCTGGACGAGGAAAAGGAGCGCGCCGAGATGCACAAGAGAATGCGTCAACAAGCCTCCGAACGCCGTGGCGGGCAGACGTAGCCGGCTCATGACCCGCTGGCTCCTCGAGCGGCTCGCGCGGTTCCCGGACCGAGACGCGATCGTCGACGACCACCGCGTGATGACCCACCGCCAGCTTGTCGACCGAGTCGCGGCCTGGTCGACGATCCTCGACAATCGCGCGCTCCCGGCGGGGTCCGTGATCGCTCTTCAGGGCCACGCGTCACCCGATATCTATGCGCTGTTTGTGGCCGTACTCGTGACCGGCAGAATCGCGGTTCCCCTGCCCGCGAACAGCGAAGATTGCGAGCGTTTCCTCGAGATCGCCCAGGCCAACGCGCTGTTTGAGTTCGCCCCATCGGGCGAGTGGGACTTCCGATCGCGGCCGGGCGCGACCGCGCCGGCGCCGCTGCTGCAGCGACTGCGCGAGCGCGGGCGCGCGGGGCTCATTGTCTTCAGCTCCGGATCGAGCGGCACGCGCAAGGCTGCACTGTTCGAGCTGGACACGCTGCTCAAACGCTATCGTGAGCCCGCCCGCGGGTACCGAAGTCTGTTGTTTCTCCAGCTCGATCACCTGGGCGGGGTTCACACGCTGCTGCACACGCTGGCGCACGGCGGCACGGCCATCCTGAACCCAGATCGCCGACCGGAGTCGATCTGTCAGACGGTGGAACGCTATCGCGTCGAGCTTTTGCCGACCACACCGACGTTTCTCCGCATGCTCGTCATCTCAGGCCTGCACGAGCGCTACGACCTCTCATCGCTCCGCCTCATTACGTACGGCACGGAGCCTATGCCGCCGAGCACGCTGGCCGCGCTGACGCCATTGTTCCCGGACGCTCGTTTCAAGCAGACGTACGGCCTGTCCGAGCTGGGAGTGTTGCCGACCAGGTCCAGAACTTCAGATTCCCTCTGGCTCGAGATCGGCGGAGTGGGATGCGAGGCGCGTGTCGTCGACGACGTGCTTTGGATTCGATCCGAGACCGCGATGCTGGGCTATCTCAACGCGCCGAGCCCGTTTGATCAGGGCGGCTGGTACAACACCGGCGATCTGGTGCAGGTCGACGGCTCCTATGTCCGGATCCTCGGCCGGCACTCCGAGGTGATCAACGTCGGCGGTGAAAAGGTCCATCCGGTCGAGGTCGAGAGCGTGCTGCTCGAAATGGACGACATCAGCGACGCGACGGTCTGGGCCCACCCGAGTCCGGTCACCGGCCATGTGGTCGCCGCCCGCGTGACGCCGCGTCGGCGCTATGATGCCGCGACGCTGGAGCAGCGAGTCTATCGATATTGCCAAGGGCGGTTGGCGCCCTGGAAGATCCCCGCTGTCATCGAGATCGTCGACGGCGAGCATCACGGGGCGCGCTTCAAGAAGCTGCGAGCTCGCGCAGAGGCCGCATCGCAACCCGCATAACACTCTGAAGCGAAACAGTGAGGAGCGCGAGTGGGAGACCAGGTCGCGTTGATCAGCGGTGGCAGTCGCGGGCTCGGGGCCGCGATTGCACGCCGCTGCCTGCGGGCAGGATACGTCGTCGCGACATTCAGCAGGTCGACTGCTCCGTTCGTGGACGAGCAACGAGACAAGGATCCGGCGGGTGCGCGGTTCTACTGGGCGCCCGTCGATGGCCACGACGCCGGCGCGCTCAAGCGGTTCGTGGATGCGGTGTCGGAGCGCTGGGGCGGTGTGGACGCCGTCGTGAACAACGCCGCTGTGGGCCGTTTCGGCGCCTTCCCATTGATGCGTCTGCAAGACATCGACGAGACGCTGCAGCTCAACCTCCGTGCCAACCTCGTCCTGACGCGCGTGTGCGTGCCTTCAATGGTCTCGCGCGGTGGCGGGTGCATCCTCAACATCTCGTCGGTGAACGCGATCCGGGGAAATGCCGGTGTCGCCACCTACAGTGCCACCAAGGCGGGGCTAGACGGCTTCACCCGGGCGCTGGCGCGCGAGCTCGGGCCGAGCAACATCCGGGTCAACTCGTTGGCGCCGGGATATTTCCAGAGCGAGATGGTCGCCGGCCTGACGGACCGTCAGACACGCACGCTGGTGCGCAGCACGCCACTGGGGCGATTGGGCACCGCGGATGAGATTGCCGACGCGGCGATATTCCTCCTGTCTCCGGCCGCCGGTTTCATTACTGGACAGACGCTTGTCGTCGACGGAGGGCTCACATGCTGAACGGCAAGCCGACTGACGGAGAAATCGAGCAAACCATCCGCCTGGCGATCGCCGACGTCCTACGGCGTCGGGGTCACGAGGTTCCCCCGTTCGACGAAGACGCCCTGCTCGTCGAGACCGGACTGACGTCCCTGGACCTCGCGGCGCTGATCGCTCGGCTCGAGCAGCGATGGAAAATCGACCCGTTCCTCGAGGCCGTGCCGATCACGGAAGTCCGAACGGTCGCTGATCTCTGTCGCGCGTATCGCGACTTCATCAACAGCACGTAGGGCGACGCGAGCGATGCTGCGCACGAATCGTTCGCGGCGAGCGTCAGCTCGGCGCCGGGGCTCTGAGCCGTCGGATATCGCGATCATCGGCATGGCGTGCCGGTTTCCGGGCGCCGCGACACCCGAGTCGTTCTGGAGCAATCTGGTTCGCGGCGTCGAATCGATCACGTTCTTCTCCGACGACGAGCTGCGCGTCGCCGGCGTTCCGGCGGACATGCTCCGCCATCCCCACTACGTGAAAGCGGCACCAATCCTCGAATCCCCGGCCGGCTTCGACGCCGCCTTCTTCGATTACTCCCCGGCCGAGGCACGGTTGATGGACCCGCAGCATCGCCTCTTCCTCGAGGTCGCGTGGGAAACCTTCGAAGACGCCGGCTATGACCCATTGGGTGACAAGGGCGTCGTCGGTGTGTACGCGGGCGCCGGCGGGCTGGTCTCCAGTTATATGGTCCACCACGATCGTCCGGAGCTGCGGGGCCAGACGGGTGACCTCGGTCACATCGCGAACGATCGCGACTTTCTCTGTTCTCGCCTGTCGTTCAAGCTGAATCTCACCGGGCCGAGCGTGAACGTCCAGACCGCCTGCTCGACGTCGCTGGTCGCCGTTCACCTTGCGTGCCGAAGCCTGCGGGACGGCGAGGCCGACATGGCGCTCGCCGGCGCGTCGGTGGTGCGCGTTCCTCATGTCCGTGGCTACACGGCCGAGCCTGGCGGGATCTATTCGCCCGACGGGCATTGCCGTGCCTTCGACGCCAAAGGCAGCGGAACGCTGTTCGGCAGCGGCGTCGCGGCCGTCTTGCTCAAGCCGCTGGCGCCGGCACTCGCCGATGAGGACCGCATCTACGCGATCGTCAGAGGCTCGGCCATCGACAACGACGGCGGGATGAAGCTGAATTACACGGCTTCCACCGTCGAGGCGCAGGCGCGCGCGATGGCCGCCGCGCTTTCGCAGGCGCACATCGCGCCGAACACGATCGGCTACGTGGAGTGCCACGGGACGGCCACCGTGCTGGGCGATCCCCTCGAGATCCAGGCCCTCACTCGAGCGTTCCGCGCACAGACCGATGGCGTCGGCTTCTGCCCGATCGGCTCGGTGAAGTCGAACGTCGGTCATCTCGAGCAGTGCGCCGGGCTGGCCGGGCTTCTCAAAGCCACGCTGGCGCTCCACCATCGCGCCATCCCACCCAGCCTGCATTTCGAAACGCCGAACCCGCGTATCCCCTTCGCGCGCTCGCCGTTCTTCGTGAACACGACGCTTCGGCCATTCGAGAGAGGCGCCGGTCCACGCCGCGCGGCCGTGAACTCCATCGGCATGGGCGGCACCAACGCCTTCGTCGTGATCGAGGAGCCGCCGCCGCTGAAGCCAACGCGGCGGCGGCGCCCGTTCGGCGTGCTCAGTCTGTCAGCCAAGACGGACGAAGCGCTCGCCGCGCAGGTTGCGAACGTCCGGCGTGCGCTCGCGGCCGAGGATGGCCCCGACCTGCGCGACGCGTGTCTGACCGCGAACCGCGGACGTCATCACTTCGGCCATCGGTTCTCGGCATTGGGCCGTGACCGTTCCGAGGTCCTTGCCGGGCTCGATCGGTTCCTCGCGGGCGACCGAAGCCACGTCGGGCACGAAGTCAAGCGGCGTCGTGAGCCGGTTGTCTTTCTGTTCTCAGGACAGGGATCTCAGTACGTCCGTATGGGTGAAGCGCTGCACCGAAGCGAGCGCGTTGTCCGGGACATGCTCGAGCGGTGCTTCGCTCTCTTCGAAAGTGCCGGAATCGACGTCCCAGAAGCGGTCTTCAGCGACGACGACACTCGGCTCACACGGACACTCTATGCGCAGCCGGCTCTGTTCGCGCTGCAAGTGGCTCTCGCCAACCTCTGGGTCGCCTGGGGCATCACGCCTGACACCGTCATCGGCCACAGCGTCGGCGAGTTCGCCGCCGCCGTCACGGCCGGTGTGTTGTCGCTGGAGGATGCGGTCCGGCTGGTCGCCGCTCGTGCGCGACTGATGAACGACCTGCCGGGCGGCGGCGGCATGGTCGCCGTCGCCGCGCGGTCCGAAGCTGTCCGTTCGTTGTTTCCGATGGAGCCACACCATCTCACGGTGGCAGCCGAGAACGCGCCCGAGAGCACGGTCGTCTCCGGCTCGAAGGCCGCGCTGCGGTCGTTTGTCGCACGCTGCCGGGCGCTCGAAATCCCCGTGACTGAGCTGAAGGTCTCGCACGCGTTCCATTCGCCGCTGATGGACCCCATCCTCGACGCCGTTGAAGCGACCGCCCGAGCGGTCGTCTTCAGACCGCCCCGTGTCCGCTGGATCTCGACGCTGACCGGCGACGAGGTCACCGAAGCCCCGCGGCCGGGTTATTGGAGCGATCAGCTCCGCGGAACCGTGCGGTTCCGAACCGCTGTGGAGCAGGCGGCACGGCCAGGCGCGATCATGCTCGAAATCGGGCCCGGAGCGACCTTGATCACCCTCGGTCGGCAATGCGTCACACGGGACGTCACCTGGATTCCTTCACTCACGGAGCGCGAGGGCGACTGGAAGAGCATCCTCGATGCCGTGCGCCGACTCTATCTCACGGGATGCACGGTTCGGTGGAACACGTTCGAGTCTGCCGGCGGTCGTCGCATCAAGCTCCCGACGTACCCGTTTCAGCACCGCGACTACTGGCTGGAGCCTCGCACCCTCGAGCCCGCGGCCGCGACACCGCAGACCACGGCGCGCGTCGAGCGCACGCATCCGATCCTTGGCGAGCGACTCGGTGACGGCGTCCGCTTCGAGTCGGTGCTCGGGCTCGACCAGCGCTCCTTCCTCGGTGATCACCGCCTGTTCCAACGGACCGTGCTGCCCACGACGGCGATCCTCGACGCCGTGATGGCCGCGGCGCACGGCGCGCTGGACCTGACGCGGCCGGCGATCACCGACTTCGTCTACGAGCGCCCGCTGCTGGTGCCGGACGACCAAGCCGTTGTGATCCAGGTGACGCTCGAGCCACAGACGGAGCGCACTGCGTTCCGGGTGGAGAGCACCGGCCTGGACAGCGACGATCCGTGGCGGTTGCACGCCACCGGCGTCCTACAGGACGAGTTCGTCGCGGGCGAATTTCCGCCACTACCTTCGCCGGCCACACGCGCTGGACGAGCTGCCGTTCCGACGCCATCGTTCTATCAATTCCTCGACGCGCACGGTCTCTCGTACGGCCCGGCCTTTCGAGGAATCGTCAACCTCTGGCGAGGCGACGATGAGGCGCTTGCCCGCGTGACGCTTCCGAACGGGTTGGCGACCGACGACTACCTGCTGCATCCCGCATTCCTCGATGCGTGCCTTCATCTGTATTCGGCGGTGATTCGAAAGTACGGGACGTTCGGCGACCCGGCGCATGACGGCGAGCGCAGCATTTACGTCCCGATCGCCGCCGAGGGCTTCCACCTCTATCGTTCCGGCGTGACGCGCGGCTGGGTCCACGCGTCGGTGCTCGAGCGCGCAGGTGAAGATGAGGCTCAGCTGAAGCTCGACGTACGCGTCTGGGACGAGGACGGCCGTCCCGTTGCAATGTTCCGCGGCCTGACGATTCGGCAGGCCGGGGCGTCGATGTTCACGCCTGCCGAGCAGCGGGACCTCACGCAGGTGCTGTATGGCGTCAAGTGGCGCCAGGTCGCTCGCCCGTCACGATCGGTTGCGCTTCGCCGGCACTGGTACCTGGTCTCGGAGGCGAGCGGCGTGGCCAAGCGCCTCGCCGATGCGCTGCGAACGGAAGGGGCCGCGAGCGTCGGCCTCGTTACGCCGAACGCTGCGGCGGTCGAACAGATGATGGCGACAATGCCGGACGACTCCGTTGGCGTCTTGTATCTTGGCGCGCGATCTGCGCCGTCGCTGCGACCGGCGGATCCCCGGCCGACACTGTTCACCGAGACGCTGGTGTGTGGCGAAAGCATCGATCTGGTGAAGGCCCTCGATCGCGCTCGCGCTCGACTCCGCACGCCGCCTCGTCTGTGGCTCGTCACGCGCGGCGCCCAGGACGCCGACGGCGCAGCGCCGATCGACATTGTCCAGAGCCCATTGTGGGGATTGGGGCGGACGCTCGCGCTGGAATATGCCGACCTGTGGGGCGGATTGATTGATCTCTCTGCCGATGCCGATGACACGGCCTGTGCCGACCTGCTCGTCCGGGAGTTGAAGGCTGAGAGCCCGGACGATCAGATCGTCTTGCGGGCCGGGAGGCGCTTCGCTCCTCGGGTCACGAGGCTCGGGGCTGAGGTCGTGCCGCCACGGCCCGTCGTCCTCATCGACAACGCGACGTACTGGATTGTCGGGGGGCTGGGCCGGATAGGTCTCAAGGTCGCTGAGGCTCTGGTGGCCGCCGGCGCGCGCCACCTGGTTCTCACCGGCCGTCACGCCACCGAACGCGACACGACCGCGGCGCTCGAGGCGCTCCGGCGCAGCGCGGAGGTCGTCGTGATGGCATCGGACGTGACGCGCGCAACCGACGTGCAGGCGGTCCTGACTCGTATCGAACGATCCATGCCGCCGCTCAAGGGAGTGATCCACGCCGCGGCAGTGTTCGATGGCGCCGTTGTTGCGAATCTGACCGGCGAACAGCTGCGAGCGGTCCTCGCACCGAAGGTGGCCGGCGGATGGCTGTTGCATCGCGAGACGAGCAAACTGGATCTGGACTTCTTCGTTTTGTTCTCCTCCGTGTTGAGCATCTGGGGCGGGGCCGGCCAGGCCGCCTACACGGCGGCGAACAGCTTCCTGGATGCGCTCGCGGTATTCCGCCGGGCTCATGGCCTGCCAGCGACGGTGCTCAACTGGGGCCCGTGGGCCGACGCGTCGCTTGCGGAGCGATGGGGAAGCAGTGGGATGGTGCTGTGGAAGCAGCGGGGCACGGCGCCGTTGGCACCCGAAACCTGCCTCGCCGTCCTGTTGCGTTTCCTCGGTGGCGGCCCCGCGCAGGTGCTCGTTTCCGAAACAGCCTGGGGCCACTTCCTCGGTCAATTCCGCGACGTGCCGCCCCTGTATAGCGAGGTGGCGGACGGCCTCGAGCGAGGCCTGGATATCAGCGAGCCTTGTGGAGGGTCGGTCAGCGTCATCGAGACCGTGCGCCGGCACGCCAGTCGCGTACTCGGACTTGCGAGCTTGGTCGATGTCGAGCGACCGCTCAATGAGCTAGGCCTCGACTCGCTGCTCGCCGTCTCGCTCGCCAATCGGCTGCGGCAAGCTCTGAACGTCACCGTGCCGACCGCCATGCTCCTGAAAGGTTCCAGCGTCAGGGCACTCGTCACTGAACTCTTCCCGAACGAGACACCGCCGCAGCAGGCGCCGCCAGACGACGGCGCGATCGGCCATGCACGGGCGGCGATCGTGGCGGGTCGCGGCTGGCTCATTTTCCCTCGGCCGAACGTCGACGCCAGGACGCGGCTGTTCTGCTTTCCGTTCGCTGGGGGCGGGGCCGCCACATTTCGTCCCTGGGCCGATCGCCTCGACCCCAGCATCGAGCTGGTAGCCGTCGAGCCCCCGGGTCGCCAGACGCGCATCGACGAACCACCGATTCGCGACATGAAAACCTTCGTGGGCGATCTCGTCCCAGAATTGCTGCCGTTCTTGGACAAGCCCTTTGCCGTGTACGGCCATTGCCTGGGAGCGCTCACGCTGTTCGAAACCGTGCGAGCGTTGCTCCGGCAGGGACGGGAGGCGCCAGTGCATGTCTTCGTCTCGGGAGCCCGCGCGCCCGACGAGCTGCACCGGCAGCAGACCTTCGAGTTGAACTTGCTGGTACGCCTGTGCGGGCTGCCGAAGTACGACATCTTCACGCCCGTATACCGTCAAAGCGACGACGTCTTCGCTGAGGTCCTTCGGGAGTTCAAGGTGCTGGCGACCGAGAGTTTTCTCAGCGACCCCGAGCTGCGGCGCCTGATTCTGCCCGTGATCCGAGCCGAATTCGAGATGAGCTCGAATTATCGGTATGTGCCCGACGTGACCTTGGACGCTCCGATCACGTGCCTCACCGGGCTTCACGATACGTACGTCACCGCGGAGAATGCCGCCGCCTGGGGTCGATTCACGACCGGCCGGTTCCAGCTCCTCACGGTCGAGACCGACCACTTCCTCGTCGTCGATGATGAGGACCTGCTGATTCGTGTCGTGAATCGCGAGCTGACGGCTGCGCGATTGAACCACGCCGCGAAGGACTGACGATGCCCTTGGCCATGGCGATCGAGCGATTCGGACTTGGGAACCTTCGCCCGGACTACCGACCGGCCGAGCGACTCGGTCCAGGCCTCGTCCGGATCGCGCTCAAAGCCGTGTCGTTGAATTACCGCGACGTCCTCGTCCTGCGCGGCACGTATGACGAAGGGTTGAGCGTCCCGCTCATTCCGTGCAGCGACGGCGCCGGGGTCGTCCTCGAGGTCGGTGCCGACGTTCCCGATCTCAAGGCAGGAGATCGAATCTGCACGCATATGGTGCCCGACTGGCAGGACGGACGGCTCGAACCGTGCATGCGCTCAACGACGCTCGGCGGCCCGGCCCAGGGCGTGCTCTGCGAAGAGCGCGTGCTCCCATCCAGCGCCGTGCTCCCGATTCCCGCCACGCTATCGTTCGAGGAAGCGGCATGTCTTCCCGTCGCCGGACTGACGGCGTGGTGCGCTCTCGCGCGAAGCGCAGCGCTCGCGCGAGGCAATCGCGTGCTCCTGCTGGGCACGGGCGGCGTCAGCACTCTCGCGCTTCAGATCGCCAAGCGTCTGGGCGCGCACGTGGCGGTAACGTCCTCATCCGACGCAAAATTGGCGCGCGTCCAGGCTCTGGGCGCCGACTTTACAGCGAATTACCATCGCGACCCCTGGGCAGACATGGTGCGCGAGTGGAGTGGCGGTGGGGTCGACGTCGTTCTCGAGACCGGCGGCCCGGGGACCCTCTCACAATCGCTCAGGGCGACGCGAGACGGCGGCACTGTCGTGCTGCTCGGGGTTCTGGCGTCTCGGGCTCGCCCAACCGATCTGACAGACGTTCTCCTGCGGCAGATCCGCATCCAGGGGATATTCGTCGGAAGCCGGACGGAGCTCGAGCGGTGCGTCGCGTTCGTCGCTTCCAACGGCATCCACCCCGTGATCGACCGGGTCTTCGAACGGATCACCGCTGCGCGGCATGCGTTTGCTCATCTCGTCACAGGCAGGCATCTCGGCAAAGTCGTCATCGGTGTGTCTGCGTGAGCCGTCGGCGATACGGCATCTGGCCCTAGACCGAAAGTCCCACTTGAGCGCGCCTCGCCGTTCGTGGCACTGGTGCGCAGCGGCGCACCGGCGTCGCGGGGGAAGGACAGCCATGCTCGAGCTCATCTGGATCATCATCATCGGCGCCGTCGTCGGCGCGCTCGCGAAGCTGATCATGCCGGGGCGAGATCCTGGAGGGTTCTTCATTACGGCCCTCCTTGGGATGGGCGGGGCGCTCGTCGCGACATTCCTCGGCCGGATGCTGGGCCTCTACGAAGCCCATCAGAGTGCCGGCTTCATCGCGTCGATCATCGGAGCCCTCATCGTCCTGGGCATCTATCACGCCGTCAGAAGCCGGCAGGTCTAGGAGCTGCGGAGCAGCGCCGGCACTCGACGCAGGGCGCGCATGATTCTCGGGATCAGCCACGCCATGCCGATCACCGCGAACGCGAGGAGGACGAGAAAGACCAGCGGGAAGAACGTCATCAATGCGGAGAAGCCAACCGCGATGGCGTCCTCCGCGACGCTCACGGCCGCGCCGGCGCCCGGCGCGACTGAATTGACCGTGACCCGTGTGACGGCCTTACTGCCGTGCGAGCCGAGCGCGAGACCGCCGCCGACGAGCAGCGCGGCGACTCGCACCGGCGGGTCGAAGTCCGCGAACGCCGACGCCGCAAGGATGGCGCCGGCCGGGACGCGGATGAACGTGTGGATCGCGTCCCACATCGAGTCCACCACGGGAATCTTGTCCGCCACGAACTCGATCACGTAGAGGACCACGGCCAGCCCGATGATCCATGGGTGAGACAGGACGCCGAGGTCGCCCGGCAGACGGGCGAATCCGAGCGCCTGCAGAATTCCTAGCGTCGCGACCGTGGCGTACAGGTTGATGCCGGACAGCCATGCGGCTCCCAGCGCCGTCGTCAGCGTGGTCAGCCAGTCCATCGGGCGCCGTTCCGGTGCATGGCCACCATACTACTCGCGTCGCGTCCGCTCGATCCGAGCCCGCGCGTTCGTCCGTCGATCCGAGAACAATGAAAAGGCGGCCCGAAGGCCGCCTTTTCGGGTGAAGACCAGGTCAGCGCCGCTTATTCTTCGTCGTCGTCGTCCTGTCCACTCTTGAAGATGCCGAGGCCGATCTTCTTCGCCTTGCCGCGGAGCTCGAGGATATCCAGCCCGGCGCCATTGCGATCCGTCGCGTAGACGAACCCGCGATTGTCGACTTCGACGTTGTTAGTCATGTAGCCGGCCGGGCTGGTGTTCGCGTTGGAGACCGGGACGTAGAAGCCCACCTCGACGGGTCCCTGGGGCTCGCGAATGTCCCAGACGCGCACGCCGCCGGTGAAGTACGCGAGGAACGTCAGCCGGCCGTAGAACGGATTCCGGAAGTTTTCCTCGCTCGAGTGCACGCCGTAGCGCGCTCCCCGCGTGCAGTAGTTGCCGCGAGGATATTTCTCGCCCAGGCGCGGATCGACCCACATGGTCGCGAGGACCATCGGCCCCTGCCACGGACTTTGCTCGACCCGCGTGCCCGGCGGCGCCGTCCGCGAGTTCTCCACCGTGACGTCGAGGATGAAGCTCCAGTGCGGCGCCTCCTGGCACAGATCGGCCGTCGCCTCCGACGCGAGCAACACGATGTCGCGCGTCTTGAACTCGGTGAAGTTCGCATAGCTCGCCGGCGTCATCCCGAACACCGGCATGCTCGTGTGGCCGCCCTGGTCCGGCGACATGTACATGAGACCGGTCTGCGTCCCTTCGAGGTCAGCCACCGTCGGCCTGTCTGGATCGCCGACCCAGCTTCCTCCGTACGCAGGCGGCAGCAGCTTCTTGCGATCGACGATCTGAAGCGCGCCGTCGTCGCCGACGCCCCAGGCGAGATAGATCCGATTACCGATCACGTCGTTCGGTCCAGCGGCTCGCGCCAGCGGCTGACCGAACTTCGGATGCTCGAACGTCGAGATCGGTCCGTGGAGCGAGTTCGGTATACCGCCGGTCCCATCCGGCTGCGCGCCCACCAGGCCGTACGTGCGGATGTACTTCGGGTAGTCGCTGTAAACGGGAGCCGTGCCTCCTGCGACGGCCGCGGGAGGATGGCTCCAGTCGAAGACGACCATCGACTGGCCGGTGCGCCATCGATTGGGCGCCGGCACGTCCTTGCTGCCGGGCATGTAGGCGATGCCGCTCTTGCACTCCCACCAGAGCTTGTGGGTGTTGCGAATGCCGAGCAACGCCGCCACGGGTCTGGGGCTCCTGATGTCGGTCACATCCCAGATTTCGTATCCCGAGCGTTGAGAGGCGTTGCCCTGGATGTTGCGCAGCAGGTAGACGGCGCCGTTCACACCGCCCGGCAAGTCAGAGCCGAGACACATGCGCGCCATTTGCGCCTGACCTCCCGCGACCGGGACGGGAATATGAAACGTCTCCACCGGATTCGCGGGATCGCTCACGTCGATGATCATCGTCCCGTTCTGCTCGATCGGACTGCCTGGCTTGAGCGGATTGGGCCGGCTACCTCCATGCGTGCCCGCGAACGCGATGGTCCGTCCATCGGGATAGACGATGACGTTCGGCTGATACGACGGGCGTCCCTGCAGATCGACGTGTCCCACCCGCCGCATGTTGCGCTGCTCGCCACTCTGGCTGATGGCGTCAGCAGGCGAGACGTATCCCGCTCCCATCGCCACGACCGCACCCACCACGACCGCCACCATGTGCTTGCGCGTTGTCAACATGGCTCCTCCTTGCGACGTCCTTGTCGCGAGACCGCTGCTGTGCAGTCCAGAGCGCGGATCGTGCCGCACGCGCTCACCCGCGCCGACACAAACGGGTGCCGCCCGAAATACAGTGGGGACGACCGATGTGTCAAGAGGATCTATGGCGGACTAGCAGCGAAGACGCGCCGGGACGAAGCGGCGTGGAAAAGATTTACCTACATCCCGCCGCCTTTGATCCGGTCGAACGCCCACACGGTGACTCGATAATCGGCGGCTGGCGGCATCTTCGGGATATCGAAGTACTGACGGCCGAACGCCGGGATCGTTTCCGGCACCCACTCCAGGCGCTGGGCGATGACGTTTCCCGAGCCATCGAGCGCCTGCGCGAGCAACTGCACTTTGGTCACAGGCTCTTTGACCGCGCTTTGGACGTAACCGCTCAGCCGACGCTCACCATCGCGCTGCGCGTCCGCCGTCCACTCGACCTTGAACCACCGTTGCACGTCCGGAACGAGGCTCGTGACGCTGGCCGACGGCTGTGTGTCGGTGGTCGCGCAGCCGACCAGCCCAGCGACGAGCATCCCGACGGCGACGCGCGAGAGGGGCTTCATAGGTTGCGAGAATACACCCGGGGTAGCGTTTCGTCGCTCACCTGCGACACGGATCACACGGTACCCGCCACGAACCCCAGCGCGGCGCCGGCGGCGGCGCCGCCGCCGGCGACCAGCGCGACTTCTTTCGGGTTGCTGCTCGAGTGCAGCGCGAC
>DAIRVP010000026.1:0-42719 GCA_036802765.1 Candidatus Rokuibacteriota bacterium
GCACGATGAAGATGACGCTCAAGCGAAAGCGCCCCGATGGCTCGCCGATGTTCGCGCCGCCGCACCACGGCCTCACGCGCGATCGCGTGCGCTACGTCGGCGACCCGGTGGCGATGGTCGTCGCCGAGACTCTCGCGCAGGCCGAGGACGCGGCCGAGCGGCTGGTCATCGACTACGAGCCGCTGCCGTCTGTGACGTCGACGGCGGAGGCGGTCGGCGGGCCGGCCGTCTGGGACGAGTGCCCCGACAACGTGTCGAACCTCTATGAGGCAGGCGACCGGGCGGCGACGGACGCCGCGTTCGCCGGCGCCGCGCGGACGGTGCGCCGGCGCTACGTCATCAGCCGCGTCCACGCGCAGTATATGGAGACCCGCGGCGCGCTGGGCACGTGGGACCCGGGCGAGCAGCGCTACGTCCTCTATGCCGACGTGCAGTACCCGCATCGCGTGCGGACCGCGCTCGCAACCAACATCCTCAAGGTGCCCGAGCACCAGATCCGCGTGATCGCTGGCGACGTCGGCGGCGGCTTCGGGACGAAAGGCTGGCAGTATCCCGAGCATCGCCTGGTGCTGTGGGCCGCGCGCCGGCTCGGGCGGCCGGTCAAATGGCGTTGCGAGCGGCGTGAGGCGATTCCCGCCGACGAGCACGCCCGCGACAACGTCACCGACGCCGAGCTGGCGCTGGACGCCGACGGCCATTTCCTCGCGCTGCGGGTGCGGACGCTGGCGAACGTCGGCGCGTACGTTTCCTCCGATCGAAATCTCCTGGCGACCTTTAGCAACGTTGCCACGCTCGTCGGCGTGTACGCGTTTCCCGCCGCGCACGTCGCGGTGACGTCTGTGCTGTCCAACACGAACTCGACGGCGCCCTATCGCGGCGCCGGGCGGCCGGAAGCCACGTACGTGATCGAGCGTCTCATCGACGACGCCGCGCGCGAGCTCGGACTGGACGCGATAGAGCTGCGACGGCGCAATCTCGTTCCGGCATCGGCCATGCCGTATCGGACCGCGACCGGAGTGACGTACGACTGCGGCGACTTTCCGGCGCAGATGGAAGCAGCGCTGAAGCTGGCCGACGTCGGCGGATTCGCAGCGCGGCGCGCCGCGTCGCGCGCACGTGGCCGGCTGCGCGGGCTCGGCATCGCGAACGCCATCGAGCGCGCCGCGGGCCCACAGCCGGAGTTTGCCGAGATCCGCTTCTCGCCCAGCGGCACGGTCACGATCTTCATGGGCACGAAGAACCAGGGGCAGGGTCACGAGACGACGTTCAAACAGATCCTCCACGAGCGGCTGGGGCTCGACCCAGCGGACGTCCGCTACATCGACGGCGATACCGATCGGGTCGCGTTCGGCATGGGCTCGATGGGCTCGCGCTCGACCGTGATCGGCGGCACTGCCCTCTGGATGGCCGCCGACAAGATCATCGCGAAGGGCCGCCGGGTCGCCGCCAAAATGCTCGAGGCGGCCGAAGCCGACATCACGTTCGCGAACGGCGCGTTTTCCGTCGTCGGCACCGATCGCGCGCTCCCGCTCAAAGACGTCGCACGCGCCGCGTTCCAGCCCGCGTCGCTCCCCAAAGGCGTCGAACCCGGCTTCTTCGAGACCGCCACGTTCTCGCCGGCGTCGGACACGTGGCCAAATGGCTGCCACGTCTGCGAGGTCGAGATCGATCCGGAGACCGGCGCGGTTGCGATCGTCGGATACGTCATCGCCGACGACGTCGGCACGGTCATCAACCCGCTGACGCTCAAGGGTCAGATCCACGGCGGCGTCGCGCAGGGTGTCGGCCAGGCGTTGATGGAAGAGATCGTGTACGACGCCGACTCCGGCCAGCTGCTGACGGGCTCGTTCATGGATTACGCGATGCCGCGGGCCGATACGCTGCCGGACATCGCGGTCGAGAGCCATCCCGTGCCGACCAAGCTCAATCCGCTCGGCGCCAAGGGCGCCGGCGAGGCTGGCACCGTCGGCGCTCTTCCCGTCGTCATGAATGCCGTCCTCGATGCGCTGGCACCGGTCGGCGTTCGACAACTCGACATGCCGGCGACTCCCCTGCGCGTCTGGCGCGCGATTCGCGACGCCGGCCGCACGTGACTCCCAACCAGTCAGCTGACTCCGACCAGGAGGACACTCGTGCGATCAACGCTCGATGACGCCGCGCTGGATGTGTTGCTTCTCAAAGCGCGCACGCAAAATGGCTGGCTGCCGACGCCCGTCAGCGACGATGAGCTGCGGCGCATCTACGACATCATGAAAATGGGCCCGACCAGCGCGAACTCCTGTCCCGCGCGCATCCTCTTTCTACGGACGCCGGCGGCGAAGGCCAGGCTGTTGCCGGCCCTGAGCCCCGGTAACGTGGACAAGACCAAGCAAGCGCCGGTGACCGCGATCATCGGCTACGACACGCGCTTCTATGAATGGATGCCGAAGAAGCTGTTCACGCACCGGCCCGACATGGCGGAGAACTACGCGAAGAACCCTGCGTTGACCGAGACCGTCGCGTTTCGCAACGGGACGCTGCAGGGCGCCTATTTCATGCTGGCCGCGCGTGCCGTCGGCCTGGACGTCGGCGGCATGTCGGGATTCGACAACGCCAAGGTGGACGCCGAATTCTTCATCGACGGTCGCGTGAAGTCGAACTTCCTGTGCAACCTCGGCCACGGCGATCCCGGGAAAGTGCTGCCGAAGTTACCGCGGCTCGACTTCGAGGAGGCGTGCACGGTGTTGTGAATGGTGGAGGCGGTGGGAATTGAACCCACGTCCGGAAACCCTCAGCCGCAGGCGTCTACGTCGATAGCCGGTTTATCTTACTGCTCTCTCGCCCTTCGGCCCTCCATCCGGCAGGAGGACCGCGGGGCCAGCCTCATATGTCTCGCTCTTCCCCTGAGGCGAAGTTCAGAGCCAGTCACCAGTGTATGACGCCGGTTCCCGCTCCCTGCTGACTCGAAGCGGCCGACGCTAGCGGTTGTTAGGCCGCCAGGGCTAGCTGTGTGTTGGCAGCTATACCGTTCTCACTTATTAACGAGGGGTGAGAAACCTCGAGACGCAGCCTGGACCTCACTGATCCCCGTCGAAACCTGTCGCCCCCTTGACCATTGAGTATAGACGCCGATCCGCGCGCCTGCTACTCGTCGTCGCGGCTGCGCCGTCGCGCGCCACCCGCGCGCATGGCGGAACGCGCCGCCTGATCCATCTCGCGCTGCGTGTCGCGCTCGCGAATGGTCGCGCGCTTGTCGTGCAGCTTCTTGCCGCGTCCCAGCCCGAGCTCGACTTTGACACGGCCGCGTTTGAAATACATGCGCAGCGGGATCAGCGTCAGCCCGCGCTCGGCGATCTTGCCGGTGAGCCGGCCCAGCTCTCGACGATGCAGCAGCAGCTTGCGGTCGCGCTCGGGCTCGTGATTGGCGTCGGTGCCGTGGCTATACGGATTGATGTGACAGCCGAGCAGCCAGCCCTCGCCGCTCCGAATGGTCGCGTACGAGTCCTTGAAATTCACACCGCCGGCGCGCAGCGACTTCACCTCGGTGCCGCGGAGCACGAGGCCCGCCTCGATCGTCTCGAGGATGTGATATTCGTGCCGCGCGCGCCGATTCGTCGCGATCGTGCGGTCGCCGGTGTCGGTCTCGACTTGACTGGCCATCCCTGCTGAGTATTATGAACGACGCTTTCCGAGCCGAAGTGGCGGAATTGGCAGACGCGCATGATTCAGGGTCATGTGCCCGCAAGGGTGTGGGGGTTCGAGTCCCCCCTTCGGCACCAGTGAAACTCAGTTAGACACCTCCCTCGCAGCGCCGGTCGACGCTCAGGGCGTGCACTTGTGATCGGCTGCGAAGCTGGTACCCGTGGTCGGCGTCGGCGGATGCAGCGATTGGAACTGATCGCTGCTGCTGTACTGCGGCCATGCCGGCGCCGCGGGCGAATTGGGGTCACCGCTTCGCGCGAATTGCGTCCAGTAGGCGACCATCGTGTTGGAGAGCCGCGTCTGGTCGCCCGTGAGCCCGGGACTCGCGACGGGAGTCTCGAGGACGTTGAAGATGTACTGAAGCTCGGAGGCGTGATAGGCCCCCGTCGGGAAGCTGACGGGTGGAAAGAACAGCATGGGCGCGTTGGGATCGTTGAACTCGTACTGATACGTCGGTACGTACTGTGACAACAGCCGCGCCGACAGGCGCGCGTTGCACGCGAAGATGATGTCTGTTCCGATCGCGCCGAGCGCGACGCTCGGACTCGAATAGGCGGCGAGCGGATACCCGGCCGCGATGAAGGCCGCGACCGCTGGCGGCACGCCCAGCGTCGCGGCGATCGCCGGAATGTATCCGGCTGGGCTCAGCGACGTGCCCGTCGCAACTTCCGTCTGGGCGACGAACAATCGCCACTCGTCGTGGTTCGAGCCCTCGATCACCGGCACGCGGTTGAACTGTCCGCCGGTGAACGCGGACCGCACCGTAACCGGAAGCACGAAGCCATCGAGATTCGGCACCATCGTTCCTCCGGGCTGGTGCCCGAGGACTTCCGCGACGGAGAGACTTCGCAGGCATGCGGCCGTTTGACTGACGCACCCGGCGCTCGTCGCGAATGCTGCGCCAGCGCTCTCTGCCGCCGAGAGCGAGGGTTGCGCGAGCGAATAGGCGCCGCTCTCGACGATTGCTTTGTGGAAGAGGCCGGCCGCCAACGGAGAGGCGAGCTGCGAGTGAACGCTCAGGCCGCCGGCCGATTCACCGAAGATCGTCACGTTATCGGGGTCGCCGCCGAAGCTTCGGATGTTGCGCTGTACCCAGCGGAGTGCGGCCTGCTGGTCCATGAGGCCGTAGTTCCCAGCGGCGCCGGCTGGCGACTCGGCCGCGAGCGCCGCATGGGCGAGGAAGCCGAGTTCGCCGAGCCGGTAGTTGATTGTGACGACGATGACGTCTTGCGCGACGAGCTTGCTCGGATCGTAGCCGTCGCTCAGGCCGACGACCAGCCCTCCACCGTGGATCCAGAACATCACCGGAAGGAGATGGGGCTGTCCCTGATTCGTTTTGTCCGGAGTGAAGACGTTCAGGAACAAGCAATCCTCGGTCGTGCTCGGTAGTCCGTAAGGACTGGCGACCTGCGGGCAGTGGGCACCGAACGCGGTCGCATCGAGGACGCCCGTCCACCGTGCGTGTTCTTGCGGGGGCCGCCAACGAAGAGTACCCACCGGTGCTGCAGCGTATGGGATGCCAAGGAATTGCTGCATCGAGCCGGTAGCGACACCCCGGACCGGGCCATTGTCTGTGGGGACTACCGGCGATTTCGGCGCGGCCATCGCGCCGGCGGGAATGCCCGAGGCCACCGACCACGCGAGGGTTGCTGCAGCGGCGCACCGTCCGATCCAGCGTGTCCGCATGTTCGTCCTCCGACGATCGGCTGCGAGTCGTGCCGTGGAAGCTAGCCCTGGTGCGATCGCGCCGTCAAGTACGCCCTTGAAGCGGGTCCAGAGGCGGCACGTGCACATCGACAGCACTCTTCTTCTTTAGCGGCGGTCGCAGCGCCGGTCGCAATCGAAGCCGCCGCGCAGCGCGCTGCACCTGACGTCATGGCCAGTGCGGGCGCGGATGACGTACTCCAACTGGTGTAACGTCTCGGCCTGGTCCGCGTGGTCGGGACCATACAGCTGACGTAGCACCTCGTCGTAGATGCGCACCAGGTCGGACGTCGACAGCACGTCGTAGCGCCTCACCGCTGGACTCCTCCCCGACACCTCCAGGCGGTCGTCCGCATCGCAGGTGCGATCGTAAAACGAGTCGTCGGGCCACGACAACCAGCGGCGGCGGTCGGTGGGGATGGCGGCGGGACGCGCGACCGTTAGTGCAGCGCGGTGGCACCACCAGAAAGGCCACATCAGCCGAAAATCTGGTTACGCGTCGGCTTCAGATGTTGCGCCGCGCTTAGCCCGGGCGCTACGCCACGAGCTACGTCGACCCCCGCCGTGTTATGTTTGGGCGCCACCGCGGGAGGCGGGGATGCCAGAGAAGGGTGCGCTCTTGGCCGTGCTCATTATCGAGCGCCCGCTCTGCGTCGACTGCATCGCGGAGAAGTCCGCTATCCGTGCCGACGAAATCGAACCGCTTCTCGCGCGCATCGCCACGAGGATCGCCATCACAAGTGCCGTCGACCGCTGCCGCGCGTGCGGCGAGACTAAGAAGGTTCACATCTCATCCCGTGCGGAGTGATTAAGGGGGGCGAGTGGCAAAGGTTACGATCAAAACCGCGTAACGAGCGATGCCCCTTCGGCTTCGACGATGAGACCTGTCGGCGCGACTTCAATGGGAACAGAGGCCGCGCGCTCCGGCATCGAAGTGCGGGAATAACACTCTCGCCCATCGGTTTATCATTTTGATCGGCGCGGCAAAACCGCCAGCGCGGCGACCAGCGAATCCAGGTCAACGGGCTTGAAGAAGTAACCTGCGTAGCCGCTCGCGGGATCGAGGTAGTCGTGCCGCTCTCCGCTGATCGCAAACACCGCGGCGTGCGCCGAGGGTGTCGGCGACGCACGGAGTTGGCTCAGGAACGACCAGCCATCCTCACGGGGCATTCGAAGATCGACCACCGCTGCATCGAGTACGTGACTCTCGGCGATGGCCAGCCCGGCTTTCGCGCTGCCGGCGCCAAAGGCCGTTGCACCGTAGGCGGTGAGATATTCCAGAAGCACGTCGACTGTGTCGGCGTGGTCGTCGATGATGAGGACCGAAAGGCCCTGAAGCGACCGCGACGTCCGCCCCATGGTCAAGACTGATACGGCGTTCAAGCCATCCTGTGGAGGTGCATGGCGTCAGCTTTACCTCCCACGGGCTCGCCACGTGTACATCTGCCACAGAAGGGCGCACCTGACGTGAAATCTGAAGGAGTGGCGGTCACGCGCCTCAACCGCGTACTCCATCTCTCCGGGGAGGATTGGCGTATCACAGCCGTCGCAAATCAGGTCCGTGCCGAAGTCTGCAAATGTTATCGCGCCGACATCAGGCAGCGCGCCTGTAGTGACCTTCTCGCGGATTTTGTCGGCAGCGTCCGGCGAAGACGGCATCTCGACTCCGAGACGTTTCGGCTGCGAGTAGCATGCCAGCGCCGGGGTTCGACGATGTCGACCGAACCTAAACCGGGACGCTCGTCGGAGCAGTGTGCGGCGCCACTCGTCGACCAACTTGTTTTGAGGTTTGAACGACAGGATGCGATCGAGCACGCCTCAGTCGTGTCTCGTCGACTCGCCAGCAACGGACATGAATCACGTCACCGTCGTCGAACGTGACCACGATGTCGTGTGATTCAAGTGGATCGTGACAGTTGCCGCACTTAGTGGTCGGCGTCTTCACCAGCAACTGTCTTTTACAAGACTCGGGCCATTTAAACGGCGTGGGTGCCGAAACGACACGGTGCACTTGGGCTCGACGATAGCAAGGGCGGGTCTCAGTACTGAGACGCGTTGATTAATACCGCGCGTCGTCGCTGCTACGCAGGCGCGTCATCGGTAGCCATCGGACGTGGAGAGAGATACGACACTAAACTGCCCGCCGTCGTTCCGAGCGTCGCTCGGCGAGACGCGTGGCGATCTCGCGCCCAAGCTGCTCGGGAGTGATCGGCTTTGTCAGGTAAGCACAGGCACCTTCCGCGATGGCCGAGTGCTTGAGGTAATCCTTGAGGTCGTGACCAGTCAGCACGATGACGGGAATGTTCGCCGTCCTCGCGTCTTTCTGCAGCTCCCGGATCGCAGCCCAGCCGTCCATCGTGGGCATCTGTAAGTCCATAACGATCATGTCCGGACGAGATACTCGCGCGAAGCGTGCGGCCTCACGTCCATCGGTCGCCGTCTCAACACGATACCCAACCATGTTGAGGTACAGCGCATACATCTCCCGCGTGTCCGCGGCGTCATCCGCGAGCAAAACGAGCGGGCGTGAGGCGCGTTCACGGCCCCGCATGGCCGAATAGTAGACATACGTAGTCCCGCAGTCGAGATGCGAAACAATTTTCCTATCGGCGGGCTCAGCCTCTCAACGAGACGACGTAGCGTCCTGCCGCGAGACCGACGGCACAGACACTGAGACACACGAGCGTCGTGACGATGACGTTGGCGAGCGCGCGACCGAACGCGTCGAGCTCGATCAGGCGCACCGTCTCGTAAGAGAACGCCGAGTAGGTCGTGAAGCCGCCCATCACACCCGCCGAGAGGAACAGGCGCGCCGGCTCGGAGAGCACGGCCGCCTCTTCCGCGAGCGCTTGCACGACGCCGATGAGCAGCGAGCCCGTCACGTTGACGATCAGCGTGCCGTAGGGAAAATCGAGACCGAGCCACCGCGCGGCCAGTCCCGACGTGAGGTAACGCAGGACGGAGCCGAGTCCACCGCCGACGGCGACCAGGACGACGCGGTCCACGTTCAGACGCCGCGGATCTCGGCGATGGAGACCGTGCGGCCCAGGCGCGCCGCGCGCGCGGCGGCTTCCACCACTTCGACGGTATGCAGACCGGCCCGCGCATCCACGGGCGACGGCGCGTTCGCACTGCAGGCGTCCAGGAACGCCGCGAGCTCCAGACGAAGCGGCTCGGCCACGGCCACCGAGAGCTCTTCCTTGCCGCGATCGAGCGCGTCCCACACGTCGCCCTTTCGCACGTGCTCGCCGGAGTACAGCGTGACGGTGCCCGCGCCATAGTCGGCCACGAGGCTGCCGCGCTCGCCCACGATGACGCACTCGCGGTGTGTCCCGGGCACGAAATAGTTCGCCTCGATCATCACCGGCACGTCGCCGAAGCCGACGGTGACGACCGACAGATCGTCGAGGCCGCGGCCGAGGAAGTCGCGCTGCAGCGCCGCCACGGTGGTTGCTTCGCGGGCGAGCAGGTAGGCGAACAGGTCGACGTAATGGATGCCGTCCGTATGAAACACGCCGACATCGGTCCGCGGGCGCTTGAACCCGGCGAAGCGGCCGGTTGCACAGCGAACGGCGCCGATGCGTTCCTCGGCGAGCGCCGCGCGCAGCGTCGCCGTCACCGGATGGAAGCGAAAGATGTGGCCCACCTGCACGACGCGGCCCGACGCGTCGGCCGCGGCCACGAGCCGGCGGCCTTCATCGACGGTGACGGTCAACGGCTTTTCGATCAGACACGGCCGCCCGGCGGCGAGACACGTCGTCGCGACCGCGAGGTGGTTGTCGGCGGGCGTGACGATGTCGACGGCGTCGACGCGGTCGAGTACCGCGCGATAATCGACTGTCGTTCGATCGGCGGCGACGCCTTGCGCGGTCGCCCACGTCAGTCGCGCCGAAGACACGTCGGCCGTCCAGACGTCGGCGCCCAGCTCCCGAAGCACACGCAGATGCTTCTCGCCCCAGCGTCCGAGGCCGATGAGCAGGACGTTCACGGCGCGGTTACTCGCGGACGAGGTCACCGCCGAGGTCCTCGGCGATCTCGTAGTGCAGCGTACGGGACTTCATCCAGCGCACGACGAGCAGATCCGCGGTGGCAACGAACACGCGATTGAGCACGCCGTATTTCGACTGCCCGAAGCGCCGCGGTCGGCTGCGCACCGGCACCTCGACGACTCGATACCCACGCATCCTCAGCAGCGTCGGGATGAACCGATGGAGCCCGCGGTAGAGCACGAGCCCGCGCAGGCATTCACGGCGAAGCGCGCGGAAGGTGCAGCCACTGTCCTGGATCGCTTCGTCGCTGACCCAGTTGCGCACACGGTTCGCGATACGGGAGGACAGCCGACGCACGATGGAATCGCCGTCTTCGCGGCTCACGCGCCACCCGACGGCCGCGTCCCATCGCTCGAGATGACGCAGGAGGCCCGGGATGTCACGCGGATCGTTCTGCAGATCGGCGTCCATCGTGACGATCAGGCGGCCGCGCGAAGCGTGAAACCCCGCATCGGTGGCCGCAGTCTCGCCGACGTTGGTCTTCAGCCGCACGAGCCGCACGCGCGGATCGCTGTCGCGCATCCCGCGGATGATCTCGGCGCTCCGGTCCAGGCTGCCGTCGTCGACGAAGACGACCTCGAAGTCGAGCCGTTCCGCGTCGAGCACCGAACGCAGCTCGGGCCAGAGGAGCGGCAGACTCTCTTCTTCGTTGTAGACCGGGATCACCACCGACAGCTCGATCATCGAGCGGAGCCGCGCCACTCGGTGACGAGTGTCTGCGGCAGATTCAGCCGATCGAGCACACGGGCCACCGTGTGGTTGACGATGTCGTCGAGATCCTTCGGGCGATTGTAGAAGGCGGGCATCGGCGGCAGGATTACCGCGCCCATCTCGGCTAGCGACGTGAGCACGCGAAGGTGTCCGAGATGCAGCGGCGTCTCGCGCACCACGAGAATCAGCGGCCGGCCTTCCTTCAGCGTGACGTCGGCCGCGCGCGACACGAGCGTGTCGCTGTGACAGGCGGCGATGGCCGCCGCCGTGCGAATCGAGCACGGAGCCACCACCATGCCGAGCGTGCGAAAGGAGCCCGAGGCGATGGAGGCGCCGATGTCGCGCACGTCATAGCGATGGTGCGCGAGCGCCTCGACGTCGGCCACGCTGTAGCGCGTCTCCTCGACGATCGTGCGCTTGCCGGCGCTGGAAATCACGAGGTGCGTCTGCACGTCGGCGCTCCCGCGCAACACCTCGAGAAGACGGATGCCGTAGATCGAACCGCTGGCGCCGGTAATGCCGACGACCAGTCGCGTCACAACCGGAATCGCTTACGGAAGACCTCCTCGCGGGTCTTCTCGTAGAGCACTTCCCATTCGCGACTGCCCTCGGGCATGGGCCGCGAGTACGAGGCGAGCGTCTTGCGCACCTCGGTGTCGACGGATTCTTCGAGCTTCGACTCGTCGGTCAGCACGCGGATGATCTCGGGCCGGACTTCGTCGGGGGATTTGATCGTCACGCCCGGCACGTTGCCGAGCTCCTTCATGATGCGCTCGGCGAGAAAGAATATCCGCTCGCGGCTCATGCGCATCAGAGGATGAATCCTCGATCGCGTGCGAGCTTTTCCCTGACCTTGTTGAGAAGCTGCCGATAGTCCGCTGCCGAGTCCTTGATCATCTTCGCGTGCTCGAGCAGCAGCTTTCTTGCGTCGGCGTCGAGCGCTTCCTCCGCCGTCAGGTTCTCGACGACGACGTGACGGACGGCCGCGCGTGCCGCCGACTCGTCCTTGATGTCCATGATCTTGCGCGTCGTCAGCCGCTTGACGACCGCGTCGGCCATTCGTTCTGCGATCTCATCGCGTCGAGGCATACCAAGCGAGAGTACGTCCCCGCGACGCGGGGTGTCAAGGAAGCGCAGGCAACATCACGGTCATTCGTGTGCCCGTTGTCGACCCGGCCTCGGCGTGAACGGTGCCGCCGTGAGCCTCGACCAGTGATTTCACCACCGACAGGCCGAGACCGGTGCCAGGTCCCAGCGCGGCGGTGCCGCGCATGCGGTAGTACGGCTCGAAGATGAGGGCCCGCTCCTCGGGAGGGATGCCCGGGCCCTCGTCCTCCACGTCGACGGTCACCACGCCGTCGGCCGCCCGCGCCCGCACGCGTATACAGCTGCCCGGCGGCGAATACTTGAGCGCGTTGCCGATGAGATTCTTGAGCACGCGATCCAGAGCGTCGGCATCGGCATCGACGTGCGGCAACGCGCCATCGACATGCAGCTCGACGCGGTGGCTGGTGCGCGTGCGCCGAAACAGCTCGACGGCGGCGGCGATGACCGGCGCCGGATCGAGCACGGCGCGGCGAATCGACAGCGCAAGACCGCGCTCGAGACGGGCGAGGTCGAGGAAGTCGCTGACGATGCGACCGAGACGCTCGATCTCACCGCGCATGATCTCCGCGAGCCGCCGGACCTCGGCCGGCGCGAACGGTCGCGTCGCCAGGAGCTCCGAGAATCCCTGGAGCGCGGTCAACGGTGTGCGCAGCTCGTGGGAGGCCAGGGCGACGAAGTCTGACTTCAAGCGATCCATTTCGGCCAGCCGCGCGGTGGCCTGGCTCACCTTCAGCTCCAGCTCTTCCGCGAAACGCCGCTGCCGCGCCGCCAGGCGCGCGTTATCGAGCGCCAGTCCCATGGCGGCTCCGAACCCGGCGAGAGCGTCGCGCTCCTCGCGCGAAAAGTCGCCGGCCCGCTCGACGGCGAGCACGCCAACGGTTTCGTCCATGCTCGTGAGCGGCACCACGACGGCGCGGCGTGCGCGTGGTCCCGCGCCGGCGTCGGTCACGAACATCGGCTCACGATGCGCCATCACGTAAGCGGCCGGGGACCGGGGATGGACGTGATCCGCCCCCGCGACCACGCGTCCGTTCTCCAGGACGAGCCCGGCCGCCTCGGCGCGCAAGCGTTGCTTCACAATCGAGGCGAGTCGCGTGGCGGTGAGCTCCAGTGTCGCCGGATCGGCGAGTGCGCGCTGTACCGCACGCAGCGCGTCGTAGCGCTCGCGCTGACGCCGCGCACGCGCCGCGAGGCTGCCGACGGCGGCGCCCGCTATCGTCAGTACGGCCAGCGTGACGATGCCCTCCGCGGCCGCCCGGGTCGGGCCATGCCCCTCGATCTCTCGGAGGACGAACGGGCCAAAGGCAAGCACCGCCCCGAGCGCTGCAACGACGCCGCCCGCGACGCCGAAGCGGAGGCCTGCGAACACGACGGGCACCAGGTACAGATGACGCCACGGCGTGCCCGGCGTCATGTCCGCAGCGGCCAGCGCCGCAGTGACGGCGATGAGCATAGCCGCGGGGGCGAGCGCCCAGCGAATGTGCCCAGCGCTCACGAAAGCACGTAGAGGAGACGGTAACAGATGAAGAACGCGACACCCGCCACTACGCCCGGGACAATGCTGCCGCTGCGCCAATACATCCAACAGTTGGCAACGCTGAGAAGCGTGAGGTAGAACACCGCGCCGGCCATGACTTCGAGGCTGTGCGGCAAGAGCGGATCCACGAGATAGCGCGCCAGACAGACGACGGTCACAAGCGTGCTCGCCATGGCGAAAGGCCAGCGACGCTGAGCGCGATCGAACAGCGCGCCACGGAAGAACGCCTCGGTCGTCAGCACGTTGGCTCCGGCGTCGTATGCCAGCCACGAGACCAGGTGCGCCGGCGTCGCCACGCGCACGCCGTAGCCGAGTGTCAGGGACGCGGTCAACAGCAAGTGCGCGCCGAGCAGTGTTCCGAGCGCGGCACCGGCGACGCACATGCCGATAGGAGGGCGCGTGAGACCAAGACCCGGAAGCTTACAGCGCTGGGTCCACAGCCACACCGGCGCGACCAGATAAGCGATCGCTGCAAACGCCGGGAGCGTCGCGCCGACCGCACCGACGAACACGACGGCCGCCGCCATCGCCGGCGCCGTGCGGCTGCGTGGACGACTCTGCGTCCAGGTCACGGCCGTGGCCAGCAACGCTCCCTGTGCCGCGCCGGCGCCCACTGCGCGTGCGGGCGTCAATGGCAACAACTCGGCGGCTGCGAGCGCCCCCGCCGTCGCGGTGAGCAGTCCCAGCACGACGAGCAGCGGCAGCGGCATGCCCGCCAGCAAGCTGCGCCTCGGCGGTATCCACGGGTCCGTGATCGCGTACACGATCAAGCTCGTTCCATGTTCAGCATGTCGAGCAGGGCGGCGACGACCGTCGTGTCGAGCGTGCGTCCAGCCTCCTGGAGAAGAATCGCGCGTGCCGCATCACGGGTGAGCGCGGAACGGTATGAGCGGGCCGAGGTGAGCGCGTCGAAGACATCGGCCACGGCGACGACGCGCGCTTCGAAAGGAATGTCGTCTCCCCTGAGGCCATCGGGATATCCCGATCCATCCCAGCGTTCGTGATGGTGACGGATGACACGCGCCGCGGCCTCGAAGAACTCGAACGGCGCCACGATCTGCGCGCCGATCACCGGATGCCCGCGCATGATCTGCCACTCCTCAGGCGACAGCGATCGAGGCTTTCGCAAGATCCCCTCGGGAACGCCGATCTTCCCGATGTCGTGCAGCAGCCCCGCTTGGCCGACGGTATCGACGACGGCCGGGGCCAGACCAAGCGCCGACGCCAAACGACGACTCAGGGCGGCGACACGCTCGGAATGCCCGCGCGTGTAGGGATCTTTGGCCTCGAGCGCGTTGGCGAGGCCGAGGAGTGACTGACAGATCGCGCGCTGCATCTGGCGGTAGAGCCGGCGCACGTCCTCGGCGTAACGCAGCGACTGCTGATAGGCCGCGTGGAGACGGCGATAGTCCGCGGCCGGGTCGCGCTCTACTCGAGATGCCATGCGACACGCGGGAGGAGCCGGTCAACCAGCGACAGTAACCGCACGGGAGAGAACGGCTTGGTCAAGTAGTCGTCGGCGCCGGCGGCCAGTCCGCGCACGATGTCATCCTGCTGCGCGGCGGCCGTGAGCATGACGATGCGCGAGCCCGCCAGCCGGGAATTCGCGCGCAGCGCGCGACAGACGTCGAGGCCGCTGATATCCGGCAAGTGGACATCGAGAAAGACGAGATCGATGGCGACCGCCTCTGCGACGGCGAGTGCCGTGCCGCCGTCACCGGCCTCGAAGACCTGGACCCGCTCGTCCTCCAGCGTCACGCGCACCAACTCGACCACGTGAGGCTCGTCGTCGGCGATGAGAACAGAAAGCATGGCGCGCGCTGTCGCAAGGCGCGTACCACGCGGAAATGCGCGAATGGCGGGGATTTGAGGCCGAGCCCAAACGATAGCTGCCACACGGAGCGGGCGCAGTGCCCCCTTCGGTGGGCAGCGACGACGTCAGCGCCTCAGCGGTTTCGGCTGGCGATCTGCAGGCGATTGAGCGCGCGGGCGAGCGCCGCCTGTGCCCGCACGTAGTCGACCTCTTCTTGCGTCCGCCCGGACAACCGCTGCTCCGCGCGCTCGCGCGCCCGGTCCGCGCGGGCACGGTCGATCTCCTCCGGAAGCTCCGCCGTGTCGGCCAGAACGATCACCTTGTCGTTGCGCACCTCGCAGAACCCGCCGGCCACCGCCGCGCGGCGCTCGTCGCGACCGATGCGATACGTCAGCTCGCCGATGCCGAGGGTGGTGAGAAAGGCGGCGTGGCCAGGCAGGACACCGAAGTAGCCTTCGATGCCGGGCACCACGACTTCGTCGACCTGCTCTGAGATGATCGCTCGCGATGGTGTCGCGACTTCGAGCGTGAGGCGGTCGGCCATCTAGCCCTCGCGCATCTTCTTGGCTTTTTCCGCGGCCTCGCCGATGTCGCCGACCATATAGAAGGCCTGCTCGGGCAGCTCGTCGTGCTTGCCTTCGACGACCTCCTTGAAGCTCTTCACGGTGTCGGCCACCTTGACGTAGCGTCCCGGCAATCCGGTGAACTGCTCGGCGACGAACATCGGCTGTGATAGGAAGCGCTGGATCTTGCGCGCGCGAGACACGGCGATCTTGTCCTCGTCGGACAGCTCTTCCATGCCGAGAATCGCGATGATGTCCTGCAGGTCTTTGTAGCGCTGCAGGACCAACTGCACCGCGCGCGCGGTTTGATAGTGCTCCTGGCCGAGGATGTTCGGATCGAGGATGCGTGACGTCGACGCCAACGGATCGACGGCGGGATAGATGCCGAGCTCCGAGATCGGACGCGACAGCACCGTGGTCGCATCGAGATGCGCGAACGCGGTCGCCGGCGCCGGGTCGGTGATGTCGTCGGCCGGCACGTAGATCGCCTGCACGGAGGTGATCGATCCCTTCTTCGTCGACGTGATCCGCTCCTGCAGCTGGCCCATCTCCGTCGCCAGCGTCGGCTGGTAGCCGACTGCCGACGGCATGCGGCCGAGCAGCGCGGACACTTCGGAGCCGGCCTGGGTGAATCGGAAGATGTTGTCGATGAACAGGAGGACGTCCTGGCCTTCCTCGTCGCGGAAATATTCAGCGGCGGTGAGCGCTGTCAGCGCCACACGCAGCCGCGAGCCCGGCGGCTCCGTCATCTGGCCGAAGATCAGCGCCGTCTTCTCGAGGACCCCGGATTCCTTCATCTCGTGATACAGATCGTTGCCCTCGCGCGTGCGCTCGCCAACGCCCGCGAAACACGAGATACCGCCGTGCTGCTTGGCGATGTTGTTGATCAGCTCCTGGATGAGCACGGTCTTGCCCACGCCGGCGCCGCCGAAGAGGCCGGTCTTGCCGCCCTTCGTGTACGGCTCGAGCAGATCGACGACCTTGATCCCGGTCTCGAACATCTCGACCTTCGTCGACTGCTCGTCGAACGGCGGCGCGGGGCGATGGATCGGGTACGTCTTCTTTGTGTGGATGGCGGGCCCTTTGTCGACCGGCTCACCGACGATATTGAGGATGCGTCCGAGCGTCTCCCGGCCGACCGGCACCGTGATCGGGGCGCCGGTGTCGAGCACGCTCATCCCCCGCGTGAGACCGTCGGTGGCGGCCATGGCAATGGTGCGCACGTGGGCCTCGCCCATGTGCTGGGCGACCTCAAGCGTGAGCTTCTCGGAGTAGGCGAAGATGTCCTTCTGCTCGACGCCCTGCACGAGCAGCGCGTTGTAGATGGCCGGCAGCTTGCCTGGCTCGAACTCGACGTCGACGACGGGCCCGATGACCTGGACAATCTTCCCCGTGCTCATGCTTCCGCTCCTTGCTTGAGCGCCTCGGCGCCACCGACGATGTCGAGGAGCTCCTTCGTGATCTTCTCCTGGCGCGCCTTGTTGTACTGGATCGTGAGAATGTCGATCATCTCTTTCGCGTTCTTGGTCGCGGCTTCCATCGCCGTCATGCGCGCGCCGTACTCGCCGGCGAGCGACTCCATCAGCGCACGAAACACCTGCATCCGCACGTGGCGCGGCAAGAGATCACTGAGGATCGCCGGCGCGCTCGGCTCGTAGATGTAGTCGACCGGCTGGCCGGCGTCGGCCCCTACCTCCGTCCGCGGAATCGGCAACAGCCGCTGGCGCACCGGGCGCTGCAGAGCCACCGACCGGAACTCGTTGTAGATGAGGTGAACCTCGTCGACCTCGCCCTCGAGATACTGCGCGATGAAAGCATCCGCCAGCTCGCATGCGTGCGAGTAGGCGAGCCGATCCCAGAAGCCGATCATGTCGCGCTTGACCATGTACGGGCGCCGTCGGTAAAAGTCGCGGGCCTTGCGACCGACCACAACCAGCGTCAGCGCCGTCGCATTGGAGATCCGAATGAAGGCGAGTGAGTTGCGCAGCACGTTGCTGTTGAACGCACCGGCGAGCCCGCGATCGGCCGTGATGATCACGATTTGCCGACGCGGCCCCTCACGCTGCTCGAGCAGAGGATGCGCCGCGCCTTCCGCGCCACCCGTCGCCGACACCAGGTTGCCGAGCAGCTCCGCCATCTTGTTCGCGTATGGACGCGCCGCGAGGATGCGTTCCTGTGCCCGGCGCAGCTTTGCCGCCGCCACCAGCTTCATGGCGCGCGTGATCTTCTGCGTCGACTGCACAGAACGGATCCGTCGCTGGATATCGCGGAGCGTCGCCACGCGTCAGGCCGCCTTGATGCCCTTGCTGGCCATGAACTCGGTCTTGGCCTCGTTCACCGCCTTCGTCAGCGTGTCGCGGAGCGTGTCCGAGAGCTCCTTCTTGTCCCGGATCTCGGTGAGCAGCTGCGCCTGCTTGCGTTCGAGCCACCCATAGAAGAAGGTCTCGAACTCGCGCACGGAATCGACGGGAAGATCGTCGAGGAGCCCCTGCGTGCCTGCGAAGATGATGGCCACCTGCCTTTCGACCGGCAGCGGCTGGTACTGGCCCTGCTTGAGCAGCTCGACCATGCGCTGGCCGCGCGCGAGCTGCATCTGGGTCGCCTTGTCGAGATCGGAGCCGAATTGGGCGAACGCCGCGAGCTCGCGATACTGCGCGAGATCGAGGCGCAGCTTGCCCGCCACCTGCCGCATCGCCTTGACCTGCGCCGAGCCGCCGACGCGCGACACGGACAGGCCGACGTTCACGGCGGGCCGGATGCCGCCGTAGAAGAGGTCAGACTCCAGATAGATCTGCCCGTCGGTGATCGAGATGACGTTGGTCGGGATGTACGCCGACACGTCGCCGAGCTGCGTCTCGATGATCGGCAGCGCCGTCAGCGAGCCGCCGCCGAGCTGGTCGTTCAGCTTCGCCGCGCGCTCGAGCAGCCGCGAGTGAAGGTAGAAGACGTCGCCCGGATAGGCCTCACGGCCCGGCGGCCGGCGCAACAGCAGCGAGAGCTGGCGATACGCGGCAGCGTGCTTGCTGAGGTCGTCGTAGATGCAGAGCGCGTGGCGCTTGCTGTCGCGGAAGTACTCGCCCATCGTCACGCCGGCGTACGGCGCGATGTACTGCAGCGGCGCCGGCTCCGATGCGGAGGCGATGATCACCGTGGTGAACGCCATCGCGCCCGCGTCCTCGAGCACCTTCACGACCTGCGCCACCGTCGAGCGCTTCTGGCCGATGGCGACGTAGAAGCAGAACACGTCCTGCCCCTTCTGGTTGATGATCGTGTCGACGCCGATCGCGGTCTTGCCCGTGCCGCGGTCGCCGATGATCAATTCGCGCTGCCCGCGGCCGATCGGGATCATCGCGTCGATGGCCTTGAGACCCGTCTGCAGCGGCTCTTTCACCGAGCGGCGGTCGACGACGCCCGGCGCGTAGCGCTCGATCGGCCGGAACTCCTTCGCGTTGATCGGGCCTTTACCGTCCACGGGCTGGCCGAGCGCGTTGACGACGCGGCCGACGAGCGCCTCGCCGACCGGCACCTGGGCGATGCGGTTAGTGCGCCTGACTGCGTCGCCTTCTTTGATCCCGCGGTCGTCACCGAGCAGCACGGCGCCGACGTTGTCTTCTTCGAGATTCAGGACCATGCCGACGATGTCGCCGGGAAACTGCAGCAGCTCACCCGCCATCGCCTTCTCGAGACCGTAGATGCGCGCGATGCCGTCGCCGACCTCGATGACGCGGCCGACCTCCTGGAGGTCGACCTCCGCCTCGTAGCCCGCCAGCTGGCGCTTGATGATCTCGCTGATCTCGCTCGCTTTGATCATTCCTGCTCCTTTGTAGCGACGACGTCAGAACGGCTAGAACCGTGGGTGGCCTGCTCTAGGTGCGTGTGGCTCCGCTTGCTATCCCCGCGCAAGTCGATCTCTAAGCCGTGCGAGCTGGCCGTCCAGGCTGCCGTCGACGAGCAGACTGCCGATCTCGGCGACGAAGCCGCCGAGCAGATTGTGATCAACCACCTCGTCCACGATGACGCGCTTGCCGCCGAGGGCGGTCCCCAGGCGTTCTGCGAGCGAGGTCTTCTCCGCGTCGGTCAACGCCACCGCCGAGCGAACGCGCGCGCGTGCGCGATTGAGATCCGCATCGACCAGCGCGCGATACGCATCGCCGATCGCGGGAAGCATGTCGCCGCGCCCGTGCGCCGCGACGAGCCCGACGAAGTCGCGCACGAGCTGGCCGAGGCCGAGTCGCTGCGCGATATCGTCGGCGGCCGCCCGCTTGGCGGCGGCCGACACGCCAGGCCGCGCGAAGAAATGCGCAAGCTCGGCATCCTCCCGCACCAGCTGCACGACCTCCGCCAGCTCGGCGCCGATGCGTTCGGCCTGCGAACGCTCGCGCGCCAGCTCGTACAGAGCCTTGGCGTACGAGCGCGCAGCGGCGTGAGACTTCACCGGCCGATCCGCGCGATCGCGTCGTCCACCACGCGGCGGTGCTCTTCGTCGTGCATGCTCTTGCGTACAAGCTTCTCGGCGACCGCGATCGCGAGGTCGCTCACCTCGCGCCGCAACTCCTCGCGCGCGCGCCGAATGTCCGCGTCCGTCTGAGCTTTCGCGGACTCCACGAGCTGCTGCGCCTCGCGGCGCGCTGCCTCGACCAGCTTGCGCTGCTCGTCGGCGGCTTCCTTGAGCGCGGCCGCGCGAATCGATTGCGCCTCCGCATACGCGGCGCGCAGGCGCTCGGCGTTCTCCTCCTGCTGCTTCGCGGCCGCGGCGCGCGCCGCCTCCGCCGCCTCGAGCGAGGTCCTGATGGCCGCGGAACGCTCTTCCATCTTTGCCAGCAGCGGCTTGTAGAGGAGCCGATAGAGGATCGCGAGGAGGATGAGGAAGTTGAGCATCTGGATGATCAGCGACTTGTCGAGGCTGATCAGTCCGCCGCTCTCACCATGCTCACCGCTCTCCGCCGCGAAGAGCAGCGCCGGAACGAGGATCAGGCAGACGGACGCGATGCAACCGAGCCACGCGGAACGACGCTGGAGCATTGGGCAGATTCTCCCGGTCAGTGACGCCGCAGAAGGTTTGTGAAAACTATCACCTGAATCTGGGCTCTGTCAATCAGCGGCGAATTACGCCGCCGCCGATCACGAGGTCGTCACGGTACCACACCACCGACTGCCCCGGGGTGATCGCGCGCTGGGGCTGGTCGAAGACCACTTCGGCCTCCTGTTCATCCGTCGCGACGACAGTGGCCGCCGCCGGCTGGTGGCTGTGGCGAATCCTCGCCTGCACGCGCATCGGCGACCGCGGCGGGTCGCAGGCGATGAAATTTACGTCGGTGGCGCTGAGCCGGTCACGCTCGAGATCAACCTCAGGGCCAACGACGAGGCGGTTCGCTGCCGCGTCGATCTCGGTCACGTAGAGCGCCGTGCCGCGCCCGACGCCGAGACGCCGCCGCTGACCGACTGTAAACCCGGCGACACCCGAGTGCGTGCCGAGCGTACGACCCTCGCGATCGACGATGAGACCTGGCTGGAACATGCCGGGATCGCGGCGGCGCAAAAAGCCGCGATAGTCGTCGTCGGGAACGAAACAAATCTCCTGACTCTCCGGCTTGTCGGCGGTCACGAGGCCGAGCCGTCGCGCGTGCGCGCGGACCTCTTCCTTATCGAGGTCCCCCACGGGAAAATATGCGGCGGCCAGCTGCGCCTGCTCGAGCGGCCAGAGGAAGTCCGACTGATCTTTGCGCGTGTCGCGCGCACGTCGAAGCAGCCAGCGTCCAGTCGTCTCATCGCGCGTTACGCGCGCGTAGTGACCCGTCGCGACCCCGGCGGCGTCCCACGCGCGTGCCCGCGCAAGCAATGAGCCGAACTTCAGATCGACATTACAGGCGAGGCACGGCACGGGCGTGCGTCCACGTCGGTATGCGTCGGCGAACGGCCCGACGACCGCCCGATCGAACTCCGATTCCATGTTGAGCACGTAGTACGGGATCCTTAGATCGCGCGCCACGCGCCGGGCGTCCTCGACTGCTTCGGTGCCACAGCAGGAACCGAAGCGCTGCGTGGGATCAGTCGACTCTTTCCACGGCCACACGCGCATCGTGACACCGATGACGTCGAAGCCGCGTTCCACCAGAAGCGCCGCGGCAACCGAAGAGTCGACGCCCCCGGACATCCCGACGACGATACGAGTCATAGCAACATCATAAGCCGCGTCGCAGCGCGTGCGGCCACCGCGGTGTTGTCTGTGGTCGCGCGATTCGCCGCGCTACGGTCGCGCGCCGAGCAGCTCGCCGAGCCGCTCGAGCTCTTCGGCGTTCGCGTAAGAGATCTCGATCGTGCCGAGACGTTCGCTGCCGCGAATACGGACGCGCGTCATCAGCGCCCGCTGCAGCGCGGCCTCCATCGCCGCCAGCTCGGCTGTCCGCCGACGCGGAGGCTTGGGGCTGCGAACGGTACCCCGCGCTGCTTCGACAGCTCGCGCCGATTGCTCTGCGGCGCGCACCGTCCACGAGTGGGCGACGATCTCGTCCCTCAGCCGAAGCTGATCGGCCTCGCTGGAGAGCGACAGCAGCACGAGGGCGTGGCCCATCGTCAGCCGCCCGCCGCGCAGATCGGCCTGGATCGCTTCGGGGAGTCGCAGCAGTCGCAGCGCGTTCGCGATCGACGAGCGATCGAGCCCTACCCGCTGAGCCAACTCCTCCTGCGTCCAACCAAACTGCGCGAGTAGCTTCTGATACGCTTCCGCCTCTTCCATCGGATTCAGGTCTTCGCGAAGCAGGTTTTCGACGAGAGCGATCTCGAGGCTCTGCGCGTCGGTTGCCTCGCGAACTACCGCGGGAATGCGCGTGAGACCAGCCTGGCGTGCCGCTCGCCATCGTCGCTCGCCGGCGATGAGCTGATATCCCGAGCCGTAGCGGCGGACGACGATTGGCTGTATCACTCCCGATGACCGGATCGAAGCCGCAAGCTCGTCTAATGCTGCGGAATCAAAGACTTTTCTTGGCTGGTTGGGGTTGACGTCGATGTGATCGATGGCGATGTCGTTCACCGGCTCGTCCGCTCCCGGAGTCGCAGACAGCAGAGCGCCAAGCCCGCGACCGAGGCCTCGGTTATTCATGTCGTATCACCTCACGGGTCAGGTCGAGATACGCCAGCGCGCCGCTCGATTTGAGCTCGTGCAGCATCACCGGCTTGCCATGGCTCGGAGCTTCGCTGAGCCGGACGTTGCGTGGAATGACGGTCTGGAAGATCTCTCCAGGAAAGTAGCGCTGGACCTCATCGCGGACCTGTAGCGCAAGACTCGTGCGTCCATCGAACATCGTGAGCACGATCCCCTGGATCGCTAGCCGAGGATTCAAGCGCTCGCGCACAAGCTTCACGGTCTTCAGAAGATGCGTCAGCCCCTCGAGCGCGTAGAACTCGCACTGCAGTGGTACGAGCACACGATCCGCGGCCGCTAGCGCGTTGATCGTGAGAAGCCCGAGGGACGGCGGGCAATCGATGACGACGTAGCTATACGCATCGAGCATGGGCAGCAGCGCATCGTGGAGTCGATGCTCCCGGCGGTCCAGTGAGACGAGCTCGATTTCGGCGCCGACGAGATCGATGTCCGAGGGCAGCAGGCTGAGGTCCGGTACCGCAGTGTCCCGGACCGCCTTCTCGATCGGTTCTGTACCTAGAAGGACGTGGTAGATGGTTGGGTAGAGGTCAGTCTTCGGGACGCCGAGCCCAGTCGTCGCATTGCCCTGCGGATCGAGATCAACGAGGAGAGTCCGCCGACCGGCGAGCGCCAGGCCCGCCGAGAGATTGACGGCGGTCGTCGTTTTGCCTACACCGCCCTTCTGATTCACGACCGCGACCGATCTGGCCGCCAATCCCACCCCTTCATGTTTATCGACAAACACACGGCGTCATATGACGAGGTATTTATGTTTATCGACAAACACTAGGGCCGAACGGCGCCGATCGTCAAGCTTTCCGAGCGACCCAAAACAGCCGTTTGCCACGCGGTCCTTCGACTTCGATCCAGTTACCCCCCGAGATCGCCCGGCGACGTGGGGGCCCAGCCGCAATCATCACCCCACCAGACTTCAGAACTGGAACGGTGGCAGCGAGCAGCTCGGCCGGATTCCCAGCACAACGTACGACCGCTGCGTCGTAGGACGCAGCGCCTTCCTGGTGGGCGACGTTCTCCAGCCGGTCGTTCACCACCGAGCAATGCCGAAGCCCAAGCTCGCGAACCACAGCCAACAGAAACGATACTCGCTTAGCCCGCGCCTCGAGCAGCGTGAATGAGGTCTGTTCATTAACGATCTTGAGCGGAATTCCCGGGACTCCGGCACCGGAGCCAATGTCGAGAATTCGATCGCTGGTGGAGGGGAGGAGCCGCGCGAATAACAGGCTATCGACGACAATGTGATCGATGATCCAGTTGGGCTCAGACGAGCCGACAAGGCGCTGGCTCCTCTGCCATTTAATCAATATCTGCACATACTTGACGAGGCGATCTAATTCGCGATCGGACAGCGGGCGCCCCAGAACGCTGGCGGCGTCGGTTCGAAGCGGCTCAGGCGCGAGAGCCGTTCCGGGCCTCCCGCTGCGCACCGGCCGACGCTCGGGGCCGATTCATCGACCACTGCTGCGCGATCTGCAAGACGTTCGAGACGGTCCAATACAGCACGAGCCCGGACGGCAAGTTCAGGAACATGATCGTAAAGAACACCGGCATGATCAGCATGACCTTCGCCTGGGCCGGATCACCCGAGACCGGAGTCATCTTCTGCTGCACGAACATGGTTACGCCCATCACTAACGGGAGAATGTAGAGCGGATCGATATCGGCGAGGTTGCAGATCCACAATGACTCGACCCACGACGCGCCCATCGCGCGCAACAAGCGAGCGATCGGCTGCAGGAAGTCAAAGCAGAGAAACGGCGCGTTCTGAAGCTCGGCGGAGTTCGCGACGGCGAGGTAGAGAGCGTAGAAGATCGGGATTTGCGGCAGCATCGGCAGACAACCGCCGACCGGGTTCACGCCGTGCTTCCGATAGAGCTCCATCGTCTCGCGCTGCAGTCGCTGCGGATCGCTCTTGTACTTGCTCCGCAGTGCATTGATCTGAGGCTGGAGCGTTTGCATCGCCTTCATGGAGCGCATGCTCCACACCGTGAGCGGGTAGAAGAGCACTTTCGACAGGACCGTCAGGAGAATGATCGCGATGCCGTAGTTGTAGACGTGGGCATACAGCCAATTCATGAGCGAGAGAATCGGCACCGCGAACCACTTCATCGGCAGACCGCCGCACTCGCGCGGTAACGGAAACCCGCCGAAGTTTATGGTTTCCTCGAGCCCGACCTGGTTGAGACGGTTGAATTCCTTCGGCCCTGCGTAGATGACGAAGGCGCCTTCCCACGAACCGCTTGGAGCAACGGTCGGCGCCGCGCGGAGTCCTATCGCAGTGTGAAGCGGGGTCGTCGGCTTGCTCTTTGGATCCGCTGGCTTGGGATCGGACGTGGTGAAGATCTCGAAGCCCGGTGTCTTCGAGATCAGTGCCGCTGTGTACCAGTTGCTTCCGAGCGCGATCCAGTCGCCAGCGGAAGCGGGCTGTTCGATCTGGTCGCCATTCTTCGTCGGACCTCGCAATGTGCTGAGACAGCCGTAGTGCCAGCCCGGACGGGCGAGATCGTCGGTGTAGCGCAGCTCACCTCCGGCCGACATCGCGATCGTCGTCGGATGCTGACCGAGGAACTTCGCGGTCTTGCCGCTCCATTCCTGCAGACTCGTCCACGGGAATGCAAGGAACGGCTGGCGGGCCACAGTGCCGGTGTTCTGCAGCCGGATCCTCGCATCGATCGTGTAGCTGTCGGCGTGGAATGTGAGGGTCTTGGTCACGATGAGACCATCGATCTGACCCGTGAGCGTAAGGTCGGCCGTCGGCCTATCGGGTCCAAGCCTCAGGTCGGTCGTCGAAAGCTGCATGGGCACCGCTTCTGCCCGGCCGGGAGGACCCGCAACGAGACCACCAGGACCGAGCTCACCGATGATCACCATGGGCTTCTCGCCCCGATAGTGAAGCGTGAGCTCCTGAAGCTTGCCGCCCTCGCTGCTCACGATCGCGCGATAGAGCGGGGTCACGATCGTCGCCAGGCGCTGCGGTGGTCGCTCGCCGCGTGATGGCGGCGGCGCGGGCGTAACGGCTGGCCCTGTCTGTTTTTGCTCTTCTTTTCGCGTAGTTACGTTATTTTGTTTATCGGCTTCCGGCTTCGCAGCCGTAGCCGGAGCATTCTCCGCCGGCTTCTGTGAAGGAGGCGTCTCGTGAGTGGGAAAGAAGAAGTACTGCCCGACCACGAACACGAGGGCCATGAGCACGGCAGCTAAAACCGCGCGCTTCTCCATGCTCATGCCGTTCGTCGCCTCGTCGGAGGCGGATCCCAGCCGCCTGAATGAAATGGATGACAGCGCGCGAGGCGCCATGCCGCCAGCGCCAGGCCTCGCATCACACCGTGCTCGGTGACGGCTTGCCGCGCGTACTCGGAGCACGTCGGTGCGAAGCGGCACGCCTCGGGCAGAAGCGGCGACAGCAATCGCTGGTAAGCAAGGATCACGATCGCGATCAGTCGGCCCAGTGAACTCACACGCGTCTTGGGCCGGGAATCGCGGCCAGCGCCTGCCGCAGCTGCCCGAGCAGTGCAGGGAACGGCTCGCGTAGGACTGCGGGCCGACCTATCACGACGAGCGCCGCCCGTGTAGGCGCAACGTCACGAGCGGCCCGGTACGCCTCGCGCAATCGGCGGCGGGCGCGATTTCGCTGCACCGCCAGACGCAGCTGGCGACTGACGGCGAACCCGACACGCGTCGGATCGTTGGATTCTCGCCAGAGCACGATGAGCGCAGGACGATCGATCCGCTTGCCCCGCTGGAAGAGCGCCTGAAATTCGGCGCTGGTGGTCAGTCGTTGATGTCGAGGAAGGCCGCCACTCAGACGGTCAACCGTTTGCGGCCCTTCGCACGACGGCGCTTCAACACCTTTCGTCCGCCCTTGGTCTTCATGCGCTCACGAAACCCGTGCGTCTTCGCCCGGCGGCGTCGATTGGGTTGAAACGTCCGCTTCATCGAGCAGGTCTCCCTTCCGGTCGTCGAACCGACACAGTGTAGGCACGCGCTCAGAAGCAGTCAACCGACGAACGCGAGCAGTCGACCGAGGAACCCGCTTGCGACGCCGGGAATCACCATGCTACCGTGCGGGCTCCGTGATTGGCGGGTCGTGACAGTGCGGTGTTTGTTCCGTGTCCCTCGTTACGCCGGTGGCTCCGGCACGGATGCTCCTATCGAACAAGGCGCCCAACGCTATCCACACCTGTGGATAACTCTGTGCGTAAGTGAGGGCTTGACCTGTGCTGGATAGCCTTTGGGGTCGCCTCCTCGACGCCGTAGCCAATAAGCTCGCGCCCGCCGTCATCGATCAGTGGGTGCGTCCCTGCCGTCTCCTCGCCATCGAAGGCGATCACTTGAAGATCGGCGCACCGAACCCGTTTTCGCGTGACTGGCTGATCCAACATCATCTGCAGACGCTGCAGCAAGCGGCGCAGAGCGTCGTCGGCGGCCAGCCGCGGTTGACGATCGTCGTCGACGAGCGCGCCACCGAGGCAGCGCCGGCGGACGCGCCGCCACCGCTCGCCGCACGCTCGGGCGGAGGATCGACCGAGGGTCTCAACCCGCGCTACACGTTCGACGCGTTCGTCGTCGGCTCGTCCAACCAATTCGCACAAGCCGCCTGTCAAGCGGTGGCCGAGCTGCCGTCCAAGGCATACAACCCGCTCTTCATCTATGGCGGTGTGGGTCTCGGAAAGACGCATCTCCTGCACGCCGTCGGCCACCAGAGCGCCAAGCTCTTTCCCGGAATGGTGGTCGTCTACATCACGTCGGAACGCTTCACGAACGAGCTGATCAATGCGATCCGCTATGACCGGACGGCCGAGTTCCGCTCGCGGTATCGCAATATCGACCTGCTCTTGATCGACGACGTCCAGTTCATTTCCGGCAAAGAGCGTACGCAGGAAGAGTTCTTTCATACGTTCAATACGCTGTACGAGTCGCGCAAGCAGATCATCGTCTCGAGCGACTCACCGCCGAAAGACATCCCCGAGATCGAAGAGCGTCTGCGGTCGCGATTCGAGTGGGGGCTCATCGCCGACATCCAGCCGCCGGATTTTGAGACGCGCGTCGCCATACTCAAGAAGAAGGCGGCGCTCGAGCGCGTACGCCTCGCCGACGACGTCGCGTACCTCATCGCCAGCCGCGTCAAGTCCAACATCCGCGAACTTGAGGGTTCGCTGACGCGCATGATCGCGTTCTGCGCGCTCACCGGCCGCGAGATGTCGGTCGACCTCGCGCAAGAGGTCCTCGGCGAGCTGTGGGGCGAAGAAGAGAAGGTCATCACGATCGAGCAGATCCAGCGGAAGGTGGCCGAGACCTACGGCATCAAGCTGTCGGACCTCAAGGCGAAGAACCGGACGAAGGCGGTCGCCTTTCCGCGTCAGGTGGCCATGTATCTCGCGCGCCAGCTTACCCACGCATCATTGTCCGAAGTGGGTCGCGCCTTCGGCGGAAAAGACCATACGACGGTGCTGCACGCGGTGGACAAGATCCAGGTTCTCCTGCAGGAGGACCCCAAGCTTCGGAAGACGATCGACGGACTTATCCAGGGCATCACCCTGTGATCCACCGTTCTTCCGTCGGTCTCCACAGGCCTGTCCCCGACGTCTCGGCGCGAAAAGCGTCGCGGCGATCCGGGCTTGCCGCGCATTCGCACCGTCCACACCGCTTGACCACTACTCTGACTACGGAGTTGTTTCTGTTTTTCTAAAACAAAACACTGGAGTCATCTATGGAAGTCGTCCTCAACCGTGACGCGTTCCTCAAGGGCCTGCAGATGGTCCAGAACATCGTCGAGCCCCGTCAGACCCTGCCGATCCTCGCGAACGTTCTGATGGAGACGGACGGTGAGGCGGTGCGGCTGACCGCCACAGATCTCGAGGTGGGGGCGCGCGTCTCAGTGCCGGCACGCGTTGCGAGCAAGGGCGCCATCACCGTCTCAGCGCGGAAGCTAGCCGAAATCGTCAAAGAGCTTCCCGCGGCCGACCTCGCACTGCGAGTCCAGGACAATGCCGCCGTGAGCCTCAAGTGCGGCAGCGCTTCTTACAAGCTCGTCGGTATGGCGCCTGACGATTTTCCTCCGGTGGTCCCCGCGGCAAAGGCGAACTGGATCCGTCTCGAGGCCAAGACGCTTCGTGAAATGCTGGCGGCGACCAGCTTCGCCATCTCGCACGACGAGACTCGCTACGCGCTCAACGGTGTCCTGTTCGCGTTGGCTGGCAAGGACGCGCGGCTGGTCGCGACCGACGGCCATCGTCTCGCCATGGCCAGCCGAACGGTTGGCAACGTCGGGCCTGCCGTCACCGGGATCGTGCCGCGCAAGGCCGTCCTCGAGATTCAACGCGTGCTCGGTGCGGGCGAAGACGTTCAGATCGCGCTGACCGAGAATCAGTTCTTGATGCAGATGCCGAACTTCCTCATGACCGCGCGGCTGATCGAGGGACAGTTCCCGAACTACGAGGCCGTCATCCCCAAAGCACATCCGGGCAAGCTGGTGATCTCGCGCGCCGCGTTGGGCGGTGCGCTCCGTCGTGTCGCTGTGATGGCCGAAGAGCGGAACAAGCCCGTGAAGTTCGTGCTTGCCCCCACCACGCTCAAGCTGTCGGCCTCCAGCGCGGACCTCGGAGAAGCGGAGGAAACGCTCGACGTGGACTACGCCGGCGCGGAGGTCACGATCGGTTTCAATTCGAAGTATCTGCTCGACGCCATCGCGCCCATCGAGCGCGAGCAAGTCGTCATCGAATTCAAGGATGGATTGAGCCCCGGTGTCATTCGTAGTTCCGAGGATGACGGCTACTGCTGTGTGATCATGCCGATGCGTATTTAGCAGGAAATTTAGGAGGATTTTGGGGCGGAATTTTCGACGGGAAATGGTACGCTTGGAGGGTGCAAATTGGTTGCTTGGTGTTGCGTGATTTTCGCAATTATCGCAGCCTCTGCTATCGACCGTCTGGCCGGCTGAACGTCCTGGAAGGGCGCAACGCGCAGGGCAAGACGAACGTCCTCGAAGGGCTCGGTGTACTCCTCACCGGCCGCTCGTTTCGGACTTCGCGTCTGGCGGATTTACCCTCGTGGGGCACCGATGCGGCGACCCTGACCGGTGAGTTGATTCATACAGAGGGTATGCGCTCCGTCCGCCGGACGATCCAGCGGCGGGAAGATGGGACATGGCAGAGTGCGGGCGATCTCTGTCCGTGGGCCAGGGTGATCGTCTTCGGTTGGCAGGATTTGGGAATCCTCAATGGCCCGCCGGCGGCTCGGCGAGACTTCATCGACGGGTTCGCGGCGCGCTTGTATCCCGGTCATCTTCCCGCGCTGCTCCGCTATCGCCAGATTCTGGCCCGTCGCAACCGGCTGCTGCAGACGGCGGGCGGCGAGAATCGGCTGGCGCCGTGGGACGAACAGCTGGCCACCACAGGCATGGAGCTGATCGATCGCCGGCGTCGCGCGGTGGCCGCGCTCTCGACTGAGCTCGCACGCGTATATCCGGCGCTGGCGGGCGGCGAGGGGCGCAAGGTCCAGGTCGCCTATCGCACGAGTCTCGGTGAGTCGACAGAGTCGGCGGCGCTCGTGGCTGCGCTCGAGCAGCGCCGCGCCGAGGAAGTTCGCCGGGGTCTCACGCTCGTGGGTCCGCACCGAGACGATCTCGCCATCGAGCTGGACGGCACCGACGTCCGGCCCTTCGGTTCGCGTGGCGAGCAGCGGCTGCTCGCTCTGACGCTGCGACTCGCCGAGGTGATGCCGGTGACCGAGGCGGCAGGGACGACACCGGTGCTGCTGCTCGACGATGCTCTATCCGAGCTCGATCCGATCATCGGCGCGAACGTGTTGCGCGAAATCCAGACCGCGGAACAGGTGTTTCTCACGTCGCCTGAGCGGCTCACGGTCGACGGCGCCGTGCGGTGGGTCGTCGACTCAGGAGAGGTGTCGGCTGCATGAGTGCCGAGTCGTACACCGCGAGTGACATCAAAGTTCTCGAAGGCCTCGAAGCCGTCCGCAAGCGCCCGGCGATGTACATCGGCGACACCGGCGCGTATGGCTTGCATCACCTCGTGTATGAGGTCGTCGACAACTCCGTCGACGAAGCGCTCGCGGGCTTCTGCGACTCCATCAAAGTCATCCTGCATGCCGACGGCTCCGTCTCGGTCGGTGACAACGGCCGCGGCATTCCCGTCGACACGCACAAAGAGACCGGCAAGTCTGCGGCCGAGGTCGTGATGACCGTGCTGCACGCGGGCGGCAAGTTCGAGCACTCGGCGTACAAGGTCTCGGGCGGATTGCACGGCGTAGGTGTCTCGGTCGTCAACGCGCTGAGCCAGTGGCTCGACCTCGAGATTCGTCGCGGCGGCTCCGTCTGGACTCAGCGCTACGAGAAGGGCGGGGTGCCGACCGGTCCGCTGACCCCGGGTGACAAGACGACGAAGCACGGCACCATCATTCGCTTCAAGCCGGATTCCACGATCTTCGAGGAGACGAGCTTCTCGTTCGACACGCTGAGCAATCGGCTGCGCGAGCTGGCGTTCCTCAATCGTGGGCTGAAAATCGTCATCGAAGACGAGCGCGACGGGCGCGCGAACACGTTTCTGTTCAAGGGCGGCATCGTCGAGTTCGTCAAGCACCTCAACCAGAACAAGACGCCCATCCATCCCAAGGTGATGTTCTTCGAGGGCAGGAAGGGCGACATCGAGGTCGAGGTCGCGCTGCAGTACAACGATGGATATCAGGAGAGCGTGTTCTCCTTCGCGAACAACATCAACACGCGCGAGGGCGGCACGCACCTCACCGGATTCCGCGCCGCCCTCACCGGCCAGCTCTCGACGTATGCAGACAAGAACGGCTACCTCAAGAGCTTCAAGGGCGGGGTGACGGGCGACGACGTGCGCGAGGGTCTCTGCGCCGTCGTCTCGGTGCGACTGCCGGATCCGCAGTTCGAGGGCCAGACCAAGGCCAAGCTCGGCAACACCGACCTGAAGGGCCTGGTGCAGCAGATCGTGAACGAGAAGTTGGCCGAGGCCTTCGAGGAAGATCCGACGACCGCCCGCAAGATCGTCGACAAGTGCGTGCGCGCCGCGCAGGCGCGCGAGGCGGCACGTAAAGCGCGTGAGCTGACGCGTAAGGGCGGGCGCGACGACGAGGGGCTGGCGGCGAAGCTTGCCGACTGCTCGGAGCGCGACCCGCAGTACCGCGAGCTGTTCCTCGTCGAGGGCGACTCGGCCGGCGGCTCGGCCAAGCAGGGCCGGGACCGCAAGACCCAGGCGGTGCTCCCGCTGCGCGGCAAGATCATCAACTCGGAGAAGGCGCGTTACGACAAGGTGCTGTCCCACAACGAAATCCGGCTGCTCATCTCTGCCATGGGCACCGGCATCGGGACGGACGAGTTCGACCTCACGAAGCTGCGCTACCACAAGATCATCCTGATGACCGATGCCGACGTGGACGGCGCGCACATTCGCACACTGTTGCTCACGTTCTTCTTCCGACACATGAACGCGGTCATCGAGGCGGGCAATTTGTTCATCGCCCAGCCGCCGCTGTTCAAGGTCAAGAAGGGCAAGGTCGAGAAGTATCTGATGAACGAGCGCGAATTCGAGGACTTCTTCCTCGGCTCGTGGGTGGCCACGGCCAAGGTCAAAGTGGCCGGCACCAAGACGCCGATCACCGGCGAGCCGCTGCTCGAACTGCTGCACGCGGTGAGCGAGTACCGGGCGCTCTTCGGCAAGTTCGTCAAGCGCGGTGTGCCGGCGCCGATTCTCGCGGAGCTGCTGCGGCAGAAGTTCCGCGGCAACAAGCGCGGCGTGGGCCACGCGGAGATCGGCGCCGCCGTGACAACGGCGGCCACGACCGTCAACGGGCACGACGTCGAAATCCGACCCGGCGACAACGGCGATCCGTACACGGTGGTGATCGCCGGCACCCCGCCGCTGACCTTCAGCACCGAGCTGTTCCGGTCGCAGGAATACACGACGCTGCTGGACCAGTGGGAAAAGGTCGCCGCGGCCGCGAAAGGCCCCACCGTCGTCCTCGACGAGCACGACACGGAAGTTCCCGTGAAGAGCCTCGAGGATCTCTGGAGGGTCGCTCTCGACAAGTCGCGCGCCGGCGCGTCCTTCCAGCGTTACAAGGGCCTCGGCGAGATGAACCCGGAGCAGCTCTGGGAAACGACGATGAATCCGGAGACGCGGACGCTCCTCAAAGTCACGATGGAGGACGCCGTCGGCGCCGACGAGATGTTCACGGTCCTGATGGGTGACGCCGTCGAGCCGCGGCGCGAGTTCATCGAGAAGCATGCCCTCGACGTCGCCAACCTGGATATCTAGATGCCCGACCGACAGATCAACGCACCCATCGAAGAGGAGATGCGGAAGTCGTACCTGGACTACGCGATGTCCGTCATCGTCGGACGCGCGCTGCCCGACATCCGCGACGGCCTCAAGCCGGTGCATCGCCGCGTGCTGTACACGATGCAGCTCCTCGGCCTGGCGTTCAACCGCGGTTACAAGAAGTCGGCGCGCGTGGTCGGCGACTGCATGGGCAAGTTCCACCCCCACGGCGACTCGGCGATCTACGAGACGCTGGTGCGGATGGTCCAGGACTTCTCGTTGCGCTATCCGCTGGTGGACGGGCAGGGGAACTTCGGCTCGATCGACGGTGATCCCGCCGCGGCCATGCGCTACACGGAAGCCCGCATGGCGCGAATCGCTCACGAGCTGCTCGCGGACATCGACAAGGACACCGTCGACCTCGTCCCGAACTACGACGAGAACGAGCAGGAGCCTGTCGTCCTGCCGACGCGCATCCCGAACCTGCTCGTCAACGGCTCGTCCGGCATCGCCGTCGGCATGGCGACCAACATCCCGCCGCACAACCTGAGCGAGGTGGTGGACGCGCTCGTGCTGCTGGTGGACGATCCGAGCACGCCGATCGAGCGGCTGATGAAGGTTGTGACGGGGCCCGACTTTCCGACCGCCGGCTACATCTACGGCACGAGCGGCATCCGTGAGGCGTACACGACCGGCCGCGGCAGCATCACGCTGCGGGCGAAGGCGCACGCCGAGAAGATGCGGGGTGGGCGCGAGGCCATCATCATCAGCGAGCTGCCCTATCAGGTGAACAAGGCGAGCCTCATCGAGAAGATCTCCGAGCTCTCGAAGGAGAAGAAGATCGAGGGCATCTCGGAAATCCGTGACGAGACGAACCGGGAGGGCATCCGGGTCGTGCTCGAGCTGGGACGCGGGGAAATCCCGCAGATCATCCTGAACCAGCTCTACAAGCACACGCAGATGCAGACGAGCTTCGGGATCATCATGCTCGCCCTCGTCGACCGGCGCCCGCAGATCGTCAACCTCAAGGCAATGCTGGAGGCGTTCATCCGCTTCCGGCGCGAGGTGGTCACCCGCCGCACGCGTTACGAGCTCGCCCGAGCGGAAGAGCGCGCGCACATCCTGGCCGGTCTGCGCAAAGCGGTCGAACAGCTCGACGTCGTCATACGCATCATTCGCGAGGCCGCCAACGCCGATGCCGCCCGCGACACGTTGATGCGGCGACTGGACCTCAGCGAGATCCAGGCCAAGGCGATTCTCGACATGCAGCTGCGTCGCCTGGCCGCGCTCGAGCGGCAGAAGATCGTCGAAGAGCACGAGGAAGTCCTCAAGCTCATCGAGGAGCTCAAGGGCATCCTCGCCTCGGATGCCAAGCTGATGGGCATCATCAAGAAAGAGCTACTCGAGGTCAAAGAGCAGTACGGCGACGCGCGGCGCACCGAGATCCTGACCGAGACGAGCGAGCTGACGATCGAGGACCTGCTCGCCGACGAGGAGATGGTCGTCACCATCACGCGCTCGGGTTACATCAAGCGCACCCACGTCGAGGCCTATCGCAGCCAGCGGCGTGGCGGCAAGGGCGTGACGGGCATGGAAACGAAGGAAGAGGACATCGTCGAGGACCTCTTCATCGCGTCCACCCATGCGTACCTGTTGTTTTTCACGAATCTCGGCAAGATCCACTGGTTGAAAGTGCACGAGATTCCCGAGGGTGGACGGCAGGCCAAGGGCAAGGCGATGGTGAATCTGCTATCGCTCGGCGACGGTGAGACGGTGGCGACGTGCGTGCCGGTCCGCGACTTCGGCGCCGGCGGCTACATTTTCTTCTGCACCAAGCAGGGAAAGGTGAAGAAGACCGAGCTCGAGGCGTACTCGCATCCGCGTGCCGGCGGCATCCAGGCCATCGGTCTGGAGGACGGTGACACCGTCATCACCGCGCGCCGCACCGACGGTACGCGCGAGGTCATGATTGCCACCAAGCTCGGCATGGCCATCAGGTTCTCGGAGGACGAGGTGCGGCCGATGGGCCGCGGCGCCGCCGGCGTCCGCGGGATCGACGTCGACGACGGCGACGAAGTCATCGCGGCCGACGTCGTGCACGAAGGCGCGCAGATCCTGACGATCTCCGAGCGCGGATATGGCAAGCGTACGCCGCTCGACGAATATCGACTGCAGGGCCGCGCCGGCAAGGGCATCATCGACATCAAGACCGGTGGCCGCAACGGCACGGTGGTCGGCATGCTGCAGGTCCGCACCGGTGACGATGTCCTGGTGATCACCACCAAGGGCAAGATCATCCGTTTCCACGCGGACGACGTATCGTCGCAGGGGCGCAACACGATGGGCGTGCGTATCATCGACCTCGACGCCGACGACAAGGTCGGCTCGATCGCTCGCGTCGAGGCCGAAAGCTCCGCTCCGGCCGAAACTCCGTAGTCCCGTGCTGGACCTGCGGCTGATCCGCGAGCGGCCCGAAGAGGTGCAGCGTGCGCTCGCAGACAAGGGCGGCGCTCAGCTCATTCCCGAAATCCTCGCCGAGGACGTCGAGCGGCGCCGTCTGATCAAGGAGTCCGAAGACCTCAAGGCGCAGCGCAACACCGCGTCCGAGGCGATCGGCCGCGCGCGCAAGGCCGGGCAGGACGCCAGCGCCGAGCAGGCGCGGATGCGCGAAGTCGGCGACCGCATCAAGGCTCTCGACAGTGAGGTGAAGGCCGTCGACGAGGCGATCGAGGCCTTGCTGGCGCAGGTTCCGAACGTGCCCCATCCCTCGGTGCCGCGCGGGAAGAGCGACGAGGAGAACGTCGAGGTCAGACGGTGGGGCACGCCACGCCGCTTCGACTTCGCGCCCAAGCCGCACGAGGAAGTCGGCGCTGGCCTGGGGCTTCTCGATATGGATCGCGCGTCGAGGCTTGCCAAGTCGCGCTTCGCCGTGATGTGGGGATCGCTCGCACGACTGGAGCGCGCGATCGCGCAATTCATGCTCGACATCCAGACGCGCGAGCATGGGTACACCGAGCTCTGGCTACCGCACCTGGTGAACGCGGACACGATGCTGCGGACGGGACAGCTGCCGAAGTTCGAAGAGCAGCTCTTCAAGACCGTGGAGGCGGACGAGGGACGGACGCTGTACCTCATTCCCACATCGGAAGTGCCGCTGACGGCGCTGCACGCCGGCGAAGTCCTTCCGGAGGCCACGCTGCCGCGCAAGTACACCGCCTTTACGCCGTGCTATCGGCGTGAAGCCGGCACGTACGGCAAGGACATGAAGGGGATTTTCCGCAACCATCAATTCGACAAGGTCGAGCTGGTGAAGATCGCGACGCCGGCGCGCGGTTACGAAGAGCTCGAATCCATGGTGCACGATGCCGAGGCGGTGCTGCAGCGCCTCGAGCTGCCGTACCGCGTCGTCGAGCGCTGCACCGGCGACGTCGGCTTCAGCTCGGCCAAAGGCTATGACGTCGAGGTCTGGCTGCCCGGCCAGGACAAGTATCGCGAGATCTCGTCCTGTTCGACGTACGCCGATTTCGGCGGTCGCCGCGCGGACATCCGCTACAAACCGGCGGGCGGCGCCAAGCCCGAGTTCGTCCACACGCTCAACGGCTCCGGCCTCGCCGTCGGCCGCACGTTGATTGCCGTGCTGGAGAATTATCAGAACGCCGACGGCACGGTCACGATTCCCGCCGCGCTGCGCCCGTACGCCGGGGGCCTGGAGCAACTGACCGCGGCGCGCTGACGAGGCGCACCGGCGTCGCCGACGGGCGACAGAGACGAAGACGCCGTAATGGCTTGGTGACTTGAAAACTTCGCGCCGTTGTATCGTAAGTAGTCGCGACCTCGGGACACGGAGGGCTAGCCTCAACTGGCAAGGCAGCGGACTTGAAATCCGCCTGGGCGCAAGCCCTTTGGGGGTTCGAATCCCTCGCCCTCCGCCAATCCTCCCCAACCGCCTTGTAGAGATCTCGCTCGGTCGAACGGCCCTATTGGCTTCAGAGCCGCGCAGACATCATTGCCGTCTTGGAACACACCGAGACTCGGCATGGATGACGCCGGCAACCCACCGACGAAGCGCTGGGCGTTTCTGTCGGAAGACGCCTTGCGACATCCCCTTGCCTCCATGCTCATCGGCTTCGTGCTGACGGGCGTGGTCGGCACGCTTCTGACGAATCACTTCGCCGAGCTCCGCCAACAGGAAGCCCGGGCGATCGAGCAGCGCGACGCGCGACGGAAGGCCGTCCTGGAAGTCTCGCGCTTGTTCACCGAACGGCTCGGCCGCGCCGAGGCGCTGGCCGTGGCGATCGAGGCGCACGCCGCGCGCGAAGTTGTCGCGCGCCTCAAGCAGCAGTATGACGACGCCGATATGCGCGCGTTAGTGGTGCGGCAAGAGGCCATATTGCTCATGCGCGAAGCGATGCTGGAGACTGACTTCGAGAGCTTGCGTGCGGAGATCGACGGTCGCCTGGTGACTAAGCGTATGCAGCCGCTGCGCGAATGTCTCGACCGTGCCGGGGCCCGAGCCTTGGCGAACGCAGACGGGGCGGTCGTGCTGCGGGAATGTCGCGCCACTCAGCTCCTTACAGAGTCGCGCGCGTGCGGCGATGTCGTCAGCGACGCTCTGTACGACCTGGCGTCGTTGCTCGCGGCCAAGGCAGCCGACCCGGATGCACACGCGGAGCGGATACGCGCCAAGAACCGGGACCGGATCGCACAGGCGTGCCCGTGATCCCGCGGTGCAAGCCGGCTCCCGGGCGCGTCGCCCCTATGGGCCTGCGCGCCGCGGCGTCTCGTTCACCTTGTCGCGCTCGGCCTGAAGATGTCTGACGTGCGCTTCGAGCCGTCGCGTCTGCGACCGTGCGCGCCAGCGTTGAATACCGAGCGGGATCCCCGCAATGAGCAGACCCGCGGCGAATGCGCCGAGAATCAGCCCCGCGAGCGGGATGCCGTCGAGGTTCCACACGATGAACCTGACGGTGGCGGGCGCTCCATTCTGAAGGGCAAAAACGGCGACGGCAGCGGCAAGCACCGCGACCACGAGATATCCGAGCGCCATAAATCATTCTAGACGTCGTTGCTAGATCCGCCCGGACGCGATGCGCCCGGCCGCTCAAAACCGGCCATTTTCGGCCATTTCCGGCTCATTTGACAGGCATGGGCTGCAGAGGTAAATTCCCGCCCTCTTGATCCATCGAGTGCGGCGCTTGTTCTGGTGACGGAGAGAGACGCGATGAAGCGCACGTTCGCCCTTGTCCTCACACTTGCTATGGTCCTGATTCTCGCAGGCTGCACCACCTCGAACCCGTCGGCGGCACCGCGCGCCACCACGGCACCGACGGGGGGCGCGGCTGCGCGAGCGGCGGATACGTGGTCCCCTGGCAGCTCGTGGGCCTATCGGTATGAAAGTCCCCGCGGGAGCGGCACCTTCGAGTGGGTCGTCGATCGCGAGGAAATACTCGACGGCGTCAGGTTCTATGTCGTCACCGCCGGCCCCCGGGAGATCTACTTCCGGAAGGGTGACATGGCTCTCTACATGGAGAAGCTGAACGGAAACGTCGAGGTCAAGATGAATCCGCCGATCCGGCTGTCGTCCGGAGTGTCCGGCGACAAGTGGGAGCTCCGGTACGTCCGGGAGGCGCCGCAGCAGCAGGCCCAGAGCGTGCTGAGAAAGTGCGCCGCGACCGGTCCGGTGAAAATCACGGTTCCCGCCGGAACGTTCGACACCATGAAGACGACGTGTGTGGACGTCCAGACCGGCGAGACCGTCTACGAGGCGTGGTACGCCCCATCCGCGAAGCAGCTGGCGCGGGAACGCTCACGCTTTTCCAAGGGAGACGGCTGGCGCGAGCGTGAGCTCATCGGGATGCGGTTGTATAGCGATCACTAGGTCCGATGCTCCCGGGCCTGCTGATCGTCTCGGTGTATCGGCCTGACATCTACGAGCACGCACTCCGGTCGATCGGTGTCGCGCGTGATCTGATCATCGTTCTGGATCGCCGCGTCGGCGAGCGTCGCCAACGCGTTCGCCCGATCGGCGAAATCGCGATATCGGCCGAGCGGCGACGCATCGATATCGACGATCAGCTGCGAACGTCGGGCTGGGCGTTCGTCTCGGCAAAGGAGCGCGATACGCTCAGCGCCGCCGTCGCGGGGCGCGCGAATCAGTAGTCCTTCGGGTCGAGCAGGTCGCGCAGTCCGTCGCCCGCCAGATTGAACGAGAGCGTCAGCGCGAAGATCGCGAGCCCCGGCCACCAGGCCATCCACGGCGCCGAGTCCAGAAACTGCTGTGCGGCGTTGAGCATGGTGCCCCAGCTCGGAGTCGGCGGCTGCACACCGAGGCCGAGGAAGGACAACACCGCTTCGGCGATGATCGCGATCGGGATCGAGACCGTCGCCTGAACCAGCAGCGAGCTGAAGATGTTCGGCAAGATATGGCGCGCCATGAGCCGCGCGTCGCCGGCGCCAAGGGCGCGCGCGCTCTGCACGTAGTCCTCGGCAGCCGTCGCCAGGACCAGGGCGCGTGTCAGACGAATATATGTCGGGGTCGCGCCCAGTCCGATCGCAACGGTGGCGTTGGTGAGCGACGGGCCCATGATCGACACGAGTCCGATGGCGAGGATCAGGAACGGAAATGCGAGCCACGCGTCGGTGAGCCGCATGATCACCTGATCGAGCGCGCCGCGATAGTAGCCGGCGACGAGGCCCAGCGGCACCCCGACGCTGATCGCCAGCACGATCGAGAGCACGCCGGCCTGCATCGACACTCGGCTGCCCCAGACCACGCGCGCGAAGTTGTCTCTGCCGAGATCGTCGGTGCCGAACGGATGCGCTGTGCTCGGCGCCTTACGGATCTGGCTCCAGTCGGTCGCGGCGGGATCCACGCGCGCGACCCACGGCGCGCCGAGGGCGATCGCGACGAACGCGAGCACGACCGCGCCGCCCAGCACCGAGGCCGGCCGGCGCAGCATCCGCCGCCATCCTCGCTGCAGAAGCCCGGCCGGTGCTGAGGCGCTGGTTGCGGGCAACACGTCGAGCGTCGCGCTTGTCCTGGCCGGGCTCACCGTCCACCGCCGATGCGGATGCGCGGATCCAGCAGCGAGTAGGAGACGTCGACGAGCAAATTGATGAGCACGTACGAGCTGGCGGTGATGAGCACGACGCCCTGTACCAGCGGGTAGTCACGTGTGAAGACGGCTTCGACGATCAGGCGGCCAAAGCCCGGGACGACGAAGATCTGCTCGGTGACGACGGCGCCGCTCATCAGCGCGCCGGCCTGCAGACCCAGAATCGTGACGACCGGGATCAGGCTGTTGCGAATCGCGTGACGCAGGATCACCGTGCGGCTCGCCAGCCCTTTGCTGTACGCGGTCCGGATATAGTCCGCGCTCAGCACGCCGATCATGCTGTTGCGCGTCTGACGCATCAACACCGCGGCGAGCGCTGCACCGAGCACGAATGCGGGCATCACCATGCGCTGCAGGTTGGCGCTCAGGCTCTCCCACGGCGGTACAAACCCGGATGCGGGCAGCCAACCGAGTCGCACGGCGAAGAAGAGGATCAGCATAATGCCGAGCCAGAAGTTCGGCACCGAGACGCCGCAGAGCGACGCGCCGCTGGCGAGCACGTCCCACGCGGTATTGCGACGCACGGCGGCCAGGATGCCGGCCGGAATGGCGATGGCGAGCGCGATCAGAACGGCCAGAAACGCGAGCTCGATGGTGATCGGCAGCTTCTTCGCCACAGTGCTCGCCACCGGCTCGCGCGTCCGGATCGAGCGGCCGAGATCGCCCTGCACGGCGAGCGCCGCCCACCGGACGTATTGCACCGGGATGGGGTCCTTCAGGCCGTACTTTGCGCGGATCTCCTCGAGGCCGGCGGCGTCGGCATCGGTCCCGGCCATGACGCGCGCCGGGTCGCCGGGAATCATCCGCACGCCGATGAAGACGATGACGCTGATCATGATCAGCGTCACGACAGAGATCGCCAGCCGACGGACCAGGAATTCGACCACGGTCGGCGGGCTACTCGATCAGTTCCAGGACGTGCCCTTCACGCGGATGAGGCCGTCGGGCACCGCCTTGTACCCCTTGAAGTTCTTCGGGAACGCCACGATGTAGCTGCCGTAATAGAGATAGATGATATTGCGGCGCGCGGTGAACATGTCGATCGCTTCACGATACAGCGCTCGACGCTGGTCCACGTCGCTGATCTCCCGCGCCCGATTCAACAGCGCATCGATCTTCTCGTCGCAGGCGAGCGTAGCGTTGAGGCTGCCCTTGCACGTCTGAGTCATGTGAATGTTGCCGTCGGGATCGACGCGCCCGCTCCAGCCGATCTGGAACGACGCGAGCTTGCCGTCGTCGTCGTCCTTGAGCGCCGAGGCGAACTCCTGTGGGCGCAGCGAGATGTTGAAGCCGGCCTCGCGGGCCATTTGCTGGATGACCTCACCCACGCGTCGCTCGGCGGGGTTGTTGATCACCGTCAATTCGAATGCGTAGCCGCCGGAGAGGCCGGAGTCGGCAAGCAGCTTCTTCGCCTTCGCGATGTCGCGTCCCGGGCACTTGCGCGTCTTGTCGGCAAAGGCGCTGATCGGCGGAATCGGCGTGCAGCCCGGCGTGTAGAGACCGTCCCACACGACCTGGTTGAGCGCCTCGCGATCGATGGAGAGCTCGAGTGCTTCGCGGACACGCGGATCGTTCGCGAGCGGCGTGCCGAGATCGCCGGGTGGGTTCTGCTTGCCGGTCTTGTTGTGCAGGTTGATGTTGATGGCCGAGTAGCCAAGGCCGGTCACGTTGGACAGCTCGAAGCGCCCTTCGCGCTTGATCGCGGTGGCGTCGCTCGGCCTCACCATGTGCATGACGTCGATGTCGCCCGACCGGAGGTTCGCGAGGCGGACGTTGTCGTCCGGGATGATGCGGAAGATCACCTTGTCGAACCTCGCCTGCGACGGATCGAAATAGTGCGACGACTTCTCGACCACGATGCGATCCTGCGCGACGCGCTCCGCGAACTGCCACGGGCCGACGCAGACAGGCGCCGTGCCGAAGTTGTCACCGAGCTTCTTCACCGCTGCCGGCGAGACCGGCATGCCCGCGCGGTCCGTCAGCTGTGCCAGCAGCGGCGAAAAGGGGGCTTTCAGCCGCAGCCGCACGGTCAGCGGATCGACGACCTCGACGCTGTCCACCGGGGCCAGCTCGCTCGCCCGATTCGACCCTTTCAACGTGCGGTGGCGATCGAGCGAAAACTTGACCGCCTCGGCGTCCATCGGCGTGCCGTCGTTGAATTTCACCCCGCTGCGGAGCTTGATGGTGACGGTGCGGCCGCCATCGGCCACCACGGGAAGGGCGGCGGCCAGCTGCGGCGAGATGCGCAGGGCCTCGTCGATCTCGTAGAGCTTCTCGCAAATGTGCGCGAACACGATGCGACCCACGTATGTGCGCGCCAGGGTCGGATCGAGAATGTCGGGATCCTGGTTGAGGGCGATCACCAGCGTCTTCTTCTGCGCCTGCGCCGTGCCGGCGAGGAGTCCCAGCGTGACGAGCGAGACGGTGACGAGGGCGAGCGCCTGCCTGATTGCACGCATGCGTGAATCCTCCGATTCGCGCGGTTGAGTCATTCGGTGTGCGCGATGGCGCGCATGATAACTCAGGGCTGCGGCGATTCGCTCCCGGCGGGGAGTACGAAAGCCGATGGCAGCGTCGTTGCTTGTCACCACCGACATGGACAGGCGCTGGGCCCTCGGTATCGTCGTCCTCGTCCTCGTCGGCGGCTGCGCGGGCCGGCGAACGGTGTCCGATGAGCCGACCGACACGCATCCTGCCGCATTGCCCGTCTCGACGATCGCCTCGCCCCAGCGTGTCGTCGCCTATCCGCATGGGCGATGGCTCTTATACGGTGACGGCACCGCGGCCTCGCCGTATACGTGGGTCTGGGTGCCGAACGGAGCGACTCCGCCGCCGGCTGCGCCACCCGCCCGCTGATCGGCTGCGGTGTATACTACGAAAGCTTTTTCGTCGGAGAGGTGGCCGAGTCGGCCGAAGGCAGCCGCCTGCTAAGCGGTTACAGGGCCAAAAGCTCTGTCCAGGGTTCGAATCCCTGCCTCTCCGCCA
>DAIRVP010000027.1:0-41423 GCA_036802765.1 Candidatus Rokuibacteriota bacterium
CAGTCGCGGCCAGCGAGCGCATCGGTGGTCACGACGAGCGCGACCGCTCCATCGGCAGATACCTCCACCGACAATTACGGTCGTAACGGCAACATCAGGTAGCGGCAACCTCAGGTAGAGACTCCAACGCCGGAGGACCGACGATGAATCCCTGGAAGCTGACCTCGATTGGTATGGCCGTGGTGATCGTCACCGCGCTGGTGACGGGCCTGGTCGTCGCCAATCGGACTGGTAGCGACCGCTCAGCGCAGGATCAGAAGGCCGCGCTTGCCGATCAGAAAGCCCAGACTCCGGAGCAGAAGACGCCGCAGAAGGCGCCGACTCGCGTGGCGAGCGCGCCTGGCGTCCCGACCCAGAGCGCGATCGACGCCTGCAACAAGTACGCGGCGAGTGAGGCGGGCTCGAAGGACAAGACGATGGAGGTCGTGAAGGACGGCGCCATCGGCGCCGTGGTCGGCGCGGCGGTGGGCGCGGCCGGTGGCGCAATCGCCGGCGGTGGTAAGGGCGCCGGCAAGGGCGCGGCCATCGGCGGCATCGTCGGTGCCGGCGGCGGCACGCTCTACGGGCTCAACGAGAACAAGAAGAACGACGAACGCTATCGCGCGGCGTACTCGAGCTGCATGCGCGCGCGAGGGTTCACGTCGTAGCGCAGCAATGAAAGTCCTCGCAGCGGTGCTCATTCTCACCGCGATCTGGCTCGTGCTGGCTTCGGTCCGCGAGGGCCGCGGTCACTCGGGCACGGCCGTCGACATCGGTGACGTCTGGATGATCGAGCAGCACGATCCCGTCGTGCGGCTCGGTCACGAGGCCGTCTTTCCGCCTGGCCATCCGTTGGCCCGAATGTCGACGGACGCGCCCGCCCGTCGCGGCTGAATCGCGAATTTCCCCTGCTTTCCCGGCCGCTGTACCCTGGGGCCGAGGAGGACCGCCATGGTCACGACGCGACTGTTCGTCGCTGTTCTAGCGCTGACGGCCCTGGTCTGCTGGCTCACCGCGCCGGCCCTCGCGGCCGACGAATCAAAGGTCAAAGCCGCCGGCCGTGAGGTCGACACCGGCGCCAAGAAGATCGGCGAGGGCAAGCTCGGCACCGGCGTCGAGGAGACAGCAAAGGGCGTCGGGCACACCGTCGTCGAGGGGACGAAGTTCGCCGGCGAGAAGGTCAAAGAGGGCGGCCAGGCAGCATCGCCGCCGGCCAAGAGCGCCTGGCAGCATCTCAAGGACGGCAACGTCAAGCAGAGCGCCGACGCGTTTGGCTCGAGCGTGAAGAACTTCTTCACGCGGATGTTCACGAACTGATCGATCCCACCCGTCAGCGGTAGGCGAGCACGCGCTCGCGGCGCCGTCGCCAGCGCCCGAGCGCGGCCGCCCAGCCGCGCTCGATCTCGTACAGGGGCCGACCGCGCTCGAGCGCACGGCGGATCCCGTCCGTGCCGAGCAGGATGTCGATCGGCAGGCGTCGCCGCTCGAACTCATAAGGCGGTCGCTTCCACCGGAACTCGCGCGGCGCCACGCGTCGCGCGGCGGCGATCACCGCCAGCCCGGTGAGAAACGGTTTGAATGTCGCGGAATCGGTCACGTGCAGCTGCACGCCGCCACACACGCGCCCCGCCCACTTGTGGAACGTCGGCATGAAGCGCGCCGGGCGGAACGCGACGCCGGGCAGCCGAAGCGCGTCCAGCGATTCCGCATATTCATGAGCGTCGAGGTACGGCGCGCCGATCCATTCGAAGGGACGCGTCGTGCCTCGTCCTTCGGAGAGATTTGTGCCTTCGATCAAGCAACCGCCCGGATAGACGCGCGCTGTGTCGAGCGTCGGCATATTCGGCGACGGGGCGACCCACGGCACCCCGGTGTCCTCCCACAGCATCGCGCGGCGCCAGCCGCGCATGCCGACGACGCTGAGCGCCGGGCGCACGCCGTGCTCATGCGCCAACCAGCGGGCGAGCTCGCCCATCGTCAGTCCCGGCCGCGCGGGCAGCGGATAGAGCCCGACGAAGGACGCGAACGCGGGATCGGGAACGTTGCCCTCGACGGCGACGCCGCCCAGCGGGTTCGGGCGATCGAGGACGATGACCTCGACACCGGCGCGCGCACACGCGCGCATCGCCAGCGCGAGCGTCCACTGAAACGTGTAGTAGCGGGAGCCGATATCTTGCAGGTCGACCACGAGCGCGTCGAGTCCGGCGAGCATCCTGGAGGTGGGCTCGCGAGTCGAGCCGTAGAGGCTGACGACCGGTAACCCGGTCACCGGATCGCGCGCGTCCGCGATCAGCGCGTGATCCTGCGCGGCGCCCCAGAGCCCATGCTCCGGAGCGAAGACTCGTGTGAGACGCACGCCGCGCGCGTCACGCAGCAGCGTCGCGGCGTGCTCGAGCCGGCGATCGACCGAAGCCTGGTGCGCAAGCAGCCCGATGCGCCGGCCGCGCAATGAGGCGAGACGATCGCGAAGGACGACGTCGAGTCCGGTCAGGACCGCGGGCACGCGCCGATGGTAGCGCAGCCGGTGATACCATGCGCGCCATGGCGCGCGGGATCCGCTACGAGCGGCTCGCCACCGAGCGAGCCAACCGCGCGAGCGCGCATCTGGACAGCCTCGATGCGCGCCGCATCGCCGCGCTGATGAATCGCGAGGACGCGCGCGCCGTGCGCGCGGTGGGCCGCGTCGCACGAGACATCGCGTCGGCCGTCGACCTGATCGTTCGTGGTCTGAGGACCGGAGGCCGGCTGATTTTCGTCGGCGCCGGCACGAGCGGGCGGCTCGGCGTCCTCGAGGCCGCCGAGTGTCCGCCGACGTTCGGCACCGCGCCGACACGCGTGCAGGCGATCATGGCCGGCGGCCGCGCATCGGTGTTCCGCTCGCGCGAAGGCGCCGAAGACGACGCGCGGGCCGGTGCACGCGCGGTCCAGGCGCGCGCCGTCGCCGACGGCGACGTCGTGGTGGGCGTGTCGGCGAGTGGCGTCACGCCGTTTGTGAAGGGCGCGCTTGCGGCCGCCCGGCGCGTTGGTGCGAACACCGTGCTCGTGACGTGTAGCGCGACTGGCGCGTCGTCGCGCCGACCCTCGCACGCTCGGAATACGTCCCGAGGCGGGGCAGTCGACGTCGTCATCTCACCCGCACCGGGGCCCGAGGTTCTCGCAGGTTCGACACGACTCAAGGCCGGCACCGCGACCAAGCTCGTTCTGAACACGCTGACGACGGCGAGCATGGCACGGCTCGGTAAGGTGTACGGCAACCGCATGGTGGACGTTCAGCCGCGCTCGCGCAAGTTACGCGCGCGAGCGGCGCGCCTCGTGGTCGAGATCGGCGGCGTATCGCCTGCGCGGGCGCGCCGGCTGCTGGCCGCTGCCGACTGGCGCGTGCCGGTCGCTATCGTGATGGCGCGAAGAGCTCTGCCGGCGACTGACGCGGCTCGTATCTTGCGGGCGACCGGTTCCCTGCGCTCAGTCATCGAACGTCGCAACGGCCCGGGGCGGCTCACGGGGCGCTGAGGACCGGGACATCCAGACGCCGTAGGGCGGTCGACACGATCGCGCTCCTGCTCACCGGGCCTCCGGGAGTCGGCAAGACGACGGTCATCCGCGCGGTGGCGGACGCGCTTCCGCGCGGACGCCTCGGTGGCTTCTTCACCGAAGAGATCCGCGTGCGTGGAGAGCGTCGCGGGTTCGCCCTCGTGACGTTCGACGGTCGTCGATCGACGCTGGCGCACGTCGAACGCCACGGTCCACCACGCGTCGGCAAGTACGGGGTAGATGTGGACGCGCTCGAGGCGGTAGCGCACACCGCGCTCGCCGTCCGCCCGGACGTCACGCTCTATCTCGTCGACGAGATCGGCAAGATGGAATCCCTGTCGCGCGCATTCGTCGAGGCCACGCGCGCGCTGCTGGATGCGAGGGTGCCGCTCGTCGCAACGATCGGTCAGCGCGGCGGCGGCTTCATCGCCGAGGTCAAGCGCCGGCCGGACGTGACCCTCTGGGAGATCTCGCGCGCCAATCGCGACGCCATGCCCGCCCGCGTGAAGAGCTGGATCGAGCGCGCGCGCTGATCAGGCGTGCGAAGGCCCGGCGGAGTCCTCGAAGCGCACCGGCGTCTTGCCGCGCAGATAGTCGAAGTCGCAGCCCTCGTTCGCCTGCAGCACGTGCTCGAGGAACAGTCGGCCGTAGCCACGCGAGTAGTGCGGCGGCCGCGGTTTCCACGCCGCCTTTCGCCTGGCCAGCTCGTCGTCGCTGACACGGAGTGTGAGCGTCCGCCGCGGAACGTCCAGCTCGATCTCGTCGCCGTTGCGCACGAGCGCCAACGGTCCGCCGATGGCGGACTCCGGCGCCACGTGCAGCACGACCGTGCCGTACGACGTGCCGCTCATCCGCGCATCTGAGATGCGCACCATGTCCTTCACGCCGCGCTGGAGCAGGCGCGCAGGCACCGGCGCGGCGCCCCACTCCGGCATGCCGGGCGCGCCCTTCGGGCCGACGTGCTTGAGGACGAGCACCGACGTCTCGTCAATCGGCAACGACGGATCGTCGATGCGCGCATGCAGGTCGGCGTGATCCTCGAACACGACGGCGCGCCCGCGGTGCGTCAAGAGCTGGGGCGAGGCCGCGGACACCTTGATCACCGCGCCGTCCGGGCACAGGTTGCCGGTGAGGATCGCGAGTCCGCCCTCGGACGCGAGCGGCACGCCGAGCGGGCGGATCACGTCGTCGTTCCAGCAGCGCGCGTCGCGGACGTTGTCGGCGAGCGTGTGGCCATTCACGGTCGGTGCATCGCCGTGCAGCAGTGACAGCAGCTCCTTGAGGACGACCGGCAGGCCACCCGCGTAGAAGAAATCTTCCATGAGGTATTTGCCGGACGGCCGCACGTTGAGGAGAAACGGCGTGCTGCGCGACAGCTCGTCGAATCGCTTCAGGCTCAGCGGCACGCCGGCGCGGCCCGCGATCGCGAGTAGGTGGATCACCGCGTTCGTCGAGCCGCCGACGGCCATGAGCGCGCGAATCGCGTTGTCGAACGCGCGCGCGGTCAGAATCTCGGAAGGCTTCGGTCCGCCCGCCGTCGCCATCTCGACGGCGCGTCGGCCCGCCAGCTCTGCTTGCGCGAGCCGCCGCGAGTCGGGCGCGGGGATCGCGGCGTTTCCCGGCAGCGTCATGCCGAGCGCCTCGGCCATCGAGGCCATCGTCGACGCGGTGCCCATGACCATGCAGTGCCCCGCCGAGCGCGACATGCACGATTCCGCCTCGCACAGCTCTTCGTCGGTCATCCGGCCCGCGCGGCGCTCCGCCCACAATCGCCAGAGATCCGTGCCCGAGCCCAGCTCCTCTTGCCGCCATTTGCCGCGCAGCATCGGCCCGCCCGTGACCACGATGGCCGGTACGTCGGCCGAGGCCGCGCCCATCAGCATCGCCGGCGTGGTCTTGTCGCAGCCCGACAGCATCACGACGGCATCGAGCGGATACGCGCGGACGCATTCCTCGACGTCCATCGCCATCAGGTTTCGAAACAGCATCGTCGTCGGCTTCATGAGGACTTCGCCGAGCGAGATGGTCGGAAACTCTAGCGGAAAACCGCCGGCCGACCACACGCCGCGCTTCACCGCCTCGGCGACCTGGCGCAGATGCGCGTTGCAGTTCGTGAGCTCGGACCACGAGTTCGCGATGCCGATGACGGGCCGTCCATCGAACACCTGATCGCTGAAGCCTTCGGTCTTGAGCCACGACCGATTGGCGAAGCCGTCGAGATCCATGCGCCCGAACCAGTTGCGGCTTCGCAGACGGTGTGTTGTCATGTGTCCCTCCGAAGCACCGATTATATCGACGGAGGACTGCATGGCTCGGCTCGAGGGAAAAGTCGCCATTGTCACCGGCGGCGGCAGCGGCATCGGACGCGGCATCGCCCTCGCGATGGCGCATGAAGGCGCCGATATCGCCATTCCCGACATCCAGGTGCTCAACGCGGAGAAGACCGCCGACGAAGTGAAAGCGCTCGGCCGCCGGGTCCTTCCGATGAAGTGTGACGTCACGAGCAGCGCCGACGTCAAATTGATGGTGGACCGGACGCGCGACGTGCTCGGGCGTATCGACGTCCTCGTGAACAATGCGGGCATGGCCGCGCCGCCCGGCATGCCGTTCACGAACAATACGGAAGACGACTGGGATCGCGCGTTTGCCGTCAACACGAAGTCGGTGTTCCTGACGTGCAAGGCCGTGGCGCCGTATTTCATCGAGCGCAGGGCCGGGCGCATCATCAACATCGCGTCGATCGCGGGGCCGCTGGCCGCGGTGACCATGCCCGCTTACAGCGTTGCCAAGCAGGGCGTCATCACGTTCACGCGCGTGGTGGCGAAAGAGCTGGCCGCGCACCGGATCACCGTGAACGCGATCTGTCCCGGCGTGCTCTACACTGACTTCTGGCAGAAGCTCGCGCAGCACATCGCTGAGACGAATCCCGCGTTCAAGGGCATGACCGCGCGTCAGGTCTTCGACAAGCGCGTGGCCGATATCGTGCCGATGAAGTGCGAGCAGACGCCGGAGGACATCGGCAACGCTGCGGTCTTCCTGGCCTCCGACGAAGCGCGCTACATCACCGGCCAGGCACTGATGGTCGATGGCGGCTGCGTAATGTGGTAGTGCGAGCCGCAGCACGTCGCGGGGCTGGGGCCCCGCCGTGCGAGGCGAGCATATGAAGAATCGTGCGAGCCGCAGAATTCGCGAGGCTGGGGAAGAGGTAGTGCGAATCCGATGAACTTCGACTTCACCGAAAACGAAGAGACGTTCCGCAAAGAGGTTCGCGCGTGGCTCGAGGCCAACGTACCGGACGATCTGCGCGGCCGGGCCTTCGCGTCCTCGCGCGCCGACGTCGACGAGGTGCGCCGCCTCCGCGCGTGGCAGAAAACGATGTGGCAGGCCGGCTACGTCGGCATGAACTGGCCCAGAGAGTTCGGCGGCCGCGGTGCCGGCCTCACCGAGCAGATCATTCTCTTTCAGGAGATGGCGCGGGCCGAGTCGCCGCAGTTCGTGAACCGGGGCGGTCTGTCGATGCTCGGCCCGACGCTGATGAAGTACGGCACGCCCGCGCAGCAGAAAAAACATCTGCAAAACATCCTTACGGCGGATGAGCTCTGGTGCCAGGGGTTCTCGGAACCGAATGCGGGTTCCGACCTGGCAAACCTCCAGACGCGCGGCGTGCTCGACGGCGACGCTTTCATCATCAACGGCCAGAAGGTGTGGACGTCGATGGCCCACGTCGCCGAGTGGTGCTTCCTTCTCGTCCGCACCAATCCCGACGCGCCCAAGCACAAGGGCATTTCGTTCCTCCTCGTCGACATGAAGACGCCGGGCATCACGGTGCGGCCGCTGCGCCAGCTCACCGGCGAGGCGGAGTTCAACGAGGTGTTCTTCGACAACGTGCGGGTGCCGCGGGAGAACCTGGTGGGCAAGCTGCACGAGGGCTGGGCCGTCGCGATCACGACGCTCGCCTACGAGCGCGACCTGCTGACGTTCATCCGTCACATCGCGCTTCGCAATGCACTGCACCGGTTCGTGCGGCTGGTGCGCGAGCGCGGCCGAGGCGCAGATCCGCTCGTGCGGCAGAAGGTCGCCGCGCTCTGGATCGGCGAGCAGGCGCTGCAGATGAACGCCTATCGCAGTCTCACGAAGATCCTGCGCGGTGGTGAGCCCGGACCCGAAGGCTCGACGTCGAAGCTGTTCTGGAGCCAGATCGACCAGGAGCTGGCGTTCGCGGCCACCGAGGTCATCGGCCCCTACGCGCAGATCGCGGAGGGTTCGCCGTGGGCGCCCGACGATGGACAGTGGGAGTTCTACGAATTGCTGGCGCGTGCGAGCGGCATCCGCGCCGGCACCACCGAGATTCTCAAGAACATCCTGAGTGAGCGGGTGCTCGGCCTGCCGAAGGACTGACGATGAGCGACCTCCTCTACGAAAAGAAAGACAAGATCGCCACCATCACGCTGAACCGCCCCGACAAGCTCAACGCGTTCACGGGGCCCATGATCGAAGGGTGGGCGAAGTCGCTCGCGGACGCCCAGACCGATCCCGACGTCAACGTCGTCATCGTGACCGGCGCCGGCCGCGCATTCTGCGCCGGTGGTGACGTGGCGCGCATGGGTCAGGGCGAGCCCTCTCAGCTCGACCACAAGAACATGCTCTGGGAGGGCGTGCATCGCGTGCCGAAGACGCTGGAGACCGTGGACAAGCCGGTCATCGCGATGGTCAACGGCCTCGCCGTGGGCGCTGGCATGGGCATGACGGTGATGTGCGATGTGCGCTTCGCCGCACAGTCCGCGCGTTTTTCCACCGGTTACGTGCGTGTCGGTCTGGTTCCCGGCGACGGCGACACGTTCTTCCTGCCGCGGCTCGTCGGCCCTGCGAAAGCCCTCGAGCTGCTCTGGACGGCCGACTTCATCGAGGCGCCCGATGCGCTCCGCCTCGGCATCGTGCAGCGCGTGGTCTCCGACGCGGAGCTGCGCGACGTCACGTACGCGTTCGCGCGGCAGATCGCCGACGGGCCGCAGGTGCCCATTCGGATGATCAAACGGCTCGTCTATCAGTCGATGAAGCTCGACCTGCGCACGCATCTCGATCTGGTGTCGTCGCACATGGCCATCGTGCGACAGACCGAGGACCACAAGGAGGGCGTCGCCGCCTTCAAGGAGAAGCGCGCCCCGAAATTCCAGGGCCGTTAAGCGTCCGGCGCAACCTCCGCGACGCTCGCGCGGTGACGTTGGGCGAGCTTCTGGTAACCCTCGGGGTTCGCTTTGACCCAGTGCTCGGCGGGCGTGCCCGCGAGCGGCCCTTTGACCTTGGCCGGGGTGCCCATGGCCAGCATGCCGTCGGGCACCTCGGTCTCCGGCGTGACCAGCGCGCCGCCCGCCACCATCGCGCGCACACCGATGCGCGCGCCGTCGAGCACGGTGCTGCCGTTGCCCACGAGCGCTTCGTCGGCGAGTCGCGCCGCGTGGATCGTGCAGTTGTGACCGACGGTGGCGCCGCGCCCGATCTCCACGCCCGCTCGCGCCGTCACGTGCACCACGGAGCAATCCTGCACGTTGGCGCCGGCGCGGACGACGATCGGGTTCAGGTCGCCCCGGAGCACGGCGTTGTACCAGATGGACGCGCGCTCCTCGACGGTGACGTCGCCGATGAGCACGGCGGTCGGCGCGATGAACGCGGTCGGATGCACTTTCGGATTTTTGCCTTCGAAGCTGAAGAGTGGCATGGGCTCGACCCTCGCAGTATGCTCGGCGTTGGGCTTCATCTTATATGAGCGCACCCCGCATCGCGGCCGTCGGCACCGCTGTCCCGCCTCATCGCTTCACCCAGACCGATATCCTCTCTGTCGCCGGCTACGCGGACGCGCGGCGTCGAGGCTTCTTCGCGGCGAGCGACATCGAGGGCCGTCATCTCTGGATGGATCCCGAGCGCTTCACGCCGGACGAGAGCGTGGACGATCTCCACGCGCGCTTCCGCGAGGGCGCCCTGGCGCTCTCCCAGGCAGCGGCGCGGGCGACTCTCGAGCGCGCTGGCTGGTCGGCGCAGGACGTCGACTTCATCGCGACCACGACGTGCACGGGCCGGCTCACGCCCAGTCTCGACGCCCACCTCGTCGGCGCGTTGCGCTGTCGCGACGACGTGCAGCGCGTCCACGTGGGTGACACCGGCTGCGCCTCCGCCATGGTGGCGCTGCAGCAGGCGTGGAACCATCTGCGCGCGTTTCCGTCGCATCGCGCCCTCGTAGTCGCGGTCGAGATCTGCTCGGCCGCGTACTTTCACGACGAGCGGCTGGAGAGCGCGGTCGCCCACGCGATCTTCGCGGACGGCGCCGCCGGCCTGGCACTCGCCGCCGACGGCCGCGGTCCCGCCATTATCGGCCACCGCACCGTCTTTCGGTCGGAGCACCTCGACGCGATGGGCTTCGAGTACCCGGGCGGCCGTCCGCGCGTGGTGCTGTCGAAAGAGGTCCGTCGCATCGGCGCCGTGATGATGGGGGATATGGCGCGGGTGCTCATGGACATGGAGGGCCTCAAGCGCGAAAACGTGACGCACTGGGTGCTGCACTCCGCCGGCCGGCGCGTCCTCGACCGCGCGCGCGAGCTGCTCGATCTCACCGACGCGCAGATGGCGCACGCGCGCGCGGTACTCCGCGAGCACGGCAACATGTCGTCGGCAACGATTCTCTTCGTTCTCGAGCGCCTGCTGCGTCTGGAGCAGCCGCTGCCGGGCGAGTGGGGGCTCATGATCGGCCTCGGCCCAGGCTTCGCGGCCGAGGGCGCGCTGCTGCGCTGGTAATGCGGCGAGCGGAAGGCGCGCGTGAGTATCTGGACGGGCGCGTGCCGCCCGCCGACCTCGCCGCGACGCTCGCGGACATCGATCACCTGAACGCCTGGTTCGGCGGCCACGCGCTGTCGCTCGGTCGCGTGCGCCGCGTGGCGGCCATCACACCCCGCCGACGCGCCCTGCGTCTCGTGGACGTCGGTGGCGGCGACGGGGACTTCGCACGACGCGTCGCGCGCTGGGCGCACCGCGCCGGGCGCCGCGTCCGAGTCCTGGTGATCGACTCTGACGAGGCCACCGTGCGGCTGGCCGCGAAAGCGTGTGCGGCATATCCAGAGATCACCGTTGTGCGCGGCGACGCATGCGCCCTGCCGTGCGCGTCGAACGCGGCGGATGTGGTTCACGCCGGGCTGACGCTGCATCATCTGGAGCCCGACGCCGCCGTGGCGGCACTGCGCGAGATGCGACGGATCTGTCGCGGCCGTCTCGTCGTCAACGACCTCGCGCGCACGCCGCTGGCGCTCGGGCTCGTGTGGCTCGCCACGCACGTGCTCCCGATGCACCCGATGTCGCGACACGACGGTCCACTGTCCGTGCGACGTGCGTACGCGCCGGTCGAGCTCCGCGCGCTTTTCAGGGCCGCTGGAGTCACGGGGGCGATCCTCACCAGCTATCCCTGGCTGGGGCGCATCCTGGTTGAGGCGGCATGATGCGCCCCGCAGATGTCGTCGTCGTCGGCGCCGGACCCGCCGGCGCGGCGTCCGCCATCCTGCTGGCCGAGCACGGTCTCTCCGTCACAGTGCTCGAGCGCGGTCCACGCCCGCGGCCGAAGGTCTGCGGCGAATACCTGAGTCCGGAAGGCGGACGCGTGCTCGATCGCCTCGGCGTGCTGAAGGCGGTCGACGCAGGCGGCGCCGTCGCCCTGGCCGGGATGCGGATCACCGCCCCCGATGGAACCGTGCTGGACGCGCGCTACGGTGCTGTCGGCGCCTTCCGTCCGTACCGCGAGCACGCCATCGGCGTCGCGCGCTCGACGCTCGACGGCGCGCTGCTCGATCGCGTGCGCGCGCTGCCGATCGACCTGCGGACGGGCGTGCGTGTTACCGACGTGGTCCTCGAGTCCGGCCGCGTCGCGGGCGTCATCGGCATGGACGCCGCCGGCGAACACGTGGAGGTCCGCGGTCGCGTCGTCATTGCGGCCGACGGCCGCGCCTCCGTGATCGCGCACCGCCTCGGCTGCCGCCGCCCGCATCGACTGGCCCGCATGGCGCTGGTCACGTACGTCGCCGACGTGCCCGACTGTCGCGAGGTCGGCGAGATCTTCGTCGACCCGCCGGATTACGCGATCCTGAATCCGCTCGCTCCCGATCGCGTCAACCTCAGTCTCGTCGTGCCGCTGGCGCACGCCGTCCCGTGGCGCGCACGCCTGGAGGATTTCTTTGCAGCCAGGGTAAAGCAGCTCTCGCACCTCGCGCGGCGGTTGGTGGGCGCCGTGCGTGTCGCGCCGATCGCGTCGCTCGGACCGCTCGCCTATCGCGTGGCGCCGCCGTCCGAGGGTGGCGTGCTGTTCGTCGGCGATGCCGCGGGATTCTATGACCCGTTCACCGGCGAGGGCATCTTCAGCGCGCTGCGCTCGGCCGAGCTGGCGGCGGAGACCGTCGCGGGCGCGCTGCGCGCGGACGACGTCTCGGCGGCCACGCTGCGCGTCTACGAGCGCGCGCGCCGTGCGGCATTTGCCGACAAGGCACGCGTCACGCGGCTCCTGCAGGCGCTGATCGCGCGCCGCTCTCTGACGAATCTCGCCGCGCGCTGGCTCGTGGGGCGGCCGCGCGTGCTGGCGGCCTTGCTCGGCGTCATCGGCGACTATGTGCCGGCGAGCGCGCTGCCGCGTCTGCTGTTGTCGTAGAATCGGCGCCCATGGCCTCGCGACGCTCGGATAATCTGCCGCGCCGGTTCGCCAAGATCTACACGGCAGCTATCACCGATGTTCTGGACGAGATGGGTCTGCTGCGACAGACGCTGCCGCACGCTATCCAGCCGCTGACGCCGGAGATGCGGCTGGCCGGCTATGCGTTCACCGCGCGGGGCCGCGTGCACCGCGGGACGCCGCGCGATCGTGACGCGACGCTGCGGAAATTCCTCACGATGCTGGGTGCTGTCCCGTCCGAGTCCGTGCTGGTGCTCGCCGCCAACGACAACGAGGCGGCGCACTTCGGCGAGCTGTCGGCGGAGTGGTTCCGCGCGCGCCGCATCCGCGGCGCCGTGGTCGACGGCAGCACGCGCGACGCCGCGTCGATCGCCCGCGCGCGCTTTCCGACGTTCGTGCGGTATCGCAGCCCTCAGGACTCGGTTCCGAGGTGGCGCGTGACGGATTGGGGACAGCCGCTCACGCTCGGGGGCGTGCGCGTGAGCCTCGGCGACATCGTCGTGGGCGATCTCGACGGCGTCGTCGTGGTGCCGCGGCGCGTGGCCCACGAAGTGTTGGAGCGCTGCGAGCGCCTGGTCGGCACCGAGAACAAGGTCCGGATCGCGGTCAAACGCGGCATGACGCCGCTGGCCGCCTACGAAAAGTTCGGGGCTTTCTAGATGGGGGGCCACGAAAGGGCCCCCCATACCCCCCGACGCTCGGCCCTCCCCGGCGAAGCCGTGGCGGGCCTCGGTCACCGCCTCGCTATCGGCGGCGGCGGGCTGGGCGCGCGGGGGTGGCGCGCGGCGGCTCGTCCTCGCTGACGGCGCCGACGCCGGCGATCTCCGGCAATCCCGCTTCTTTGAGCGGCCGGTTCACACGATCGCGAATCCACTTGGCGTCCCACCACTCGAGCGGCGTGACCGAGACGCCGGCCACCAGCACCTCGAAGTGCAGGTGGTCGCCGATCGCGAGACCGGTGGCGCCGGTGCGTCCGATCTCCTGACCGCGTGTGATCTTGTCGCCCACCTTCACATCGATCGACGACAAGTGGGCGTAGAGCGTCTGGAGCCCGAGGCCGTGATCGAGGATGACCGCGTTGCCATAGATGGTGAGCGGGCCCGCAAAGGCGACCACGCCGGCGTTGGCGGCGGGGACGGGCGAGTGCTTGGTCGACGCGAGATCGTAGCCGTAGTGGATCTGTGTGTCGATCGTCCGGCCGTCGTAGACGTACGTCCGCGTCTCGGCGAAGTTGGAGAAGACCTTGGTGTTGCGCGGCTGCAGGAATGGGCCTTCCCACAGCGGCGTGTTCGCGGTCTTGGCACCGATGTCGTGCTTGATCGTCTCGGCCTGCTTGCGCTGGTCGCGATTGATGATCAGAAACGCGTCGAGGAGGGATTGCGACGGCGGCCGCTGCGGCAGCAGCTCCGGGACCTTGGCCTGCAGGAACGCTTCGCTGATCTTGATCGTGTCGCGCGGAAAGCCACGCGGCTTCAGCTCGCTCGGGACGGCGCGCGTGGCGACGTTGCCGGCCTCGTCGCGCGCGCTCACCGCGATCGGCGTGCCGGCCGCGTAGTCGGAGGGCAGCGCGACGAGCGCGACGCGCGCTCCTTTGTCCGCCGCGCCGTACGCGAACGAGGGAAAGGCGCGCGTACCGACGGTGACGTCGGTGCGCTCGGCATCGGTCACGCGAAACGCCACGAGCTGCACGCCGCCAGGGGAGACGTAGCGCGTGGCCGCCAGGACGTCGATCTTCGGCGGCGTGAGGTCGACGGTGACCGGTGTGCTCGCGATCGCGCGGTCGCTCCGACGCAGCGGCCGCCAGAAATCGTCGCGGGCCCAGACCTCGATCGTCGCCGGGCCCTCGCGAAGTCCGAGCGGCGCGGCCTCGAATCGGACCGGCAACTCGCCGCGCGGGCCGAGCGGCGCGTCGGTCTTGCCGACGCTGACCGCGCGGGTGCCTTGCACGACGCGCACGTCGGCGCTCACGACGTTGCCGCGCGTGGCCTGCAGCCCCACGGTGAACGCGGACGTATGGCCGATGAAGCGCGGGACGGTCAGCGTGGCGCGAACTCCCGGCACCGTCTGTCGCCAACCGAAGTACGAGATCGGCGCGACGATCGCGAGGATCAAAACGAGGACGACGACGAGGCCACCCTTGAAGCGAGAGCGAGGAGGCACGTGAAATCATACCACGTCGCTTGCTTGACACCCCCCTGACCCCCCGATAGATTGACGCGGTGTCCATCGTCTGGTTGATCCCCGCCTTCCCGCTCGCGGGCGCGCTCGTCAACATGATGGTCGGACGCAAGGTCGGACACCGCGCGCATTGGGTCGCCGTGCCGGCCTTGGTCGCCTCCTTCGTCGTTTCGTGCATCGTGTTCGCCCGGGTGTGGACCGGAGAGTCGTTCACGACCACGCTGTTTCCGTGGATCCTCGCCGGCGAGTTCGAGACGGCGGTCAGCGCGCTGGTAGATCCGCTCACCGGTGTGATGCTTCTCGTGGTGACCGGGGTCGGCACGCTGATCCACATCTATTCGATCGGCTACATGCACGACGATCCCGGCTATCCGCGGTACTTCGGCTACCTCAATCTGTTCGTCTTCTCGATGACGATGCTCGTGCTCGCCGGCAACTTCCTCCTTCTCTATGTCTTCTGGGAGGCGGTCGGCCTGTGTTCGTATCTGTTAATCGGCTTCTGGTACACGCGCGCCTCTGCGGCCGCCGCCGGCAAGAAGGCGTTCATCGCCAACCGTGTCGGCGACTTCGGATTCGGCCTCGGCGTCATGTGGATCTGGACGGCGCTCGGGACGCTCGACTACGCAGGCGTCTTCAAGGGCGCCGCCACGCTCGCGCCGGCGACGGCGACCGGCATCGCGCTGCTGCTGTTCATGGGCGCCTGCGGCAAGTCCGCGCAGGTGCCGCTGCACGTCTGGCTTCCCGACGCGATGGAGGGCCCCACGCCGGTTTCCGCGCTCATCCACGCGGCGACCATGGTCACGGCCGGCGTCTACATGGTCGCTCGCAGCCACGTGCTGTTCGAGCGCTCGGGTATCGCGCTGGACGTGGTGCTGTGGATCGGCGTGATCACCGCCGTGTTCGCGGCCACGATCGGGCTGGTGCAGACAGACATCAAGCGCGTGCTCGCCTATTCCACGGTGAGCCAGCTCGGCTATATGTTCGCCGCGCTCGGGCTCGGCGCGTACGCGGCGGGCATCTTCCATCTCGTCACGCACGCGTTCTTCAAGGCGCTGCTCTTCCTCGGGGCGGGCTCCGTGATCCACGGGCTGCACGGCGAGCAGGATTTGAGAAAGATGGGCGGGCTCGCCCCGCGCATGGTGACGACGACCATCACGATGACGATCGGCGCTGCTGGCCTCGCAGGTGTGCCGGGTTTGGCCGGATTCTTCTCCAAAGACGAGATCCTCGCGGCGGCGTTCTTCGGGCGCCGCGCGGCGTGGGCGCTGTTGCTGGCGGGCGCGCTGATGACGGCCTTCTATACGTTCCGGCTCATCTTCCTCGCGTTCTTCGGCGCGCCGCGCATGTCCAAGGACGTCGCGCATCATGTGCACGAGTCGCCGCCGGTGATGACGTGGCCGCTGATCGTGCTGGCCGCCTTGACGGTGATTGCGGGCGCCGCATTCGGCATTCCGTCCGAGCACGGCACGCCGTTCGCGCGCTTCCTGGCGCCCGTGTTGCCGCCGCACGAGGGCGAGCACGGCGGTGTGGCGGGGATCATGCTTCTCGTGCTTTCCGTGCTGGTGGTCGCCGCCGGTATCGCGATCGCGTGGTTCATGTACATCGCGCGACCGGTGAGGGCGGAGGAAATTGGCCGGGCGAAGACGCCCGTGCACAGTCTGCTCCTGAACGCGTGGTACGTGGACTGGCTCTACGATCGCGCGATCGTGCAGCCGCTCTACGCCGCCTCGGTCTTTCTGGCACGCGTCTTCGACCTCGGCGTCGTCGACGGCATCGTGAACGGTGTCGGCCGTGTCGTCTCGTGGGGGGCGGCGGAGCTGCGCCGTCTCCAGACGGGATACGTCGTGAACTACGCGTTGACCATGCTCGCGGGGGCCGTCATCTTCATCGTGTATTTCCTGGCCCGATGATGAGGCTCCAGAAATAATGCCCGTCGGCGTGCTCACGGTCGTCACCTTCCTGCCTGCCCTGGGCGCGCTGCTGATCATGTTGCTCGTGCCGCGCCGAAACGAGCCGGCCCTGCGCTGGAGCGGTCTGGCGGTGAGCGTCGCGACGTTCGTGGCCTCGCTGCCGCTGTGGACGCGCTTCGACGCCGGCGACGCCGACATGCAGTTCGAGGAGATCATGCGCTGGATGCCGGGGTTCGGCGTCGGCTATCACGTCGGCGTGGACGGCATCAGCGTGCTCCTGGTGCTGCTGACGACGTTCCTCATGCCGGTGGCGCTGGCGTCGGCGTGGCGCGCCATCGAGGACCGCACGAAGGAGTTCGTCATCGCCATGCTCCTGCTGGAAACGGGCATGATCGGTGTGTTCGTCTCGCTCGACCTCTTCCTCTTCTTAGTCTTCTGGGAAGCGATGCTGATCCCGATGTACTTCGTCATCGGCGTGTGGGGCGGCGCCAACCGCGTCTACGCCGCCATCAAATTCGTGCTCTACACGATGGTGGGCTCCGCGTTGATGCTGGTGGCCATCCTCGCCCTGTACTACCAGCACGGCGCCGCCACCGGCGTCTACACGTTCGACCTGCCGACGCTCACGCGGTATGTCATAGCGCCGGGGCGCGCGCAGACGCTCATGTTCCTCGCGTTCTCGCTGGCGTTCGCCATCAAAGTGCCGCTGTTCCCATTCCATACCTGGCTGCCGGACGCGCACGTCGAGGCGCCGACGGCGGGCTCGGTGATCCTGGCCGGCGTGCTCTTGAAGATGGGCACGTACGGCTTTCTCCGCTTCTGCCTGCCGCTGTTCCCCGACGCGAGTGTCGACTACGGCCCGTGGGTCTATGCGCTGGCCGTGATCGGTATCATCTACGGCGCGCTCGTCTCCACCGTGCAGCCGGACCTCAAGAAGCTCGTCGCCTATTCGAGCGTCAGCCATCTCGGCTTCGTCATGCTCGGACTCTTCACGCTCACACCGCAGGGCATGGTGGGTGCGGTCATTCAGATGATCAATCACGGGTTGTCGACGGGGGCGCTGTTCCTCATGGTGGGCATGATCTACGAGCGTCGACACACGCGGTTGATCGCGGAATTCGGCGGACTCTGGGGCGTGATTCCCGCGTTCTCCGCGCTGTTCCTCATCGTGTGCCTGTCGTCGCTCGGGTTGCCCGGCCTCAACGGTTTCGTCGGGGAGTTCCTCATCCTTGTGGGCGCGTTCACCGTCGACAAGTGGCTCGGCGCTATTGCGAACACGGGCATCATCCTCGCCGCGGTCTATCTGCTCTGGATGTACCAACGCGTGGCCCTCGGGGAAATTCGCCACGAGGCCAACCGCCGCCTCGCCGACCTCACGTCGCGTGAATGGGCGGTCCTCGTGCCCGTGCTGCTGCTGATCGTGTGGATCGGCGTCTATCCGAAGCCGTTCACGTCGAAGACGGAAGTTTCTGTCCAGGCGCTCATCGCGCAGGTCGAGAGCAAGGCCAGCGTGGCGCGGAACAAGACCGCACCCAGAGTCGCGGGAGTGGAACGGAGCCAGGAACCATCTAGAAGAGGCGACCCACGGCTGGAGCCGACCTCGCGGCTTTCGCTACAACCGGCGCGCCCATGATCCCCGCGCCGTCGGTCGATCTCGGCGCGCTTCTGCCTTCGCTCATCGTGTTCGGCGCCGGCGTGCTCGTTCTGCTACTCGACCTCTTGCCGCCACGGAGCAAGGAGCACCTCGGTGGCGTCGCACTGGCCGGGCTGGTGGTCGCGCTGCTCAGCGCGATCCCGCTCTGGAACCGTGATGCACGGGCGTTTCGCGACATGGTCCTGCTCGACAACTACGCGCTCTTTTTCGATATCGTGATCTGCTATGCGTCGGCGCTCGCCGTGCTGATGTCGCTGGACTACCTGCGCCGCAACGGCGTGGAGTCCGGTGAATACTACGCGCTCGTGTTGTTCTCGACGTCCGGCATGATGCTCTTGGCCTCTGCCGGCGACCTGCTGGTCGTCTTCCTCGGCATCGAGCTGATGTCGCTGTCGCTCTACGTCCTCGCCGGGCTGTTCAAGCTGCGTCTGGCCTCCGGCGAGGCGTCGATGAAGTACTTCCTGCTCGGCGCCTTTGCCACGAGCTTCCTGCTGTACGGCATCGCGCTTATCTACGGCGCGACCGGCTCGACGAACTTCGACCGCATCGCCGCCGCCGCGGCGGGACGCCCGCACGACGCGCTGGTCACGATCGGCCTCGGGCTGCTGCTCGTCGGATTCGGATTCAAGATCTCGTCGGTGCCGTTCCACATGTGGGCGCCCGACGTCTACGAAGGCGCGCCGACGTCGGTGACCGCGCTCATCGCCACCGGCTCGAAGGCGGCCGCGTTCGCCGCGCTCATCCGCGTGCTGACGGTGGCCCTCAAGGCTGCGCAGCCCGACTGGAGCGTGCTGCTGTGGGCGGTCGCCGCGGTCACCATGACGGCGGGCAACGTCATTGCGATCGCGCAGTCGAATCTCAAGCGCATGCTCGCGTACTCGTCGATCGCGCACGTCGGCTACATGCTGGTCGGCCTCGTGGCGGGCGGCGTGTCGGGCGCGGGCGCCGTGCTGTTCTACCTCCTCGCGTATACGTTCACAACCGCCGGCGCCTTCGGCAGCATTCTGCTGGTCGAGCGGTCCGACGGCGAGGCGGTGGAGGTCGGCGATTACGCGGGGCTCGCGCGCCGCCACCCCGTGCTGGCAGCGACGCTCGCTCTGTTTCTCCTGTCGCTGGTCGGCATCCCGCCGCTCGCGGGATTCGTCGGCAAGTTCTACTTGTTCGGGTCCGCGGTGCGCGCCGGGTATGTGTGGCTGACCGTGCTGGGCGTGCTCAACTCCGCGATCGCCGCCTATTACTACCTGCGCGTGATCGTCTACATGTACATGCGCGAACCCGAGGGGGTGGACGTCCGCCTCGTGCCGTCGTTCGCGGGCGGCGTCGCGCTCGCCATCGCCATCGTCGGCATCGTCCTCCTGGGGGTGATGCCCGCGCCGTTCGCCGATCTCGCCCAGGTCGCCGTCACGCCGCTCGTCCGCTAGTGGTGCGCGCGCAGTCCGCTTGTGTGTGCGCTCGGGCCACGGCTGCCGAGCTCACGCGGGGATGGCTCGCCTGTACGCCGCACGCTCGCTCGGGCGCGATCCGCGCGAACCCCCAGCCCCCGGAGGGGGTCGCGCGGCGACGAGCCGATCGCCGGCGGTGCGCTCCTCGCGCCCTGCGCTTCGCGGCGGCGACACGGCTCGCCATACGGCATTCGCATGGCGGCCGCAGCCCGAGCGCACGCATCGCCGAACTGCGCGGGCGCCGCTAGTGGCGGCGCGCCTGCCGCATCGCGGCTGGCTCTTCGACCTCGACGGCACCGTGTACATCGGCGAGGCGCTGGTGCCCGGCGCCGCCGAGACGGTGGCCGCGCTGCGCGGCGACGGCCGTCGCGTCGCCTTCCTTTCGAACAAGCCGTTGCAGACGCGCGCTGACTACGCGGCGAAATTGCGCCGCCTCGGCGTCCCCGCTGACGCCGAGGACGTGATCAATTCGTCGCTGGTGCTCGCGCGCCACCTCGCGGCGCTCGATTCCGGCGCCCCCGTCTTCGTGATCGGTGAGCCGCCGCTGGTCGCGGAGCTGATCGCGCACGGCTTCGAGGTCCGGCCCGATCAGCGCGTGCGCTGGGTCGTCATCGCTTTCGATCGCACGTTCGACTACGCGAAGCTCAACATCGCGTTGCAGGCCGTACGCCAGGGCGCGCGGTTGATTGCGACGAATCCGGATCGCACGTGCCCCGTCGAGGGCGGCGAGATTCCCGATTGCGCGGGCATGATGGCGGCCGTCGAGGCGGTGACCGGCAAGACGGTCGAAATCGTCGTCGGCAAGCCGTCGCCGATCATCCTCGAGGTCGCGCTCGCGCGCCTCGACGTGCCGGCGCGCGACGCGGTGATCGTCGGCGACCGCATCGAGACAGACATCGTCATGGGGCGCCGCCTCGGCCTCGGCACGGTGCTCGTGCTCTCGGGAGTGACGCGCGCCGATGACCCCCGGATCGCCGAGATCGCGCCGGACCTCGTGCTACCATCGATCCGAGATTTGATTCGATGACGGTGCGTCCTCAGCCGCTCCTCGACGCCGAGTTCGACGTCGTCATCATCGGTGGCGGCATGGCGGGCGCGGGGGTCGCGCGCGACCTCGCGCTGCGCGGCGTGGGCGTCGCGCTCCTCGATCGCGGTGACTTCGGCGCCGGAACAACCTCGCGCTCATCCAAGCTCGTGCACGGTGGGCTGCGCTATCTCGAGCTGTTCGACTTCGGGCTCGTGCGCGAATCGCTCACCGAGCGCGAGCGACTTCGCAGACTCGCCCCGCATCTCGTTCGTCCGCTGCCGTTTCTGGTCCCGATCTACCGCGATTCGACGCGCGGGCTCATCAAGGTGCGCATCGGGCTCACACTCTACGACTGGCTCACGCCGGGTCGCGATCGCGAGCGCTACCGTGTTCTGCGGCCCATCGACGCGCTCAGCCTCGAGCCCGGGCTGCGACCCGACGAGTTGCGCGGCGCGGGTTACTACTTCGACGACCTGTTGCTCTCGCCCGAACGTCTCTGTCTCGAAAACGTGCTCTCGGCGTGCCGGCACGGCGCCCGCGCGTACAACTATTGCCAGGTCGAGGAGGTTCGCCGTGACGCCGGCGGCGCCATCGCGGGCGTGATCGCGCGCGATCTCTTGACCGGCGAGACGGCGCGGCTCGGCGCGCGCGTCATCGTCAACGCGTCGGGACCCTGGGTCGACATCGTGCGCGCGGGCGCCGGCGTCAAGGAACGCGGACCGCGATTATTGCGCCGCACGAAGGGGATCCACTGCCTCCTGCCACGCCTGACCGAGCGCGCGATCTACCAGTCCACGAGCGACGACCGCATGATCTTCGTGATCCCGTGGCGAGAGTTCTCGCTGGTCGGAACGACCGACACGGAGTTCGACGGTGACCTGGACCGCGTGCACGCCACGCACGACGAGGTGGACTACCTGCTCGCCGAAGCGCACAAGGCGTTGCCGGATCCGCGCGTCTGTCGCGCTCAAGTGCGCTACACGTACGCTGGCGTGAGGCCGCTCTCCTACGAGGAGGGCACGTCGGCCCCCAAGGTGTCCCGCGCGCACCGCATCGTCGAGGAGGAAGGCGGACGGTTTCTCTCCATCACAGGCACGAAGCTGACGTGCTTCCGCAGCCTGGCCGAGCAGCTCGGCGACCGCGTCTCGCGCGCGCTCGGCCGTCCCCGGCGCAGCCTTACCGCCGAGCGCACGCTCGACGGGCTGGACGAAGAAATCGGGCAGGTCGAGGCGCGCGCGTGGCTCGACGTCTCGGAGGAGACGGGTCCCACCGGACTCGATCTGCAGACGCTGCGGACACTGGTGACGACCTACGGACGTCTCTACCCGCGCATCGTCGAGCTTGCCGGCAAGGTGCCGGGCGGCGCCGAGCGGCTGTGTCCACACAACGGGGACATCGTCGCCGAGCTCCATCACGCCGTGCACGACGAGATGACGGTGTCGCTGCAGGATTTTCTGCTGCGACGCACCGGCATCGGCACGAGCGCGTGTCAGGGCGACGACTGCGCGGAGTCGATCGGTCGCCGCATGGCCGTGCTGCTCGGCTGGTCGGCGCGTCGGCTCGATGCCGAGCTCGAGGCATACCACACGGACGTGGCGCGCTCGCGTCGGGCGCTCGCGTGACGCGTCGACTCGTGTTCGCTGTCCTGCTGCTGCTCGCGCCGCCGGGCGCGAGCGCGCTCGACGAACAGATTCGGACGATTCCGACGCGTCCCGATGTCACCGAATCGTTCGTCCTCATCCATCCGTCGCGCCCGCCGGTGGCGAGCGTCATCCTCTTCATGGGCGGACGGGGCGCGCTCGGACTGCAGCGCGGTCCGCTCGCCGCGCGCAACACGAACTTCTTGGTACGAATGCGTCAGCGTTTCGCGGAGAAAGGCTTGCTCGTGGCCGTCGTCGACGTGCCGTCGGACCGGACGGGGCAGGCGATGGTCGGGTTCCGCACCAGCACCGAGCACGCGACCGACGTGCGGGCGCTGATCGCGACGCTGCACGCGGAGGCGCCGGTTCCGGTGTGGCTGGTCGGCACCAGCATGGGCAGCGTTTCGGCGGCAAGCGTCGCCGCGCGGCTGACCGACGGCGGGCCCGACGGTGTCGTGCTGACCTCGAGCGTCATGGGCCGCAACAAAGAGATGGGCGAGTCGCTGCAGGACGTCGCGCTCGATCACATCCACGTCCCGGTCCTGCTCGTTCACCACCGTGACGACGGCTGCCCTTCGAGCCGCTACGCCGACACGAGCTGGGCGATGCGCCGGCTGTCGGCGACGCCGAAGAAGGAGCTGCTGACGTTCTCCGGCGGCGACGCGCCGCAATCGCCGCCGTGCGAGCCGCTCGCGCCGCACGGCTATTTCGGCATCGAAGACCGCGTGGTCGACGCCATCACGACCTGGATCATCGCCGCCAAACCGTAGCGCGCGCGTCGCGTTCGGGTCACGGACGCTGTGCTATAGTGCGGCACCGCCGTTCGAGAACTCCGACTCTGGAGGCACGCATGAAGGCGCTCCTCGCGCGTATGGTCGCGATCGCCGCACTCGCGGTGGTCGCCGTCCCGTCGTCAGCGGCCGCGAAGACCGAGATCCAATGGTGGCATGCCATGACGGCCGTTCTCGGCGAGCGCGTCAACGAGATCGCCGCCAAGTTCAACGCCTCCCAGAGCGAGTACGAAGTGAAGGCGGTCTACAAAGGCTCGTATCCCGACACGCTCAACGCCGCCATCGCGGCGTACCGCGCCAAGCAGCCGCCGCACATCGTGCAGGTCTACGAGGTGGGCACGCAGACGATGCTCTCGTCCGGCGCGGTCTATTCCGTGTATCAGCTCGTGAAGGATCACGGCGTCACGATCGACTGGAACGACGTCATCGGTCCGGTGAAGAGCTATTACTCGCAGGGCGGCAATCTCTACTCGATGGCGTTCAACTCGTCGACGCCGATCCTGTTCTACAACCGCGATCTCTTCAAGAAGGCCGGTCTGCCGGACAAGCCGCCGGCGACGTGGGACGAAGTCGAGGCCTCGGCCAAGAAGCTCGTGGCGTCCGGCGCGAAGTGCGGCTTCAGCGCGGCGTGGCCGTCGTGGACGCTCGTCGAGAACATGCACGCGCTGCACGACCAGCCCTTCGCCGACCACGCCAACGGCTTCGACGGGCTCGCCACCACGCTCAAGATCAACGGACCATTCGGCGTGAAGATGATGGAGCTGCTGCAGCGCGCCGCGAAAGAAGGCTGGTTCACCTACAACGGCCGGCTGAACAAGGCCGAGGCGAACATGGGCAACGGCGAGTGCGGCGTGTTCCTCACCTCGTCGGCATACATCGGCAACCTCACGAAGGCCTCCGAGGGCAAGTTCACGTGGGCGACGGGGCCCCTTCCGCGCCTGGCCGGCTTCCCGCAGGGTAATTCGATCATCGGCGGCGCTACGCTCTGGGTGCTGAAGGGCGCGAAGCCGGAGGAGTACAAAGGCGTCGCGCAGTTCTTCAAGTATCTGGCGTCCACGGACAATCAGGCGTGGTGGGCGGGCGTGACCGGATACTTGCCGATCTCGAACGCCGCGGTGAAGGCGATGGAAGCCTCCGGCCACTTTTCAAAGAATCCGCAGCAGCTCACTGCTATCAAGCAGATGCAGTCCGGCAAGACTACGCCGAACAGCCAGGGCATCCGGCTCGGCAACTTCGCCTCGGTACGTGATGCGATCGAGGAACAGATGGAGAACATCTTCAGCGGCAAGAAGACGGCCAAGCAAGGGCTGGACGACGCCGTCGCGAAGTCGAGCGACATTCTCAAGGAGTTCGCCGCGCTCTATAAGTGAAACGCAGCGTCTTTCCGAATCGCTGGCTGCCGTACGCCCTGGTGGCGCCGCAGGTCGTGATCACGGTGGTGTTCTTTTTCTGGCCGGCCTTCGACTCGCTGCGGTTGTCGCTGTACCGCGCGTCGCCGTTCGGTGATCGCCTCATCTTCGTCGGGCTCACCAACTTCGAGCGGCTGTTCCGCGACGACGCGTCCCTGCGTTCGCTGGTCACGAGCTTCGTCTTTTCGTTCGCAGTGACCTTCGTCGGAATGGCGCTGGCGCTGTTGCTCGCGGCGCTCGCCAATGCGAAGATCCGCGGCCTGGCGCTCTACCGCTCGCTGCTGCTGTGGCCGTACGGCATCGCGCCTGCGATCGCCGGCATCATCTGGCTGTTCGTCTTTCACCCCTCGTACGGGATCCTCCCGTGGCTGCTCTCCTTCGTGACCACGTACCAGTTCAACTGGTTCCTGAAGGGCTGGGTGGCGATGGTGCTCATCATCGTCGCCGCAATCTGGAAGCAATTCGGCTACAACCTCGCCTTCTATCTCGCCGGGCTGCAGGCGATCGAGACATCGGTCCTGGAGGCAGCGAGCGTGGACGGCGCAGGACCCGTCCGGCGGTTCTTCGCGATCACGTTTCCGCTGCTCTCGCCGGTCACGTTCTTCCTGTTCACGCTCAACATGACGTTCTCGTTCTTTGACAGCTTCGGCCTCGTGCACGCGGTGACGCAGGGTGGCCCCGGTGACGCGACCTCGATCCTCGTCTACCGCGCATGGAGAGATGGCTTCGAGGGGCTGCAGCTCGGGTACTCGGCGGCGCAGTCCGTGGTGCTGATGGCCCTTGTGATCGTCCTGACCGCGTTCCAGTTTCGCTTCGCGGAAAAGAAGGTGACCTACTGATGTCGCGCACGCTTGCCCAGTCGGCGACGCTCACGGTCACACAGGCTCGGCGTCGCAAGACCGACTGGCATGCGCTCACCGCGCACGTCATTCTCGTCGCCGCGGTCGCGCTGCTGGCGTTTCCGCTGTACTACGCCTTCGTGATCAGCACGCAGACGCTGTCCCAGGTGACCACGATGCCACCCAAGCCGTGGCCGGCCACGGCGCTCTTCGGCAACTACGTGGAGGCGTGGCAGCGCGCCAACATGGGGCGGCTGCTGGTGAATAGCGCCATCGTGGCGCTGGGCGTCGCGTTCGGCAAGATCGCTATCTCGCTGCTGTCGGCGTTCGCGATCGTCTACTTCGACTTCCGCGGCAAGCACGTCGTGTTCTGGATGATCTTCGTCACGCTCATGCTTCCCGTTCCCGTTCGTATCGTGTCCACGTACCAGGTGATGAGCGTGCTCGGCTGGGTCAACACGTACTGGGGGCTCGCGGTGCCGCTCATGGCCTCGGCCACAGGGACGTTCCTGTTCCGCCAATTCTTCCGCACCATTCCCGACTCGCTCGCCGAGGCGGCCCAGCTCGACGGCGCGGGTCCGATGCGCTTTCTGTGGACGATCCTGCTGCCGTTGTCGAAGGCCAACATGGCGGCGCTATTCGTGATCCTGTTCGTCGCCGGGTGGAACGACTATCTGTGGCCGCTGATGATCACCAACACCCCCAACATGCGCACGGCCGTGATCGGGATCGAGACGCTTGTGCCGCGGACATCGCAGCTGCCGGAGTGGAACATCGCGATGGCCGCGGCGATGATGGTGCTCCTGCCGCCGGTGGCGGTGATCGTGGCGATGCAGCGCTGGTTCGTGAAGGGCCTGATCGAGACCGAGAAGTGAGACGTCGCACGCGAAACCCGAGGCGCGCCACGGCTCCGCCGGGGCGCGATGGGAGTGCGAAGCCGCAGGCCGTTCGACGGCCGAGGCGAGCCTGTGATCGAGCGTGGGGGGTCTGGGGGCCACGTCGGGGCCCCCAGGAGAATCAGAAGTGACGACGCGGCTGGCTGCGCACCGCGGCGGCGCACGCCTCTGGCCCGAGAACAGTCTGCGCGGCTTCCGCGAATCGCTCGCGCTCGGCGCCGACCTCGTCGAGCTGGACGTGCACATGGCCGCCGACGGCGCCTTGCCCGTGATCCACGATGCGACCCTGCGCCGCACGACCGACCGGCTGGGCCGCGTCCGCAACCGAACCGCCGGCGAGCTGCGACGCGCGCGGCTGCGCGGGCCCGATCGGCGGTTGACGACGGAGCACGTGCCGATGCTCGAGGACGTGCTGGCCGTGGTCGCCGCAGCCGGCGGCGGCGTGCTCGTGGAGGTGAAGGTGCCGGGCCGCGGTCTCGGCGTCCGCTACTTCCCGCGCTCACGCATACGAGCGGGCGCGCGCTACAAGGGCATCGAGGAGCGCATCATCACCGCGCTGTCACACGCCAGGGTGCTCGAGCGCGCGAACGTCATGTCGTTCAATCCGGCCGTCATCGAGCACGCGCGCCAGCTGATGCCGCGGCTGCGCACCACGCTGCTGGTGTCGACGATGCATGTCCGCCTCGCTCGCGCCCGACCCGCGGACACCGTCGCCTGGGCGTTGAAATTCGGCGCCACGGACGTCGGCCTCAAGCACACACTCGTCGACGAGAGCGTGGTCGTCGCTGCGCGCGCGTCGGGGGTGAAAGTCGGCGCCTGGACCGTCAACGACGAGCCCGAGATGCGCCGCCTGATCGCGCTCGGCGTCGACGTGCTGACCAGTGACCGTCCCGACGTGGCGCTGCGGGCGCTCGGTCGCGCCTGAGCGCCGCGCGGCGCCGTGATAGCCTGACGAGCCATCCGATCGACGAAAGGAGGGCGCAGCGGATCTCTCTCCGTTTACGGACCTCGAGACAACCGGTTCGGACACTGGAGACGGCGTATGGCAGGGCAGGACAATCTGCGCGTGGCCCGCGAAATCATGAGGATCTGGAGTGCGCACGATCTGGACGGTTACGCCAAGCTGCTCGACGAGAAATACGTGGCCGAGAGCGACACGATCCCCGCGCCCATGCAAGGCCGCGCCGGCGCGCGGGAGTTCATGAAGATCTACGTGACGGCGTTTCCCGATCTTCGGCTCGACACCGAGCAGATGCTCGCGAGCGAGGATTTCGTGGTGACGCGCTGGCGCGCGACGGGAACGCACGGCGGCCCGCTCATGGGCGTGGCGCCGACCAATCGCAAGGTCGTCACCCACGGCTGCACGGTCTCGCAATATCGCAATGGCCGGCCGGCGCACGACTGGATCTACTGGGACACCGGTAACTTGCTCAGACAACTCGGCGTGTTTCCGTCACCGTAACCATCCGGCGACGCGGAAGGCGGCCCGGCAACGGGCCGTCTTCCCGTCATGTGATAGCCTCCCGCTACGATGCCGTCGGGCTTCGTGTTGGCGCTCGATCAGGGGACGACCGGCTCGACGGCGCTGGTCGTCGATGCGGACGGCGTCGTCCGTTCCCGCGGCTACGCCGAGGTGTCGCAGCACTATCCGCAGCCGGGTTGGGTCGAGCACGATCCCGAAGAGCTCTGGACGACGGTGGAGCGCGCCGCCAGGCAGGCCTTGAACGCAGCGGGTTTGACAGGCGACGACGTCGCGGCGATCGGGATCACGAATCAGCGCGAGACGACGATCGTGTGGGACCGCGCGACCAGCGCGCCGATCTATCGCGCCATCGTCTGGCAATGCCGTCGCACGGCGCGCGCGTGCGATCGGCTGCGCGCGGCCGGCCATGAGCCGACGGTCCGCGAGCGCACCGGGCTCGTCCTCGACGCCTACTTTTCGGGCACGAAGATCGCCTGGATCCTCGATCATGTGCCCGATGCGCGCCGCCGTGCCGCGCGCGGCCAGCTCGCCTTCGGCACCGTCGACACGTGGCTGCTCTGGAAGCTCACCCGAGGCCGGGTGCACGCGACCGATGTCAGCAACGCCTCGCGCACCCTGTGCCTCGATCTCGCCCGCGTCGAATGGGACGACGGTATGTGCGCGCTGCTGAACGTGCCGCGCGAGGTGCTGCCCGAGATCGTCGATTCGTCGGGCGTCTGCGGCGAGACCGCGGACCTCGGGTGGCTGCCTCGCGGCGTGCCGATCGCCGGTATCGCGGGCGACCAGCAGGCCGCGCTGTTCGGACAGGCGTGCTTCACGACAGGCGACGCGAAGAACACCTATGGCACCGGATGCTTCGCGCTCGTCAACATCGGTGCGAATCCCGTGCTCTCGTCCCACGGGCTGCTGACGACCATCGCGTGGCGCATCGCCGGGCAAACGACGTATGCGCTGGAAGGCGCCGTCTTCGTCGCGGGCGCCGCGGTGCAGTGGCTGCGGGATGGTCTCGGCATCATCGCCCACGCAGCAGAGACGGAGGCGCTCGCCGCATCCGTGGCCGACACGGGCGGCGTTTATTTCGTGCCCGCGTTCGTCGGCCTGGGGGCGCCGTACTGGGACCAGCACGCGCGCGGCACCATCGTAGGGCTCACGCGCGGAACCACACGCGCTCATCTGGTCCGCGCCGCACTGGAAGCCATTGCCTTTCAGAGCCGCGACGTGCTCGATGCGATGGTCGCCGACGCCAAGGCCAACCTCCCGCGTCTGAAGGTCGACGGCGGCGCGGCCGCGAACGGATTTCTGTGCCAGTTCCAGGCTGACGTGCTCGACGCGCCTGTCGGTCGCCCGGCCGTGATCGAAACGACCGGCCTGGGCGCTGCCTATCTGGGCGGCCTCGGCGCCGGCTTCTGGCGCTCACTGGACGCTGTCGCCGAGCGCCACGCGGTGGAACGCACGTTCACCCCGATGATGCCGGCGGCGCAGCGCGCCGAGCGATACGAGAACTGGAAGCGCGCGGTCGAGCGATCGCGCGAGTGGACAAGGAGCGATCGATGACGCGACGAATGCTGACGGCGGTCCTGCTGATCGTGACGCTCCTGTTGGCAAGCAGCGCCGCCGCTCAGGCGCCGATCGAGAGCGAGCTGAACCTCATCACTCCGGTGTCGAAGTTCATCCACGACGCGGCACTGAAGGCCTTCGCCGAGTACGCGAAGGAGAAATGGAACGTCTCGCTGAAGGTGAACGCGATTCCGGCCGGCACGCCGATCGCGTACGGCCGCGTCGTGGAATGGAAGGGCAAGCCCGAGGTCGACATCTTCTGGGGTGGCGAATCCGCGCTGTTCGAAAAGCTCGCCGAGCAGAAGCTGCTGCAAAAGGTCGAGATCTCCCGCGAGGCGTGGGATTCGATTCCGGCCAGCATCGGTAAGCCGAAGCCGATCCCGCTGAAGGACAAGGACGGCTACTGGATCGGCACCGCGCTGGAGCCGTACGGGCTCGTGTATCACCCGAAGAAGATCAAGCGGCTCGGCGTCCCGGAGCCCAAAGATTGGGACGACCTGCTCAATCCCAAGCTCAGGGGCGAGGTGGCGCAGTGCGCGCCCACGCGGTCGTCGTCGTCCAATGCGACATACGAGGTGATCCTGTCGATGTACGGGGAGGACAAGGGCTGGGAATGGCTGCGTAAGCTCGCGGCCAACACCGGCCACTTCACCGCGAGGAGCCGTGACGTGCCGACCGTCGTGGCCAAGGGCGAGTACACCGCGGGCTTCGCGGTGCCGTCGTACATGGCCTTCGAGGAAAAGCTCGCGGGCTTCGACCTGAGATTCGTCGCGCCGAAGAATGCGTTCGTCACGCCCGAACCGATGGCCATTCTCGCGGGCGCGCGCAATTCGAAGGCGGCGCGCGCCTTCATCGAGTTCCTGCTCACCGAACGCGGCCAGAAAGTCTTCATGGACCGCGGCCTGTTTCCGATCACGCCGAAGTACAAAGTGCAGGGGCCGCCGGGGTCGACGGCGGAGACGGCGGTGGAGTTCACCGGCGGCGTTCGCTCGTACTTCGACCGCGACGTGTCCAACGTCTACGACGAAGACGTGGCCGCCAAGCGCTCCGATACGCTGAAGACGAAGTTCCGCTCGGACATCGAAGCCACTTGGAAAAAGCCGTAACGGGTGGGGTCGGTGTTGCTTTCGGCGCGAACAGGGGAGTGTGAGGGGGGACGGTCGCCGGTCCCCCCTCAATAACAATGAAGATCGCGCTGCGTGAGGTCACCAAGCGCTTTGCGTCGACGACCGCCGTCGATCGCGTCTCGCTCGACATCGGCGACGGCGAGCTGTTCACGCTGCTCGGCCCGTCCGGTTGCGGAAAGACCACGCTGCTGCGCCTGCTCGCCGGCTTCGTCGCCGTCGATGACGGCGAGATCCGGTTCGGCAACCGGCGCGTCGACGGTCTGCCGCCGCATGCGCGCAACATCGGCATGGTCTTTCAGAACTACGCCCTCTGGCCGCACATGACCGTGCGCGGCAACGTGACGTACGGGCTGCGTCTGCGCAAGCTGAGCGCGGCCGAGATCGGACGTCGAATGGCGGCCGGTCTCGCCAGGGTGAACCTCACCGGCCTCGAAGATCGCTATCCCGGGCAGCTGTCCGGTGGTCAGCAACAGCGGGTCGCGCTCGCGCGCGCGCTCGTGCTGAACCCCGACATCCTGTTGCTGGACGAGCCGTTGTCGAACCTCGACGCGAAGATTCGCGTGCAGGTGCGGGGCGAGATCCGGGCGCTGCAGCGGGATCTTGCGATCACCACGATCTACGTCACGCACGACCAGGAGGAGGCGCTCTCGCTCTCGGATCGCGTGGCGGTGATGCGCGAGGGACGCGTGCAGCAGGTGGCGACGCCGAAGACGCTCTACGAACGCCCGGCGAATCGCTTCGTCGCCGACTTCGTCGGGACCAACAACTTCATCCCGGGCGTGGTCAAGGAGCATGCTGACGACTACGCGCTCGTCGAAACACCGCTCGGTCGCATCTGCGCGCGCCGGGGTGATCGTGCGGCCGGCGCCGCCTGTGTGCTGGCCGTGCGGCCCGAGAACGTCACGCTGAACGGCGGCGGCGAAAATCGCGTCGAGGGTCGCATTCGGCTCGCCGCGTATCTCGGCAGCACGCTCCGCTACGACGTCGAGACGGCGGCCGGGCTCGTGCTCAAAGTCGACGTCGGTGATTCGTGGCAGCACGAGCTGCTCCCCGCGGGACACGGCGTGCACGTGACCTTTCCCGCCTCGGCCACCCTCGTTCTCGCCGAGGACTGAGGACGCGCGCCATGACCGATGCCGTCGTCGCGGCCTCGCCCGGGCGCCGTATCTCGGCCAGCGCGCTGCCTGCCCTCGGCGTCGCGCTGATCTGGGCGTTTCTGGCGATCTTCCTCGTCTATCCGTTGCTGCGCGTGTTCTATGACGCATTCAGCGACGACACCGGCCGCCTGACGCTTCAGAACTTCGTCGCGTTCGCGGCGGACGGCTTCTATCAGCGCTCGCTCTGGAACTCGCTGGTGCTTGGCTTCGGCACTGTGGCCGCGACGTCGGTGCTGGGCTTCGCCATCGCGCTCCTGCTCGTTCGCTGTGACTTCCCCGGCCGTAACCTCTTCGGGTACCTGACGTTGATCCCCATCGTGTCGCCGCCTCTGGTCGGTGTCCTGGGCTTCACGTTCATCATGGGCAAGGCCGGCACGGTCAACGTGCTGCTCGAGGACTGGTTTGGCCTCGCGCAGCCGATCAACTTCGTCTACGGTCTTCACGGCGTGTTGCTGGTCGAGACGTTTCACCTCTTTCCGATGATCACGCTCAACGTCGTCGACGCGCTGGGCCGGATCGATCCGTCGTTGGAGGAGGCGGCGGCGAGCGTGGGCGCGCGCGGCTGGCGCCGACTGTCCACGATCACGCTGCCGCTCACGACGCCAGGCTACGTGGCGGGCGCCCTGCTGGTCTTCATCTGGACGTTTTCGGACTTCGCCACGCCCCTCGTGCTCGGCGTGCATGACCTGCTCGCGTCGCAGGCGTATCTGAACATCGTCCAGTTCGTGGATCGTCGTCTCTTCCGCATGGGCCTCGTCATCTCGGCGTTGATGGTGGCGCTCGCCATCGTGTTTCTCGTCGCCGCCCGGCGTTACGTCGCGATCAAGGACTACTCGTCGCTGTCGTATTCACGGGTGCCGCGGCGGCGACTGCGGCCGCTCGCGGCCGCCGGCGCCCTGACGTTTCTGTCTGGGGTGATGCTGCTCTCGTTCGTGCCCTATCTCGGCGTGGCGCTGGCGTCCGTCGGGAAGGGCTGGTCGATGACGCCGTTTCCGCTGCACTACACCTCGTTGTTCTTCGAACGCGTCATCGTCGAGACGCCGAAGTACATCGTGAACAGCTTTCTCTACTCGGCACTGGCCGTCGTCCTCTGCATCGTCATCGGGGTACCGATCGCCTGGATCCTGGCGCGCACGCGCCTGCCGGGACGCGACATGCTCGACGGTGTCAACACCCTCATCCTGGCCGTCCCGGGCACCGCCATCGGCATCGCCTACATCCGCGCGTTTCACGTCGAGCTGCCATGGCTCATGACGCCGCTCACGAGCCTCTGGATCATCCTGCCGATCGTCCTGGCCGTGCGACGGCTGCCGTACACGGTCCGCGGGTCGTATGCCTCGCTGCTTGTCGTGCATCGATCGATGGAGGAAGCGGCGGCGAGCGTGGGAGCCCGCGGGCTGCGCTCCTTCGGCGACGTCACGCTGCCGCTCATCTGGCGCGGCGTCCTCGTCGGCTCGCTGTTTTCGTTCGTGACGTCGCTGCAGGAGGCCTCCGCGGTGCTCTTTCTGTCGCTCGGCGGCTGGGAAACGATCCCGGTCGGTATCTTTTCGTTCTACATCGCGGGCAGTGCCAACGAGGCGGCCGCGCTGGGCGTCATCCTGATCGCCGTCGCGGTGGCGAGCGTGCTGGCGATCAACCGCATCGCGGGCACTCGAATGGGCGGGATGTTCGGCTAGGTTGTGCTGTCTCTTCACAAGCTCGGAACGCTGTGTTAGTGTTTCGCCTCGCATGGCGCAGCCGGGGGAAAAGTCGGCCTGGTCCGCGCTCGCTGAGTTGTCCTCGGTAGGCTTCGCGATGGTGCTCGCCACCGTCATCGGCCTGGCCGGCGGCTACTTTTTGGATCGATGGCTCGGCACGAAGCCGTGGCTGTTGCTGATCGGTCTGGGTTTCGGTATCGCCGCAGGATTCGTGATTTTCTTTCGCTCGGTCAACAGAGCGAATCGGGAGCTCGATGACTCCAAGTGACCTGACGTCGCGCGTTTCGCGCGACGCCTGCGTGCTGGGCGTGGCGCTCACGGCGCCCGCGGCATGGCTGGGCGGTGTCGACGGCGCGCTGGGCGCCGCCGCCGGCGCCGGCATCGCCGTGGGCAACTTTCGCTGGCTCGCCTCGCGCGTGACCGCCGCAGTCGACGTCGCCTCCACCGAGCGCAAGCTGTGGACGGTCGGCGCGGGGCTGCGTCTCGCTGCGCTCGCGGGGGCAGTGACGCTGGCGCTCGTGAGCGGTCACGCCCATCCGCTGGCGATCGTTGCGGGACTCAGCGTGATTCCCGTCTGCGTGGTCGCCCAGGGGCTACGCGCAGCGCTCGAGGAGGCGTGATGGAAGCCATCGAGCATCCGCCGATCTTCCATCTGCCCGGCATTCCCGATCACGTCACCTACACCTGGCTGGTGATGATCATCCTGGCCGGCATCGCCTTCGCCGCTTCGCGACGGCTGGAGCTGGTGCCGCGAGGCGCGCAAAACCTCATGGAGGTCGTGCTCGAGCAGTTCCAGGGCATGATCGACGACGTGATGGGCCCGCAGGGGCGGCCCTACCTGCCGTTCGTCGCAACGCTGGGCCTGTTCATCTTCGTCGCGAATTTGATGAGCCTCGTACCGGGATTCGATGGACCCACCACCAACCTCAACACCACCGCGGCGTGCGCGATCATCGTCTTCGTCGCGTACCACGCGATCGGTCTTCGGGAGCAGGGGCCGGCCAACTACATCAAGCACTTCATGGGACCGGTGTGGTGGCTGGCGCCGCTCATGCTGCCGATCGAGCTGATCAGCCATCTCGCGCGGCCCTTGTCGCTCACCCTGCGGCTCTTCGGCAACATGGTGGGCGGCCACATTCTGATCGGGGTCATCTTCTTCCTGATGGGATTCGACGGACTGATCGGCTGGGCGCTGTCGGGCAGCGCGGCCGGCGCCGCCGTCGGCGGCCTCAGCGGCCTGATCGCGATCGCGTTCATGGTGGGGTTCCTCTATCCCCTGAAGCTGCTGGTCTCGTTCCTCCAGGCCTTCATCTTCGTGATGCTCACGATGCTGTACATTTCGGGCGCCATAGAGCACGCCGACGAGGGGCACGGCGGCCCTGGCGCCGAGCACCACGACTCCGGCCATCACTAGCACACCACACGTACAGAGGAGGACGGTCGTGCGACGTTCACTGATGTTGGGATCTCTGTTCATTGTCGCGTTCCCCGGCCTGGCATTCGCGCAGGCTGCCGGTGCCGCTACCGGCGGTTGGGTCGGCCCGTTCACCGTCATCGCGGCCGGCATCGGCATGGCGATCGCGGCCGGCCTCTGCGGATTGGGTCAGGGGCGAGCGGTGGCGGCGGCCGTCGAGGCCATGGGGCGTCAACCTGGTGCGGCGGCCCGCATCCAGACCGCGATGATCATCGGTCTGGCGCTCATCGAGTCGCTCGCCATTTACACGCTGGTCATCGCGCTGATCCTGCTGTTCGTGAAAGGGATCAACTTCGCGTGATGTCATCCGCGTAGGCTGATTCGGCCGGGCGTCGCAGGCGAGGACGCCCGGCCAACGTTGCCATGCGACGTCGCTCTGCGTATCGCGCCTCCAAAATCCCGGAGATGACGATTCATCGTCTCTCCGTCTATACCCGCTGTCTGCTGCAGCTCGAGGAGGACGGCGTCAAGACGATCTCCTCGCAGGAAATGGCGGACCGCTTCAATCTGAACTCCGCCCAGGTCCGCAAAGACCTCGCGTACTTCGGTGAGTTCGGAGTACGCGGGATCGGCTACTACGTCGCGGGCCTGAAGACTGAGCTGCAGCGCATCCTCGGGCTCGACCGCCAGTGGCCGGTCGTCCTCGTCGGCTTCGGCAATCTCGGCTCGGCGCTCTTCCACTACAAAGGCTTCGGACGCCAGGGCTTTCGCATCGCCGTCATCGTCGACGACGATCCCGCGAAGGTCGCGCGTGACATCGACTCTGTGCATGTCGTCGCGAGCCGCGAGCTCGCACGCGAGGTCAAGGCGCGCGGCATTCAGATCGCCATCGTCGCCGTCCCGGGCGAGTCCGCGCAGGCGGTCACCGATCAGCTGGTCAGCGCGGGCATCCGCGCCATCCTGAACTTCGCGCCGGCGCGGCTGAAGGTCCCGCGGGAGGTGCGGCTACAGAACGTGGATCTGTCGATCGAGCTCGAGACGCTGTCGTTCTATCTCGCGCAGGCGTCGCGCTAGGCCGCGTCAGCGCGGCAGCTTGACGTCGAGGTGCTCGAGATCGTACCAGGCGCCCGCCGGTTCGCGCCGGTAGACCGCGTCTTTCCCGCGGCCGGGCAACACGAGATCCCCGGCCCGCCACGAGATCCTCATCACCGTTTGCGACGCGGCCTGGGGCGCCAATCGCAGCCGATCACCGTCGAGCGTGAAGCACCCCGTCACGCTGCGCATCGGCAGACGAAACTGGAACGTGCCGTCGTCGGCGTACCGCTCGTAGGCAAGGGCGCCGGTGTCGTGCCGATAGCGCCACACGCCTGCCACTGTGGGCGCAACCGCAGGAGGCTTGCCGAACCGCTCTTTGGTGAGCGTTGAGCCATCGGCGCCGGTCTCCGTGAGCACGCTGCCATCGATGCGGAACGTCATATCCAGCACGGTGTCGGCGGCGGCCGGTGTCTCGACGAGCGCGAGGTGATCGCCGGAGATCCGATAGAACAGGTTCAGGAGTATGGCGAAGGTTTCGACGAAGCTGCCATCCGCGCGGAACTCCATCGCGTGGCCGAGGCCGCCCTTCGATGTCTCGCGCGATTCCCAGAGGCCGACGAGCTGTGTGCTCGTCGCGGCGGAGCACGTCATCGTCTGCGCCCTCGCCCTTCCGACCGGTGCAAACACCAGCCCCGGCGCGAACAACAGCAGCAGCAGGAGCCAGCCGCCGGGGTTTCGAATCGCCACAGATCGACGATAGCGTTGCGCGCAGCCGCCGCGCAAGGCACGTTCCCCGTCGTGGTACCGTAAATCGGCCTGATGTTGAAGAACTGGCAGGCGTTTGTGGACCTGGCGAAGAGGTTCGCTGAGGGAGACGTACGCCTGCGCGTCGCGGGACTCGCCGGATCGGCCCGCGCGCTCGTCATCGCCGAGCTGCTTCAGCGTCATCCCCGCCCCGTCCTCGTCGTCGTCGCCTCGCTCGCCGACGCGCATCGCTTCGCTCAGGATCTCAAGTTCTTCGGCGCCGCCGCGTTGGAGTTTCCGGAGCGCGAGCCGCAGCTCTGGAGGGGTGGTCATCATCGTGAAGCCGAGGCCGAACGCGCGATGATCGTGCGGCGGCTCACGGCGGGCGAGCCCATCGCGGTCGTCGCCACGCCGGCCGCGCTCGACACCCCCTTGCCGGCGCCGGGCGAGTTCCGCGAGGGCACGCTACGGCTCGCGACACGCGACAGTCTCGATCGCGAGCTCCTGCTCGAAGCCCTCGAGAAGGCCGGATACGAGCGGACGGATACGGTCGTCGAAGTCGGCCAGTGGAGCGCCCGCGGCGGCATTGTGGACGTCTTCTCGCCCATGCATCCGAGCCCCGCGCGCCTGGAGTTCGACGGCGACGACATCGAGTCGATCCGGCTGTTCGATCCGACGACCCAGCGCTCGACCGCCACGCTCGACGAGCTTTTCGTGCTGCCGCTGGTCGCCGTGCCGGATGCGGCGGGCGACGCGTCGACGCGTCTTGTCGACTATCTCCCGGCCGGCGCTACGGTCGTCGTCGACGCGCCGCGGCTGCTCGACGAGACGTCCGAGGATGCCCCGGGCCGCCGGCCGCTCGGCGAAATCATTGCGGGGCGGCCCCGCGTCGAGCTCGAGGTGCTGGCGGCGGAGGAGGCCGACGTCTCGCTGGAAGCGCTCTCCGTCGAGCCGTACTCCGGCAAATTCGACCGTCTCGTCGATGACCTGATCCGCTGGCGCGGCGAAGGCTTCACCGTTCGCCTCGTGGCGGCCGACGCCGGCCAGGCCGAGCACCTGAGAGAGATCCTCCACGATCACGATCTCGACACTCGCGTCGCCGAGAGTCTCGAATCGCCTGACGCCATCGCCGTCGTGGTGGGCGAGCTGTCCGGCGGCTTCGCCGTCCCCGCGGTCGGCCTCGTCGTGCTCGCCGAGACGGAGATCTTTGGCGCGCGCCGACGGACGCTGCGGCGCCCGAAATACCAGCGCGGCGCCGCGCTGACAGCCTTCACCGACCTGGCGGTCGGCGACCTCGTGGTGCACGAAGACCACGGCATCGGCAAGTACCTCGGGCTGCGCACGATGCGCATCGGCGACAAGGACGCGGACTTTCTGCTTCTCGAGTACGCCGACAGCAATCAGCTCTATGTGCCCGTCGAACGACTCGACCTCGTCTCCAAGTATCTCGGCGCCGATTCTGGCGCGGCTCGCCTGGACAGGCTCGGCGGGGCCTCGTGGCAGCGCGTCAAGGAGTCGGTGCGCGCGGCGCTGCGCGAGATGGCGGAGGAACTCCTGAAGCTGTATGCCCGACGCTCTGTGGCCGAGGGGCAAGCATTCTCGCCGGACACGCCGTGGCAGCGCGAGTTCGAGGCCGCGTTCCGCTTCGAGGAGACGCCCGACCAGCTGCGCGCGATCAAGGACGTCAAGCGCGACATGGAAGGCCCGCGCCCGATGGATCGGCTCGTGGCGGGCGACGTCGGCTACGGCAAGACGGAGGTCGCGCTGCGCGCGGCGTTCAAAGCGGTCGCCGACGGGATGCAGGTCGCGGTGCTGGTGCCGACCACGGTGTTGGCCCAGCAGCACTGGTCGACGTTCGCCGAGCGTTTTACGCCGTTCCCCACAAAGGTCGAGCTGCTTTCGCGCTTCCGATCACCGAAGGAGCAGAAGGCCGTCGTCGAGGGCCTCCGCAAGGGGACCGTCGACGTCGTCATCGGCACGCACCGCCTGCTCGGCAAGGACGTCGCGTTCAAGAACCTCGGACTGCTGATCGTCGACGAGGAGCACCGCTTCGGCGTCGCCCACAAGGAGCGCGTGAAGCAGCTGCGCGCGTCGGTGGACGTGCTCGCCATGACGGCCACCCCGATTCCGCGCACCTTATATATGTCGCTCTCGGGCGTGCGCGACATGTCGGTGATCGAGACGCCGCCGGTCGACCGCCTGCCGATCGAGACCGTCGTCCGCCGCTTCAACCGCACGGTGATCAAGGAGGCGCTCGACAGGGAGCTCGAGCGCGGCGGCCAGGTGTTCTTCGTCCACAACCGGGTTCAGTCGCTGGCCTCGATGGCGCGGTTCGTCCAGGAGCTGGTGCCAGACGCGCGGGTGATCATGGCCCACGGCCAGATGCCGGAGCGGGAGCTCGAAGCGGCGATGGTGAAGTTCATCGACGGGCAGGCGGATGTGCTGGTGTCGACGGCCATCATCGAATCGGGCCTGGATATTCCCGCGTCGAACACGATGATCGTCAATCGCGCCGACCGGTTCGGGCTCGCGCAGCTATACCAACTGCGGGGCCGCGTGGGGCGCGAGCGCCAGCAGGCCTATGCCTACTTGCTCGTGCCCGCCGACGGACGGGTGGACGAGCAGGCTCAGCGGCGGCTGCGCGCGCTTCAGGAGCTGACCGAGCTGGGCTCCGGCTTCAAACTGGCCATGCGGGACCTCGAGATCCGGGGGGCCGGTAACCTCCTGGGGGCCCAGCAGCACGGCCATATCGCGGCGGTCGGTTACGATCTTTACGCGAAGCTTCTGGCCGAAGCCGTGGCAGAATTGGGCGGCCAACGGACGGCTGCCGCCGTGGAACCGGTTATCAGCGTCACGGAGGAAGGCTTCGTTCCCGAAGACTATGTGCCCGAGGTCAACCAGAGACTCGCGTTCTACAAACGGCTGGCCGGCGCGACCGGCGACGCCGACATCGAGGACATTCGAGCAGAGCTCATCGACCGCTTCGGCCCGTTGCCGGAGCCGGCACGACGGCTGCTCGACATCGTCCGCATCCGCACGGCCGCGCGCGCGCTACGCGTCGAAAAGATCGAGGCCGGCGAGGGGCGCGCGTTGATCACCTTCGCGCCGTCCACCGAGATCGAGCCCGCCCGGCTCGTCCACGCCATTCAGGCTAGCCGCGGGCGGCTCCAGATGAAGCGCGAATTCACGATCCAGGCGTCCATCGCCAAAGGCTCGTGGCCGGCCGTGCGCGACTCGATTCTCAAGGCATTGGACGAGCTCGCCCGCGCATGAGGCGACCGCCGCTCGCCGTCATCGGGCTGGTCCTGGTGTTCGGCGGATGCGCGTTGCCATCCTGGGTGCCGCTGATCGGCAAGCCCAAGCCGCTTCCGGCCGCGCCGGCGGCGGCCAAGCCCTCGTCGCCGGACATGCCCATTCCGGGCGACGTCCGCGTCCGAACGCTGGAGCACGACGAGGGCGTGGCGGATCGCGTGGTCGCCGTCGTGAACAACGACGCCATCACGCTGAGCGAGCTGCAGGAAACGATCGTCGCGTACCGGGCGGAGAACAGAGGCGGCCGCGCGGGCAGCTCGAGCGACGACGAGCTCGCGAAGCAGTTCCTGCCGAAGCTCATCGACAACCGGTTGCAGCTGCAAGAAGCCGACCGCGAGAAGATCACCGTCGAAGACCAGGAAGTCAACGACGAGATCAGCGAGCGGATCAAGGCCTACAACAGCAAGTCGGTCGAGGACTTCGAGAAGCTGCTGAAGGAACAGGGCATCACCATGGACGCCGTGCGCAAGCGCGTGCGCGAGGCGCTGCGCGTGCAGAAGGTGATCCGTCGCAAAGTTGCGCTGCGTGTCTCGGTGACGGACGCGGAGATCGTTCAGTACGTGGAAGAAAACCGGCAGAAGCTCGAGACCGGCTTGTCGTACCACGCGCGGCACATTCTCGTCGTGCCGGAGGGCACCGACGACGCGGCCTGGGAGGGCGCCCGGATCCGCGCGGACATCCTGCGCCAGCAGGTGCTCGAAGGCGGGGATTTCTCGACCGTCGCGCGAGCCCACTCTCAGGACGCGAGCGCGAAAGACGGTGGCGACCTCGGCAGCCTCAAGCGCGGAGAGCTCGCGCAGGACATCGAGGCCGAGATTCTGAAGCTGGAGCCCGGCCAGATGTCGGCCCCGTACAGGTCGTCGCTCGGTTACCACGTCTTCCGGCTCGAGTCGAAGGACTCGCTGGAGGGCGACGGGCTGATCCGAGTCAAACAGCAGATCCGTGAAATCCTGTTCCGGCAGAAGTACGAAGCCCGGCTGGAGGCCTGGCTCAAGGAGATCAAGCAGCGCGCGATCATCGAGGTTCGTATGTGAAAAACGTTGACAGCAGGGCCCTCCCGATGCGACGATGGCAGCGTTGTAGCTCCAACCCCGTAGAAACCCTGCAGAAAAGCGCAAAACTCTAACCCCATGCGGCGCTGAGCGCCGCCCCCGGAGCCCGTTGATGAGCGCCCGCCGAGATCGAGGTCAACCAAACCCGACGCAGCAGGACCCGCAACTGCCGTCCAACGGCATGAACCTGTCGGAGCTCAAGGAGAAGTCGATCTCCGACCTCAACGCCATCGCCCGCGAGCTCAACGTCCAGAGCGTGGGTGGACTGCGCAAGCAGGAGCTGATCTTCAAGATCCTCCAGGCGCAGGCCGAGAAGGACGGGCTCATCTACGCCGAGGGTGTGCTCGAAGTCCTGCCGGATGGGTTTGGGTTCCTGCGCGCGCCGGACTACAACTACCTGCCGGGCCCCGACGACATCTACGTGTCGCCCTCACAGATCCGACGCTTCGATCTGCGCACCGGCGACACGATCTCCGGGCAGGTGCGGCCGCCGAAGGACACCGAGCGATACTTCGCGCTCCTCAAGGTCGAGGCGATCAACTTCGAGACGCCCGAGCAGGCGCGCGAGAAGATCTTCTTCGACAACCTCACGCCGCTGTATCCCATGGAGCGGCTGCGGCTGGAGTACGACGCCGAAGACCTCACCACGCGCGTCATGGATCTGCTCTGTCCAATCGGCAAGGGGCAGCGCGGCATGATCGTGGCGGCGCCGCGCACCGGTAAGACGATGATGCTGCAGAAGCTCGCCAACGCGATTGCCAAGAATCATCCGGAGGTCTACCTCATCGTGCTGCTCATCGACGAGCGGCCGGAAGAGGTCACCGACATGCAGCGCTCGGTGAAGGGCGAGG
>DAIRVP010000028.1:0-38338 GCA_036802765.1 Candidatus Rokuibacteriota bacterium
CGGCCGGCCTTGGCCGCGCCGGCCTCGACCGAATCCCAGTGGCTCGCGACATAGCCAGGGTTCAAGTTGAGGCTCATCGGTAGGAATCCGTGCTCGCCGGCGAGCTTGAGCGTGTCGGAGCCCTTGCTCACCCCGGCGACGCCGATCGGCGGATGCGGCTTCTGAAACGGCCGGATATGCGGCCGCAGGGTCTCCAGCATCAGGCCGGTGCGGGTCACATGCCAGTATTTGCCCTGGTAATCGAACGGCTCCTCAGCGCTCCACAGCTTCAGGATGATGTCGAGCGACTCCCGGGTCATTTCGCGGTGCTGGCCGGCGTTGCCGTCGACATTGAACATCGCCCAATCGCTCGGCAGCCCGCTCGCCGCGACGCCGAAGTTGAGTCGGCCTTGCGCCATGTGGTCGAGCATCGCCACGCGATTCGCGAGCTCGGCGGGATGGTGGTACGGCATCAGGAACCCGCCGGGGCCGATCCGCATGTGCTTGGTCTGCAGCAGCGCCTGCGCGACCAGGAGATCGGGCGACGGATGGGGCTCCCACGGCGCGGTGTGGTGCTCGCCGATCCACGCCTCGCTGAAGCCGAGCTCGTCGGCCCAGCGCAGCTGCTGCAGGTCCCACTGGTGGCCGTCGTACAGACTGCGCTCCGGCGGGTGCGACGGCATCGTGAAGAGCCCGTAGTCCATGCGAGCCTCCCCTTTATGTCAGGCGTGATCGCTCACGCGTAGACGTCTTCGTCGACCTGCGTCGCGGCGGGATACGGTGCGGCCAGCGCGTATTGCACGCCGCCGTCGATCTCTGTTTTCACGTCGGCGTGGATGCGGTCGAAGGTGCCTTCGTCCACCAGCCCCTTCAGCCGCGCGGCGAGCGTCTGCAGCGGATCGTGCTGGCTCATCCACTCGCGCTCTTCCTCGCGCGTACGGTAATCGCGGTTGACGTCGCCGACGTGGTGACCGTAGTACCGGTACGTCTTGCACTCGACAAACGCGGGTCCCTCGCCGCGCCGCGCGCGCTCCACGAGCCTCTTCATCGTTGCATTGACCGCCTGCACGTCCTGGCCGTCGACGGTCTCCGCGTGGATGCCGAAGGCCTTCGCGCGCGCCAGGATCTCGCCCGCGATCGTTTCGCCGCACGGCGTGTACTCGCCGTACAGGTTGTTCTCGCAGACGTAGATGACGGGCAGCTTCCACAACGCCGCCATGTTCATCGTCTCGTAGAGCAGGCCCTGGCCTAGCGCGCCGTCACCGAAGAAGCACACGGCCACCTGCCCGGTGCCGCGCATCTTCGCCGAGAGCGCCGCACCGGTGGCGATGCCCGCCGAGCCGCCGACGATGGCGTTGGCGCCGAGGTTGCCCGTCTCCGGATCCGCGATGTGCATCGAGCCGCCCTTGCCGCGGCAATAGCCGGGTTCCTTGCCGAGCAGCTCGGCGAACATCCGATTCACCGACGCCCCCTTGGCCAGGCAATGGCCGTGGCCGCGGTGCGTGCTCGTGATGAAGTCGTCGCGCCGCAGCGCCTCGCAGACTCCGACGGCCACCCCCTCCTCACCTATATAAAGGTGGGCGAGACCCGGCATCTTGGCGCCCTTGTAGAGCTCGTTGACCTGCTCCTCGAAGGCGCGGATCTTGGCCATCTGGCGGTACATGTGGAGGTTCTGCTCGAGATCCAGCCGCGGCTCGGTCATCTGGGTCGCCATCGCGCGTCCTCCATGGGTCTCCGAGGCTGCGTCAGCCCGGCCGCGGAGTCAAGGTGGGGCGATACTATGTCCGGCGCGGCGACGCCGAAGGAGGACCCGCGATGCTGACCGCTGAAGAGAACGCGCTGCTCACGCGCGTCGGGCCGGGGACGGTGATGGGCGACCTGATGCGGCAGTACTGGATCCCAGTCGTCGAATCCGCCGAAGTGCGGGCCGGCGGTCGTCCCAAGCGGGTGAAGATTCTCGGCGAGGATCTCCTGGCGTACCGGGATCCGGGCGGACGCCCGGCGTTGGTCAGCGAGCAGTGCGCGCACCGGCGCGCGTCGCTCTATTTCGCGCGCAATGAGGAGCGCGGGCTCCGTTGCGTGTACCACGGCTGGCAGTACGGTCCTGACGGCGTCTGCCTCGATCAGCCGAACGAGCGGCCGGAATCCAGCTTTCAGGACAAGGTCACGCTGCCCGCCTATCCCTGCGCCGAGCGCGGCGGCGTCGTGTGGACGTACATGGGGCCAGTCGGTTCGGCGCCCGGTCTTCCCGATCTCGAGTGGACCGCCGTGCCCGACGCGCAGCGTTTCGTGTCGAAGTTCTGGCAGGGCTGCAACTGGCTGCAGGCGCTCGAGGGCGGCGTCGATCCCGCGCACATCTCGTTCTTGCACGGAATTCTGAACCCGCGCGACGACGCGGCTCGACGCGCCCTCGACAATGCCGCGGCCGGCTTCGGGTTCGCTTCGCAGCTCGAGCGCGCGCCGTACGTCGAGGTGGCCGACACGCCGACCGGCCTGCTACTCGGCGCACGACGCGAGGCGTCGGCTGGGCAGTATTACTGGCGCATCACGCAGTACCTGCTGCCCTTTCACACGATGCCGCCCCCCGAGGTCGGCGACGATCCGCTGCTGCACACGCACGTGTGGATTCCGATGGACGACGATCAGCTCGTGAACTGGTGCGTGTCGTGGCATCCCACGCGCGCCATCACGCCTGACGAGATCGCCGAGTTCCATGCGGGCTCGAGCATTCACGTCACCGCGTATGCGCCGGCGACGAGCGACGCGTATGGCGACATCCGGCCGGCCGCGAGCCGCGACAACGATTACCTCGCCGACTGGGAGGCCCAGCGCACGTACAAGTTCTTCGGCGTGCCGGGCGTCGGCGCGCAGGACAAGGCGATCACCGAGAGCCAGGGCGCGTACGATCGCTCGCTCGAGCGGCTTGGCCGCGCCGACCTCGGCATCATCCGCGTCCGCAAATGTCTGCTCGACGCCGCGCGGGCGCTGCGCGAGCGCGGGATCACGCCGCCAGGGCGAGAGGCGGAAAGTTATCGCGTGCGACCGGCCGCTGTGGTGCTCGCGAAGGACGTGCCATGGGTGGAGGGCGCACAGGAGCGGCTAGTCATCCGGCCGTAGGGGGCGTTCGGACGTTCCCGCGGGAACGTCCGCACCCGTGTCCGATGATCGACACTGGCAGGCCCGCGGCCGACTCGCTACTCTAGTCGACGACATGGCATCGACGACCGAGCCGCGTACGCGCAAGTGGACACGCGTCGAATACGAGCGGCTGATCGATCTCGGTGTGTTTTCGCCCGATGAGCGACTCGAGCTCCTCGACGGCGCGCTCGTTGTCCGTGAGCCACAGGGAAGCCGGCACGCCGCGGCCATCCGCAAGGTAGTTCACACGCTTCGCGCAGCGCTCGGCGACGCCTGGCAGATCGACTCCCAGCTTCCGCTCGCCCTCGATGACGCTTCCGAACCCGAGCCCGACGTCTGCGTCGTGCCACACGATCCGCACGCCTACCGTGACGCACACCCTTGTCGTGCGGTGTTGGTAGTGGAGATCGCGGAGACCTCGTACCGCACCGACCGCGAGTACAAGTTCAGCCTCTACGCCCGCGCGACAATCGCCGAGTGCTGGCTCGTCGACGTGGTGAATGAGCGCGTCGAGATCCACCGTGAACCCGAGGTGTCGTCGGTGGCGCTCTACGGTTGGCGCTATCGCAGCGTCGAGACGTTACGATCTCCTGCGGTCGTCCGCCCGCTCATCGCGCCAGACACGCGCATTCCCAGCGCTGACCTGCTGCCGTAAACACGATCGACGCATCTGTTACAGTCTGCGCACGGGAGACCACATCATGCCCAAGGCCCTCGACGGAATCCGCGTGCTCGACCTCACCCAATACGAAGCCGGCCCCTCCTGCACGCAGATGCTCGCGTGGTTGGGCGCCGAGGTCATCAAGATCGAGGCGCCGGGGGGCGAGCCCGGACGCGTCGCGCTGTCCGACAAGCGCGGTGAGGACGCGTGGTTCTTCATGCTGCTGAACTCGAACAAGAAGGGTGTCACGCTCAACCTCAAGACGCCGCGCGGATGCCAGATGTTCCAGGAGCTCGTAAAGACCGCGGACGTCGTGGTCGAAAACATGGGCCCGGGCGCGATGGACCGGCTGGGCCTCGGCTACGAGTCGCTACGCAAGCTCAATCCGCGCATCATCGCAGCATCGGTGAAAGGATTCGGCAGCACCGGACCATACGCGGAGTACAAGTCGTTCGAATGGATCGCACAGGCCATGGCCGGTGCGATGAGCATGACGGGGCACCCCGACGGCCCGCCGACCAAGGCCATCGGCGGTCTTGCCGACACGGGCGCCGGGCTGCACACGTGCATCGGCGTCCTCGCCGCGATCGTGCAGCGGCAGGTGACGGGCGTCGGTCAGCAGGTCGAAGTCGCACAGCAGGAAGCCGTGGTCAATCTCCTGCGGATTCACCTGCGCGAGAGCTACGTCACCGGCAAGCCGGCGCCGCGCCAGGGCAACCGATCGGCGGCGGCGTGTCCGTCGAACATCTATCGCTGCCGTCCGGGCGGCGCCAACGACTACGTCTTCATCCATTGCGCGACCGTCGAGATGTGGAAGTCGCTCGTCACGATCTGCGGCCGCCCCGAGCTCGGCGACGATCCGCGCTATGCCGATCGTCGCGATCGCGTGCAGTTCATCGACGAGATCGACGCGATGATCGAGGCGTGGACCGAGAAGCACACGAAGCAGGAGGCGCAAGAAATCCTGGCCGGCGCCGGCATTCCGTGCGGCGCCGTGTTCGATTCCAACGAGGTGCTCGCCGATCCGCACATGAAGTCACGCGGGATGATCGTCGAGCTCGAGCATCCGCGCCGCGGCAGGTATCCGATGCCCGCCAATCCCGTGCGGCTCTCGGCGTCGCCGACCGACATCGTGCGCGCGCCGCTGCTGGGTGAGCACAACGCGGACATCTACGGGCGGCTGCTCGGCGTCGATGACAAGGAGCTCGAGCAGCTGCGTCGCGACGGCGTGATCTAAGCGGGCCCGAACAGCCCCACGTAGACGCCGCAGGCGTTCGCCGGCTCGACGAGCATCGCCTGCTCGCCCGTGTTGCGAATGCCGCGCGCCGGCGGGGGCATGCCGTGATCGATCATCCACTTCGCCGCCGCATCCATGCTGCGCGTCGGATAGAGCACCTGAAATGGTCCCGGACCGCGGCGCGCCAGTGCCTCTGCGGCCGGCCCGGCCTCGGCCGGCTGCGCGACGGTCAAGCCGGTGGGTCCGAGATCGAACACCGCCATGTCGGCCTTGATCACGTTGCCACGCTGCACGCGCGGAACCGCGACGCCGAGCACCCGACTATAGAGGTCGGCGGCCTTGGCGACGTCGGTGACGGCGATGTAGACGCGCTCGGTGCGCAGCGCGCCGTTCGGATGCGCGCCGGTGTGGCCGCGACGACGCTCGACCAGCGGCGTCAGGTGCTGGATGAAGAAGATCGGAAGGGGATTCGCCGGTCCCAGACGCGCCGCTCTCCAGCGCAGGTCCTGACCCGCCGGCGTGCGCCGCCCACCGTCGATCGGGTCGCCGACGTCGACACCGCGACCTCGCATGGCCGCCACGTCGGCCGCGAGATCGTCGCTCTGGATGGCGACATAGCGGATGCCCGGCCCACGCGCGAGAAATTCGGTGAGCGCCGCGCCCGCCAGGTGCTCCTCGCCCTTTCGGACGGCGAGCAATTCGAGGTAATCGTCCTGGAAGAACGCGATCGCGTTCTCGGTGCCGGCGCCGGGATGGACACCGCCGACAAGCACCGTGAAACCGATGCGCGTGTAGGCGTCGATTGCCGTCTGTAGATCCGAGACACAGATCATCACGTGGTCGATGCGGGTCAGCACGTCACGCCTCCTTCAGTCGGCCGTCGCCGCTTCACACTCGCCCAGTCGCGCGGTGAGAAACGCGCGCTCGCGCGCGTTGTCGACCAGCTTCAGCGCCGCACGGTATTCGGCCGCGGCCTCTGCCGATCGCCCGAGCCGGCGCAGGAAGTCGGCGCGTGCGGCGGGAAACAGATGATAGGTGCGCAGCGCCGTCGCGTCCATCCGGTCCAGCGCCGCGAGGCCAGCCGCGGGTCCCTCGGCCATGCCGATCGCGGCGGCGCGATTGAGCTCCACCACCGGCGAGGGCACCACCGCGGCCAGCGCGGCGTAGAGCGACACGATGCGCGGCCAGTCGGTGGCGCCCCACGACGCCGCGCGCGCGTGACACGCCGCGATGGCCGCCTGCAGCTGATACGGCCCCGCTCGCTCGACGAAGCCCGCGCGCTCCAGCCAGGTCAGACCGCGCGCGATGCGATGTCGATCCCAGCGCGCGCGGTCCTGATCCGCCAGCAGCACGAGATTGCCGTCGCCGTCGACGCGCGCTGAGGCGCGCGAGGCCTGCAATTCCATCAACGACAGAAGACCCAGGACCTCGGGCTCGTCGGGCATCAGCTCGACCAGCATGCCGCCGAGCCGTATCGCCTCCGCGCAGAGCTCGTCGCGCACGAGCGAATCGCCCGTGTGCGCCGAGTAGCCCTCGTTGAAGATCAGATAGACGACGGCGAGGACGGCGGGCAGGCGCGCGGCGAGCTCAGCACCCTCCGGCACCTCGTATGGCAGCTCCCGGTCGCGAATGGTCCGCTTGGCGCGCACCAGTCGCTGCGCGATCGTCGGCTCGGGCAGCAGAAACGCCCGCGCGATCTCAACCGTTGACAGCCCGCCGACAAGCCGCAGCGTGAGCGCCACGCGACTGTCCGACGGCAGCTCGGGATGACAGCAAGTGAAGATCAGCCGCAGCCGATCGTCGGGGATCGATTCGGGATCGGCCACCTCTGGCCTCTCGTCGCGGGCGCCGAGCCCCGCTTCATACGCGAGCGCGTCGGCCCGCGCGTCCATCCGGCGCGTACGGCGCAGGCGGTCGAGCGCCCGGCGCCGCGCCGTCGTGAGCAACCACGCGCCGGGTCGATCCGGGATGCCGTTCGCCGGCCAGTGACCGAGCGCCTGCGCGAAGGCCTCCTGCACGACGTCTTCCGCCGTGTCGATGTCGCGAACGATGCGCAGCACCGACGCGACGACGCGCGCGTACTCGACGCGAAAGACTTCCGAGATCGTGTCGTGGACGCCCACGGGAGGAGATCGTACCCGCCTCCCGTGGGGCGCGCCCGGTGAACTGCCTTACATCTGCCAGATCGGCCGCACGTCCACGAATCCGTTCTCACCGATCGGCACCTTCTTCGCCCACTCGAGCGCCTCCTCCTTCGAGGCGCACTCGATCAGATAGAAGCCGCCGATCCCTTCCTTGGTCTCCGCGAACGGGCCGTCGGTGACCTGATGATGGCCCGCCTTCACGCGCACCCGACTGGCCTGGTCCTCAGGGCGCAGCCGCTCGGAGGCCACCGTCTTCCCGGCGTTCCGGAGGTCCTCGGTGAACCGCATGAAGGCCTGGAGCGTGGCCTGACTTTGGGCCGGCGTCGGGGCCGGCGCGTGTTTGTCGTTGCTTCCGATCAGCAGCAGGTAGCGCATAGTGCCTCCCTCACACTAGGATGTCACGAGCCTCTCACCCATTACGACGCCGATGGACCGCTCGAATCGACAGGCAACGACGCCGCGCTCGACATTCGCCGCCCTGGCCTCCCGCAACTACCGGCTCTACTGGCTCGGGCTCATCTGCTACGTGCTCGGGCACCGCGCCGAGTACGTGACCTTCGCGTGGATGATGTGGGAGGTCAGCGGCGATCCGCTCCATCTCGGATACCTGGGTCTGGCGCAGGGCGTCCCCCTGGTCGTCTTCCAGCTCTTCGGCGGCGTGCTGGCCGACCGCGTCAATCGCGTGCGGCTGCTGCTCGGCACGCAGATCGTCACGGCGGCGACCCTGGCAGTGGCGTTCGGTCTGAGCATCGCCGGCCTCGTGCGCGTCGAGCACCTCCTGGCGCTCGCCGCGCTCAGCAGCACGTTCCGCGCGTTCGACGAGCCCACACGGCTGTCCCTCATTCCGCAGCTGATCGAGCGCGAGCGCCTGCCGAACGCGATCGCGCTCGGCTCGATCCCGTGGCAAGCGAGCCGGATGATCGGGCCCTCGATCACCGGCATCCTCATCGCGGCGTTCGGCGGCAGCGTGGGCTTCGGTCTCGCCGCCGGCGCGTCGGTCTGCGCGCTGCTGCTCTACAGTCGCCTATCTGTCCATCCGGATCCGTCGCAGAGCGCACGCGAGCCGATGGCGCGCCAGCTCGTCGAAGGGCTGAGCTTCGTGGCGCACGACTTCGTCTTCGCGGCGCTGATCACGCTGGCGCTCTTCAACGCCGTCTTCGGGCTGTCCTACGTCACGCTCCTGCCGATCTTCGCCGACCGGTACTTCGACGCGGGCTCAATCGGCTTTGGACTGCTCAACGCCGCGCACGGGGTCGGCGCCTTCGTCGCCACCATCACCGTCGCGAGCGCCGCACACTTGATCGCGCGGCCGGGTCCGGCGCTGCTGCTCGGCGCCATCGGCATGGGGCTGGCGCTGGTGATCTTCTCGACCTCTCCGAGCATGTCGATGGCGCTCGGCATGCTCGTCCTCGTGGGCTTTGCCAACACGTTCTATCTCACGCAGGTCAGCACGTTCGTCCAGTCCAACGTCCCCGACCGGCTGCGCGGCCGCGTGCTGAGCATCTACTCGCTGTGCTGGAACCTGCTGCCGCTCGGCGGCATGATCGGCGGCGCGCTCGCCGCGGCGGTGGACGCGCGCTTCGCGGTGGCGTTCGGCGGCGCGATGGTCGCACTCAACGCGCTGCTGCTGCTGACGTCGAAGCGGCTGCGCGCGCTCGGCTCGTTCATATCACCCAGTTGAGCGCCTCGATGAGCCCGTTGATGCTCTCGACTAACGCGTTGTGCTCACCCGCTAGCGCATTGCGGTGGCCAACCACTGAAGAGTGCTCTGCGACGAGGGCATTGTGCGTCACGACAAGCGCATTGTATTGCCGGCAGAGGCGCTGGATGCGCTCTGTTGGCTGCGAACAGGTTCCGTTGGCCTTCGCGATCTCGGTGTTGACGGCGTCGATCTTCCCTCGCACGGCCGCAGTTCGACGACTGAGGTCCTCGAGCATCGCATCGAGCTGCCGCACCTCGGTCGTCAGGGCGGTCAGCCGCGCTTTTCTCGTGTCGATGTCCGCTTGCAGCGGTTTCCGGTCGTTGAGGATTCTTGCCCGGTCTTCGGTATCGAATTCACGCTGCGCGTCCTTCGTCTCCGCCTCGTGGCTCGCCCAAAGACTTCGGAGAGTCGCCTCGACGTCGGCGCAGGACGCCCAATTCTTCAAGGCCGCCTCGATGCGTGCCTTCAATGCGTTCGCGCGGTTCAAAAAGATATCGACGTGACGCTGCTCGTGTGCCGCGACAGCCGAGGCGAAGTGTTGCCACCGTTCGCGCAGATCGTTCGACAGGTCACCGAGGCGCTCGTGCCGGGGGAGGGTGACCACGAGATTCAGCGTGATCGTCACCGACTCCGGAGTGCACAGCGGGCCGTCGTCGGTCTCGAATCTTCGCCAACCCCCTGACCGTCTTTCCACGATCTCGCGAGCGTTCAACTTCACCTCGGAGTTGGCCACCGCGAGTCCCATTGCACGCTTGCCATCGATCTCGACGAGCCCGTTGGCCTCGATCTCCTCGAAGATCGTGCTTGTCGTCGTGCCGCGCACAGAATAGTGAGTCGTAGCCTTGGTGGTGGTGAGCGTAACGGCGAGCGGCGGCGGCAGAGCCGGCGTCACCGTGGGTTCGCGCCGCGCCGGCGGCACGGAGGGCTGCGATGGAGTCGCGAGCGTGCTGGCGCAGCCCGAGATGATGACGCTCGAAAATAACAGAAGCGGAATCAGTGGTTCGCGTTTCACTCCACAGGGCTATGCCGGCACGATCGCCAGGTGCACGGGGTTCACGCCCGCCACGTGCCCGGCCAGCATGTGGATCGCGTGCTCCGCCTGCTCGAGCGGCAGGGAGCGCGTGTGCATCTTCTCGAACGGGTAGCGGCCGGACTCGATGATGTCGATCGCGCGGAAGGTCTCGTCCACCGGCATGCTGAGCACGCCGCGGATCGTGAGCTCTTTGTAGATGACGTCGTCGACCGAGAAATCCTGCGCCGGCCGCAGACCTTTGAGGCCGGCGACGACGATGCGGCCCTTGCGGACGGCGATGGCGACGGCGTGGTTCAGCGACTGTGGCGCGTAGGGCGTCGTGTCCACGACGACTTCGGCGCCTCCGCCCATCGCATCCCGCACGCTCGAGACCACGTCGTTCTTCTCGACGTCGATCGCCGCATCGGCGCCGAGCTCACGCGCGAGCGCGAGCTTGTCGCCGTCGCGGGTCAGGCCGGTGATGACGACCTGCCTGGCGCCGGCCGCGCGCGCCGCGATCACGCAGCAGAGTCCGCGCTGGCCGGCACCGAGGATCACGACACGATCGCGAGGACCGGTGCCCGGAATCGAGGCGGCCCACGAGAGTCCGGCCGCCAGCGGGTTGAACATCACGGCGACGCCTGCCGGAATCGAAGGCGACATCTTCTTCATCACGGAATACGGCGACAAGTACATGTGCTCGGCATAGCCGCCCCAGAGATGCGGCGGCTTACCGACATCCGTATAGCCGTAGGTGCCGCCGCGCTTGGGACACGCGCGCGGCTCCCAGCGCCGGCACGCCTCGCACTGGCCGCAGCCGTAGCCCGAGCGCACGGCGACGCGATCGCCTTCCCGCACGCCCCAGCGTGCGGCGGCTTGTCGGCCGACCTCTTCGATGATGCCGAGCGGCTCGTGACCCGGGATGACAGGGTAAAGCGTGTAGTCCTCGTGCTGCGGCTGCGCGCCCTCGTACTGCTCGTAGTCGCTGCCGCAGATGCCGCATGCCTCGATGCGGAGCAGACCGTCGTCGTCACCGATGACGGGGCGCGCGAACTCCCGCGCTTCCAGCGTGCGCGGCTTGGTCAGAACGACGGCGCGGACGCTACTTCCCGCCATCCGTCTTCACCTCCATCAGCGCGCTCAGCCCGCGGTGAAACGTCGGTGCGCCGCCGGGGATCAGGCAGGTCTCGAGCACCTCGAAGATCTCTTCGCGCGTGGCTCCGAACCGGATCGCGCGCTGCATGTGGGCCACGAGTCCTGCGCGCTCGCCGCCACGAAATGCGAGCAGGGCGATCGCGACGAACTCGCGCACCTTCGCCGACACGTGCTTGCCCTCGCCGAGGCCGAGCTCGTAGATCCGGTTGTACGTCTCCACGAAGTCGGGATCCTGCCGCGCGGCGAATTCCCACTCCGGATAGATGTAGCCGCGCGCCGCCTTCATCTTCGCGATCAGCGCGTCCGCGCGCCCATTGTTGACGCTCGGCTTCGCCGTTGCTGCCGTTTTCGACTTCGCCATGGTCATCTCCGGTTGAGTTTGGGCAGCAGGCGGTTCGCCGCCTCGTCCACTTGAGCCAGCTGATCGCCACCGGCAAAGCGGAGCGCGATGTGACGGGCGCCCGCATCGATCCAGCGCTGAATCCACTCCACGCATCCCTCGAGCGAGCCCGCGTAGCCCGCCTGGCGCGCCTTGATCACCTTCGCGGGTGCGGCGTAGTACGTCTCAAGAAACTGATTCATGCGCTCCTCGGCCTTGGCCGGATCGGGGTCGAGCGCGAGCGTCAGATAGGCGGCGCCGAGCACGTCGTCGGGCGAGCGGCCGGCGGCGCGTGCCGCCGACTGAATGCGCGGGAACTGCTCGGCGAAGAACTCGACGCTCGGGCCTGTAGGAAACCAGGCGTCGAAGCGCGCGGCTTCGCGCAGCGCCGTCGGTCCGCTGCCGCCGATCCAGATCGGCGGTCCGCCCGCGCGCGGCGGCTTCGGCTCCATGGTGACGTCCTCGAGCGTGAAGTGCGCGCCCTTGAACGAGACGTGGTCGCGGCTCCACAGCGCGCGACAGATCTCGAGCGTCTCGAGAAAGCGCCCGACGCGACGCTCGAACGGCACGCCGACCGCCGAGAACTCTCGCCGAATCGCGGGCGTGTCGGCGGCGATCCCGACGCCCAGGATCACGCGCCCCTCGGCGATCCGATCGAGCGTGCCGACGACGTGCGCGAGCACCACCGGCGGCCGTAGCGCCGGCAGCAGCACGCCGGTGCCGAGCCGCACGCGGCGCGTGCGGGCGGCGATCGCGGCCATCAGCGTGAGCGGCTCGTGCCGCGGCCGTGCCGTGATCGAGTCGCCGATCCACACGGAATCGAAACCGGCGGCCTCGGCGCGCTCGGCCATCGCCAGCAGCGGGGCGGTCTGGGGCCGCCCTGACATCACGACCTCACGTGTGGGGATGAGCACGCCGAATTCGACGCCCATGGATCTCCTTTCGCGAACGCGTCAGACGCGGAAGTCGAGGATGTAGAGACCGCCGATGATGCGATCGACGGTGTAGAGGATCTGCCGCTCGTCGATGAGGACGTCGTTGATCTGCGCCGCCTTGATGGGAGACTTGCGGAGCGCCGGCGGCACGAAGGCGGCGATCTCCTTCGGCTGAAACGGGTCGCGCACGTCGAACGCGCGCACGCCGCCGTTGAAGAACGTGCCGACGACGACGTCCTCCGAGATCCAGTGGCCGGGCCGATTTTCGTGCAGATTGTGGGCACCGAAGCGGCCACCGCGCCCGGCGAACTTCTTGACCGGCGGCAGCGGACACGTGCTGATCGGGACCAGCTTGTCCTCGCGACGCGCGTCGACGATCCAGACGAGCTTGGGCCAGTCCTGCGCCGCCTGCCGCACCGACTCGTCGCTGACGACGAGCAGGTTGCGCTCGAAGAACGGCACCACGGTGTGGCAGAAGCCCGGAAACGGCGGGTGATAGTCCCAACGGCCGAGCAGCCGCGGATGCGCCTTGTCGGCGATGTCGAGGACGACCGCGCCGCCGTCGATATAGCCGACATAGGCGCGATCCGGGCGCTGCGGATAGACGTTGGTGTTGTGCGCGCGATAGCCGGTATCGATGACCGGATGACGCGGCAGCGGCGGCTCGGCGTCGCCGTCGCGCGTCCCGGGCAGCCACCAGCGCCCGATCTCGCGCGGGCGCGACGGCTGGCGCACGTCGACGATGCGATAACACTGGTCGTCCTTCTGATTGCGCGGCGTGAAGTCGGCGGCGCCCGAGGCCATGTGCACATACTCACCGTCGACCCACCACAGATGATGCACGCCGCGTGACTTCGGCCCCGACGTGTCGAAGAACGTCACGGACTTTGGCTTGGCGGGATCGGCGACGTCGAAGATCTCGAACCCCGCCGGCGTCATGCCGGGCTCGCGAGTCTGGTAGGCGACGATCAACAGATCGCCCACGAGATCGAGCGAGTTGCTGCGCATCTTGTCGTGCGGCAGCGCGGTTTGCACGACCACGCTCGGCTTCTTCGGATTCGTCACGTCGACGGCCGTGACGTTCTTCGGCGCCGACTCGTGGGCGAGCCACAGCACGCGCCGGCGGTCACGCGTGATCTGGATGGCCATGCCCTCGCCGCAGTTGCCGAAGCCGTCGAGCGCGTGGTGCGAGAGCAGGCGCATGGTTGTCATGAGGGCCGATGCTATCATCCCCGCCGCTGCACGCGCCTCTGCACCGGGAAGAACTGCAGATCCCAGCGCTCGGCGACGAGTCCCCAGAGCCCTTGCGGAAAGCGCATCATCGCGACCACGGCCAGCACGCCGAGCAGGATCATGTACCACGCCCCGTAGTCGGCGAGAAGCTGGCGCAGCAGGAAGAAGACGATCGTGCCGACGATGGGACCTTCGAGCGTGCCGAGCCCGCCGATCACCACGATGAAGATCGTGTAGGCGGTCCAGTTGATCGAAAACGCGGCATCGGGCGAGATGCGAAGCAGGTTCAGATACAGAAGGGCGCCCGTCGTGCCCGTCCCGAATGCGGCGATCACGTAGACGGCCAGCTTGGTGCGGAACACGGCCACGCCGAGGCTCGCCGAGGCCGGCTCGCTGTCGCGAACGGCCATGAGCCCGAGCCCCAGCCGCGAGCGCAGATACAAGTAGACGGCGACGACTGCGGCGACGCCGACCGCGATGGCGATCGCATACGTCACCAGCTCGCGCGTCTCGCGCGCGAGCGGGAAGACCGCCTTGAGCGTGCGGCCCGTGCCGCGGCCAAGGACGTCGGTGTTGGCGACGAGCAGGCGATAGACCTCGGCCACCGCCCACGTTCCCACCGCGAAGTACGCATCGCGGAAACGGAACACGAGCGCGGCCGTCGGCAGCGCCAGCACGGCGGCGACGAGGCCGGCCAGCGGCACGGCAAGAAACGGATTCACACCGACGTCGTCGGCCAGCACGATGAGCGCATAGCCGCCGAGCCCGACGAACGCCTGCTGGCCGATCGAGACGAGGCCCGCGTAGCCGGCGAGCAGATTCCACATCTGCGCCAGCACGAGCAGCGCGATGAACTCGACGATGGCCCGCATCGACCCCGCGTCGCCCAGCCACGGCACGGCGCTGAGACCAGCCACGACGAGGGCGGCCGCGCCCGCCCCAGCGCGACTCGCCGTGGTGGTCCGCGCGACGTGAACGCGCGCGTCGACGCTCAATCCACGCGCCGCGACTTCGCGAAGAGTCCCGACGGTCGCAGCTGCAGCACCGCGAGGAACACGAGATGCCCGGTCAGGATTCCCCAGCCGGGCGAGAGCCGGGCGCCGATGGTCTGCGCCACGCCCAGGATGACGCCGCCGACCAGCGTGCCCCAGAGCGAGCCGAGACCGCCGATGATGACGGCCTCGAACGCGAAGAGCAGACGATCGGGTCCGCTGCTGAACGTGAACGTCGTGCGGATCCCGAGCGCGATGCCGGCGATTGCAACAATGGCGAGCGAGAGCGCCATCGCGAGCGCATACAACCGGTCGCGGTCGATGCCCATGAGCGCCGCCGTCGCTCCGTCGTCCGAGGCGGCTCGAAACGCGCGCCCGAGCGCGGAGCGACCGATGACGAGCTGCAGGCCGACGAGCAGCAGCACTGCGACCGCGAAGGTGAGCAGCGGAAAGGCTCCGACGGCCAGCCCCCCTCCGAGCGCGATGCTCGCCGTCTCGATCCCGCCGGGATTGAGGCGCCGTGAGTCGGCCGAAAACGTCTCCAGCAGGCCATTCTGGATCACGATGGACAGGCCGAACGTGACCAGCACCGCGGGAAGGATGCCGCGACCCAGGAGCCGGTTGAGCACCAGTCGCTGCAACGTCCAGCCAACCGCCCCCATGATCGGCACCACCAGCACGAGCGCGACCAGCGGATTGAGCTCCAGCGTCTGCACGATGACCACAGCAAGGAACGCGGCCAGGATGCTGAAATCGCCGTGAGCCAGGTTCACCAGGCGCATGACGCCGAAGATGACCGAGAGCCCGGTGGCGAAGAGCGCATAGAGCCCGCCGAGCAGCACGCCCTGCAGCACGGTGTCGAGCCAGACCACGGGTCAGGCTCCGAAGTATGCCGCGGAGATCTGCGCGCGCGTGAGCCGCGCGGGCACGCCCTGCAGCGCGACGGCGCCTTTGCGGAAGCAGTACACGCGCTGCGCGACCGCGAGCAGCTGGCTGACGTCCTGCTCGACGACGAGCAGCGTCGTACCCTCGCGGTGCACGCCGCCCAGCACCTCGTACAGATGCTTCACGACGACCGGCGCCAGGCCCAGCGAGATCTCGTCCACGAGCAGCAGCCGCGGGTTGGCCATCAGGCCCCGACCGATGGCGAGCATCTGCTGCTCGCCGCCGGAAAGATTGGTGCCGGGCTGATCGCGGCGCTCGCCGAGCACGGGGAACAGGCGATACACGCGCTCGAGCGTCCACGGTCCGGCACGCCGCCGATACGCGCCGATCTGCAGATTCTCGCGCACGGACAGGCTCGGAAAGATCTTCCGGCCCTCGGGCACCAGCACGATGCCGAGATCGACGAGCGTGTGCGCGGGGCGCCCCCCCACCGGCTGGCCGGAGAATTCCACCGCGTCGCGCGACACGGGCAGCGCGCCGGCGAGCGCACGCAGGAACGTGGTCTTGCCGGCGCCGTTTGCGCCGATCACGGCGACCGTCTCGCCCTCAGCGGCGTCGAGCGACACGCCGAACAGGGCCTGGAAGTCACCATAGAACGCCGACAGGTTCCGCACGCTCAACAGCGTCACGGCGCATCGATCCCGAGATAGACGCGGTGCACGTCGGCGTGCGCCATCACCGCGTCCGGGGCACCGTCGACCAGGCTGCGACCAAACGCGATCGCGACCAGACGATCCACCGCCGAGCGTAACGCATGCACGATGTGCTCGATCCACACGATGGCGACACCCTGCTCGCGCACCCGCCGAATCACGCCGACCATCGCCTGCACCTCGGGCTCGCTCAGGCCGCCGGCGATCTCGTCGAGCAGCAGCACGCGCGGATGCGTGGCTAGCGCGCGCGCCAGCTCGAGCCGCTTGCGCTCAAGCAGCGTCAGCGTTCCTGCGCGCGTGTTGGCGCGGTCGGCGAGGCCGCTCAGCTCGAGCGCCGCGAACGCGCCGGCGTAGGCGTCGCGCTCCGCCCGCCGGGCGCCGTGCGTGGCGCCGACGAGGACGTTTTCGAATACGGTCATCGCCTCGAAGGGATGCGGAATCTGGTGGGTCAGCGCGATGCCGGCCCGACAGCGCGCGTGCGCGGGCATCGCCGTGATATCGCGGCCGTCGAACAGCACGGCGCCGCGGTCGGGCCGCAGACGTCCGGCCATGACGTTGAGGGCCGTGGTCTTGCCCGCGCCGTTCGGCCCGATGACGCCGACCGCCTCGCGCTCGCTCACCGCGAGCGTGAGCCGATCGAGCACTTGCAGGCTACCGAAGGCGCGCGAGACCTCGTGGAGCGTCAGGAGCATGCGGGGACCGAGGAGCGCCACGGCTCCGCCGGGGCGCTTCCGAGCGCCGGGGGGAGTGGGGGGCCATGTCGGGGCCCCCCACGTCGATAGTGGCGCGTCGGGCTAGGCCTGCTTGAGCGGCCGCAGCTTGCCGGCCGTCGGAATGTTCGGCGCGCTCCGATTGCTGACGATGACGATGTCGAAGCGCCCGTCCTTGCCACGCGTCCACTGGCCCCCGACGAGCGGCGTCTTCGTCACGTTCGGCACGGGGCCTTTGGCCCAGCTGATCGGTCCCACCAGCGTGTTGAGGTTCGTCGCCTTGATCGCGGCAACGATGGCGCCCTTGTCGTCGACGCTCTGCGCTCGCTTGAGCGCGTCCAGACCGACCTCGAACAGCGCGTGGATGAAGCCGAGCGGCTGCGTCCACTGCTTCTTCGTCTCTCGCGTGTACTCGGTCGCGAATGCGGCGGCCGAGGCGCCCGTCAGCGACGACTTGAACGGGTGCTGCGGCGTCCACCAGACCTCGGTCGACATGCCGTCGCCGAGCTCGCCGAGCGCCTCCACCGAGCGCGGAAAGAGCAGCGCCTTGCCCACGCTCGCGACCTTGGGGTGGAATCCCTGCTGGGCGGCCTGCTTCCAGAACGTCGTCCAGTCGGGCGGTATGGGCACGCCGGTGACGATCTCGACCTTCTCCTTTTTGAACGTCGAGATCTGCGCCGAGAAGTCGTCGGAAAGATTCGGATAGCGGCCGGGATCGATCACCTTGCAGCCGGCCTTGGCGAGCGCGGGTGGAAAGCCCCGCTCCTTGTCGCCCCACGCGTTGCCGTCGCCGTCGTTCGGCCAGACCGCGCCGACGACCTTGTTGGTCTCCACCGAGTTCCACATGTCGATGAAGACGCCGATGATGTCCTCGAGGCCCCAGAAGAAGTGATAGGTCGACTTGAAGCCGACATCGGGCTTGCCGCCGCGGGCGAAGAACCATGGCTGCCACGGGCACACGGACGAGATGGCAGGCGTGCCGTTGACCTCGCACTGATCGGACACCGGGTTGGTCGTCTCCGGCGTGCTCGCGACGAGCATGAGGTCGACCTTGTCGGACAGGATCAGCCGCGAGGCGACTTCCGCCGCACGATTGGGATCCGACTGGCTGTCGCGCACGAGGATTTCGACCGGATGCGTGCGGTCACGGATTGCGAGACCTTTGCCGATGGCCTTGCGGATCCCGCCCACCACGAACGTATCGGCCTCGCCGAAACCGGCGAGCGGTCCGGTCTGCGGGCTCACGTAGCCGATCTTGATCGGGCGGCCCTGCGCGGCCGCGCGGCCCGGCACCGCGGACGCCCAGACGCCCGCGGCACCGGCGGCGCTGACGCGAAGAAATTCTCGGCGCTTCATCGTCGCGATCCCTTTCGGCTCAAAACTGCACCGGCGAAGGTGGCATCTTGCCGCTGGCGTAGAGCGCCGGCAGCTCGGGCGACGCGTTCTCCCACACCAGCAGCATCGAGCGCTTGGGCGAGAACCCGCGATGCCGGATGTCCGCCGGCATGGCCGCGACGTCGCCCGCCCTCATCGTGACGCGCGCGCGCACCGCGCCCGTGTCGCGGTCCTCGACCTCCCACTGGATCTCATCGCTCAGCTGCACGAACCACTCCACGCGGTCGTTGCCGTGGATGACCGGCAGGATGTACTCCTCGGTCGTCGGGCAATACAGGCTCGCCTTGCAGACCGACACGATCGACGGATTCCAGGTCACGTCCGAGCGTGACAGATACGCGAACAGATTGAACGCGACGACCTCGTCCTCGAAGCCGGGCTCGGCGCGGACGTCGGGCTTGTCTTGCGGCACGTCGCGGAAGTGGCGGTTCACGGGGAAGCCGTTCTCATCGGTGCGCAGCGGCTCGTCGCCGGGCGCGCCGATCATGCGCTTGGCCGTCACGCGGTGGCGCGTGATCGCTTCCTTGTTGCTGCCGTTCTTCGGACCGAACGCGCTGCCGGTCTCCTGCGGACTCGCGAACGGATCGAAGCTGGCGTTCGTCCAGTCCTCGAGCATGGCCTCGAACACGCGCTGGATGAGCGGCGTCGTGAAGCGCTCCGAATGGTCGAGCCCGGCGCGACGGTAGTGGTCGTTGAAGCGCCCGGCGAAAAGGTCGACGGAGCCGTAGTGGTTCACGGTGCCCACCACGGCGTCGAAATTCACGATGCCGTAAAAGAACCCCCACGCGATGTCGCGCTGCAGCGCGCGCAGGAACGCATCGACGGACAGCATATGGTGGCCCTTCGGCCACGCGACGTGGACGAAATACTCGTCACGGCTGAACGCGAAGCTTCCGAGCGTGAAGCTGCGATAGCCGTGGGCATTGGTCTCGATCGAGCCGACCTCGGGCATCGTGTCGGTGGGCTTTTCCATCACGCATTCCTCCCCGGTGTCGTCTGACAAATCTCGCCCCACCGCTCGACCGTGTCCCTTCCGGCGACAGTCTGCAGCAGGATCACGCCCGGCTGCGCGGCATGGAACTGATAGGCGGCGCCGACCGGCAGCAGCGTCATGTGGCCGCGCCGCGCGCGCACCACGCCCATCTTCCGTCCCGCGGGCGTGCCGGTGAGGGCGACCGAGCCCTGCGTCCCAGCGGGGACGACTCCGGGATTTTCGAGCTTGAGCAGTCGAATCTCGACCTCCCCGTCCATGACGAGCGCGAACTCGTCCTGCGCCGGCGCGCGCCAGCCCGACGTCCCGTCGGCACGAATGGCCTCGATGACGTATTCGATGTTCTTACCGACGGCCACCTTCTCGTACGGCTTCGCCTTCGAGGCCACCTCGAAGACGTTCGAGAACACGTAGTTCCGGGCGTCGTCGTTGATGACCTCGACGCCGCCTTTTTGGTAATGCTTGAGCGAGCCGAACCGTGTGACGTGCTGCTGCGCCATCGCGCTCTCCTTTCGACCGGTGTGTCGCGATCGAATTGAACGGCTTGTAGCCGCCGTTCGCTGGGTTGTCAAGCCGAGCGGCGATGTCCCGGGATTCTACTCGCCGCCCGACCGAAGCGCGCTATCATCGCCGCTCAGGCTCGATCGGGGGTGTCGCCCGTGGAGCGGACAGGAACGACGACGGGGCGCGTATTGCATTGGCCGGTCGCGCGGCCTGCGCGCGCGCCGTGGAGCCGCCCGCGCCGCGTGATGTTCGTGGCGTTCGTCGTCCCGGCTGCGAGCGTGCTCCTTCTCGTCACCGTCCTGCCACTGATTTATCTCGTCGTCACCAGCTTCACGCCGCTCGACATGACGAATCCCGGCTCGCTGCGCTGGGCCGGCCTCAGCAATTACCGCCAGCTCGCCGCGGACGGCCGCTTCTGGAGCTCGGTCTGGGTGCAGGCAAAGCTCTCCTTCTGGACGGTGACGCTGCAGATGGGGATCGGCTTCGCCATCGCGCTGTTGCTGAATGGCCGGATGCGGTTTCTCGAGCTGGTGCGCGCAACCTTCATCGTGCCGATGGTGCTGCCGCCGGTCGTGGTCGCGCTGATCTGGAAGATTCTGTTCACGCCCGACGTCAGCATTCTCGACTGGACGCTCGGAGTTCTTGGATTGCCCCAACCCGCGTGGCTTGCGGATCCCAGCCTTGCGCTGTGGGCGGTGATCGTGGCCGACGTGTGGGAGTGGTTTCCCTTCGTGATGCTCATGCTGCTGTCCGCCCTACAGATGCTCCCGACCGAGCCGCTCGAAGCCGCGCGCCTCGACGGGGCCTCACGCTGGCAGGTGCTCCGGTGCATCACGCTGCCGCTGCTGAAGCCAACCATCGTGGTCGCTGTGTTGTTTCGCCTCATCGACAGCGTGAAGGCGTTTCCGCATATCTTCATCATGACGGGCGGCGGACCCGGGACGGCCACAGAGGTCACCAACTTCTACGCCTATCTGCAGGGGTTCTCCTACACGTACATCGGCTACTCGAGCGCGATCATCGTGGTGATGCTGTTGGCCACGCTGCTCATGAGCCTCGGGGTCCTCGCAGCCGCAGGAGGCGAATTCGACGTTGAGTAACCGGAGCAGCGCGTGGACGGCGACCATCACCACACTGCTCATCGTCGTCGTCCTCTGCCCCGTGTTCTTCATCGTGCAGATGTCCGTCCGCTCGGGGCTCGAAGCGTTTCGGATGCCGCCCACGCTCCTGTTCACGCCGACACTGCAGAACTACGCCGATCTCGTTGAGAGCAAGTTCGTCCGCTCGCTGATGAACAGCACGGTGACGGCCACCTCGACGACGATCCTCGCGTTGCTGCTCGGCGTGCCGGCCGGCTACGCCTTCTCGCGAGCGCGCTTCCGTGCCCAGCGCGTCGTGTCGCTGTGGACGCTCACCACGCGCATGGCGCCGCCGATTGCCTTCGGTATCCCGTTCTTTCTCATCTACAAGGACCTCGGGCTCATCGACACGCGGATCGGCCTCGTCATCATCTACCTGACGTTCAATCTCTCGCTGGTCATCTGGATGATGCGCGCCTTCTTCGATGGCGTGCCGCGATCGCTCGAGGAGGCGGCGTACATCGACGGGGCGGGCATCACCACCGCCTTCGTGAAGATCGCGCTGCCGCTGGCGGCGCCGGGGCTCGCCACCACGGCGATCTTCACGTTCCTGTTGGCGTGGAACGATTTCTTCTACTCGCTGCTCCTGACGCGCAGCGAGGCGATCACGGCGCCGGTGGCCATCGTGAACTTCATGAACTACGAGAGTTGGGAATGGGGCAAGGTGGCGGCCGCCGCCACCATGATCATGCTGCCCGTGGTCGCCCTCTCGGTCGTGGTGCGCAAATACATCGTGCGAGGTCTCACGGCTGGAGCCGTGAAGGGCTAAAGGAGATGGTCATGGGCGGTATCAGCCGGCGGCGCTTCCTGAAATCCACCGTCATCGCCGCCGGCGTCACCGCGGCCGGTGTGCGACCCGCTCGCTCGCTCGCGCAGACCGGCAAGCCTTATGCGGGCACGAGACTGAAGGTCTCCCAGGTCGCGCATGCGTACGCCGTGGGACTCCTCGACCGCCTGCCGGTCTTCGAAGCGCAGACCGGCATCAAAGTCGAGATCGATCAGATGTCCTTCCCGGTGCTCAACCAGCGTGAAGATCTGGAGCTGGCCAGCGGCTCCGGCGCGTACGACGTGATGCAGATGATCTTCATCCGCTCAGGACGCTGGATCGGGGCCGGGTGGGCCGAGCCGCTCAACCCGTTCATCGACGACCCCAAGCTCACGGACAAGGCGGCCCTCGACGTCAGCGACTTCGTGGCGGGCGCGATGGCGCCGTTCAAGCGCGGTGACACGATCTACGCGCTTCCCTGGCTCTCCGACAGCACGGTGGTCGGCTATCGCACGGACCTGTTCGAGAAGGCCGGGTATGCGAAGTTCCCGGAGACGTTCGAGGCGTTGCAGGAGGCGGCTGCGAAGATCCACACGCGGCAGACGGCTGGTTTCGTGACCGAGGACAATCTGCACTGGATCTTCCCCAACTGGCTGCTGTCGTACGGCGGAAATTTTTTCGCGAACCCGCCCACAGATCTCACGCCAACCTTCGACACGCCGGAGGCCCTGAAGGCCGCCGAAATGTTCACGACGATGCTGGCCAAGTACTCGCCACCCGGCGGCATCAAGCTCGACCCGTCGGTCGCTCAGGCGATCATGCATCAAGGCAAGGCGGCCTGTTTTCTCGACGGCATGGGCAACACTCAGCACATCATCGACACGAAGAAGACCACGCTCGCAGACCAGATGGCGTTTACCCACACGCCGCGTGGTCCGAAGGGGCACTTTCCCCAGCTCGCGGTGCACGGATACTTCATCAATAAGGCCTCGAAGAACAAGAACGCGGCGTGGGAATTCATCAAGTGGGCGGCCGGCAAGGACCAGATGCTCTGGAGCGCGCTGAACAAAGGCCATCTCGCGTGCACGCGCTCCTCCGTGCTCGCCAACGCGGAGGTGCGCCAGAAGTTCACGTGGCGCGGCTCGGACCTCGCCTCCCTGCACCTCGCCGTGATGAAGCGAGCCGGCGAGGGATACATGGTGTACCGGACGGTGCCGCAGTTCCCGCCCGTCGGCGACCGTGTGATCATCGCAATGACGGCCATCGCTTCGGGCCAGACGAACGTCGCAGACGGAATGAAATCACTGCAGAAGGACGCCGAAGGCATTCTCGAGAAGGCCGGCGTGAAGATCAACCGAAGAGGTTAGCCATGACGACTGCCTCCATTGCCGTACGCCCCGTCTCCACCGCCGTGGGCGCCGAGATCCTCGGCCTCGACCTGGCCGACACGCTGCCGGACGCGACCATCGACGCGATCCGTCACGCGCTGTTCCAGCACGGCGTCGTGTTCTTCCGCGACCAGAAGCTGACGCCAGAGCAGCACGTGGCGTTCGCGCAGCGGTTCGGCGCGATCAACGTGAATCGCTTCTTCAAGACCGTGGACGGCTATCCGATGATCGCGGAAGTCCGCAAGGAGCCCGACCAGGTCGGCAACATCGGCGGCGGCTGGCACACCGACCACAGCTATGACCAGGCACCCGCCATGGGCTCGATCCTCTACGCGCGCGAAGTGCCGGAGACCGGCGGGGACACGCTGTTCGCCAGCATGTACGCGGCCTATGACGCGCTCTCCGACGGGCTCAAGCGAACGCTCGAGAGTCTGCAGGCGCTTCACTCGAGCCGCCACGTCTTCGGCGTCGAGGCGTATGCCGGGCGCGGCGACCTCAAGGGTCGCTATCTGAATCCCGAGGCCGCCACGCAGGACGCCGTGCATCCGGTCGTGGTGCGCCACCCGGGCTCGGGGCGCAAGGCGCTCTACGTGAACTCGGGGTTTACAGTGCGCTTCGTGGGCTGGACCGACGAGGAATCACGGCCGCTGCTTCAATACCTCTATCAGCATGCGGCGCGCCCGGAGTTCACGTACCGCTTCCAGTGGCGCGAGGGCTCGCTCGCGTTCTGGGACAATCGCTGCACCTGGCATTACGCACTCAACGATTACCACGGCCATCGCCGTCTGATGCACCGGATTACCGTGGAGGGCGCGCCGCTGAGCTGATCCCCGCGCGCTTACGCGCCGGGAACGACCCCGCGCGGCAGTCGCTCGACGTGCGCGCAGATCTCGCCTGGACGCGTGAGCCAGATTCGGTCGCGGTGCCGCATGACGTGCTCGAGCGCGCGGCGCAGCTGCGGCAGGCGGTACGGCCGGCCCACGACGAACGGGTGTAGTGAGATCGGACACACGAGCGGTTGGCGCTCGGACTGACGCAACAGCTCGTCGAACTGATCGACGATCATGTCGGCGAACTCGCGCGCCGAGTGCTTGTACCAGACGATGCCGCGCGTGTCGTTGACCTCGATGGGGTACGGCATCGCCAGCAGTCGACCGCCGCGCGTGCGCAGCCACACCGGCTGATCGTCCATCGTCCAGTCCATCGTGTAGCGGTAGCCTGCCTCCTGGAGCAGATCGAGCGTCGTCGGCGAGTTCGACAGCCATGGGCTCATCCAGCCGATCGGCCGGCGCCCCTCGCGCTTCTCGATGGTGGTCGTGACGCGCGCGATCATCTCGCGCTCCTGCTCCTCACTCATGTGCTCCTGGCCCTCGGAGTTCGTCATGCCGTGACCGACGATCTCGTCGCCGCGCTTGCGCAGGCGCTCGGGGATGTCGGGCGCCGCCTCGTAGACCTCGAGATTCATCTGGGCCTCGATAGGCAGATCCAGCTCGTCGAACAGATCGAACAGCCGCCACACGCCGACGCGGTTGCCGTAGTCGCGCCACGAGTAGACGCTCGCGCTCATGGCCTGGTCGGGCGGCGCGATCGCCACGCCCTTGCCCATGCCGAAACCGAACGCTTCTATGTTGACGGCGACGTAGACGGCAAGCCGCGAGCCGTTCGGCCACGTGTAGTCGGGCCGTCGCGTGATGTTGGAATAGTCGTAACGTCCGTGGGTTGGCAGCGTCATGGGGTCTCCTACGGCCGGCGTGGCCTGAGACGAATCTCTTCGTATGGATATGAGAACGCGTGGCCCGTGACGAGCCCGAGCGTTGAGGGATCGACGCGCGGGCCGACGCCGGAAAGGAACGCGGGCTCGAGCAGCGGCGCGAACATCACGCGCTCGTGTATGAGCTGCTGGATGCGGTGCAGCAGCGCCTCGCGCTTCTTCATGTCGACCTCCACCGCCTGCTCGCGGAAGAGGCCGTCGATGTCGGGATAGCCGCCGTACGCGCGGATGCCGCCGGTGACGACGAAGGCCTCGATGCGCGTGGCCGCATTGCCGGCGGCGGCGCTCCCCGGGCGGACGAGATGCTTGAAGGACTTCTCCTGATCGGCCTTGTAGAACGCCGCGCGCTCCAGCGGACGCAGCTTGGCGCGAATGCCGACCGCGCGCAGATCGTTCACGACGGCTTCGGCGGTGGGCGCGTACACGGCGTCGGTCGAGAGATCGCCGGCATCGAAGCCGCGCGGGTAGCCGGCTTCCGCCAGCAGCTGCTTCGCGCGCGCAGCATCATACGCATACGCGGGCGCCGGCCAATAGAACTGGAAGTCGCGCGGGATGATGCTCGACGCCACGCGCGCGAAGCCGAGATACTCGGCGTCGTTGATCGCCTGGCGGTTGATCGCCAGATTCGCCGCCAGGCGCACGCGACGATCGGCCCACGGCGACTTCGGATCCCACTGATCGATGAACACCAGCCATTCGGTGAAGGTCGGATTCGACGCCTGCAGCGTGAGGCTCGGCGTGCGGCGTACGTCTTCGGCGAGCGGTCCGCGGATTTGATACGCGACGTCCGCCTCGCCGCGCTTGAGCATGGCCAGCCGCGTGGTGTCATCGGTCACCGACCGGAAGATCAAGCGCTTCACCGCGGGCGGTTTGCGCCAGTAGTGCTCATTGGCCTCGAGCACGAGCTCGATGCCTGGATTGAACGATACGAAGCGGTACGGCCCGGCGCCAATCGGCGCGCGCTTGAACCCGTCCTCGCCGACCTTCTCCACGTACTTCTTCGGCACCACCCACGCTGCGCCCGTCGCCGGCGTGCCGTAGAACGTCATGAAGTCGGGCCACGGCTGCTTGAGCCGGATGCGCACGTGCTGTGGATCGACCACGTCCACGCCGGCCACACGCGCTTTCAGCGTCGTGGCGCCGCCGCCGCGATAACGCTCGAGCGAAAACTTCACGTCCTCGGCGGTGACTGGCTCGCCGTTGTGAAACCGCACCCCCTTGCGCAGGACGAACTCGTACACGAGCCCGTCCTTCGACATGCTCCACGATTCGGCGAGGCTGGGCGCCATCGGGTTGCCGGGCATCGGCTTCACGACGGCGTCGTGCAGCGCGTACAGCACCATGAACGGCGTGATGACCGAGGGCGTCTCCGCCGGATCGAACCACGTGGGCGCGAGCGAGATGTGCACGGCCCAGGTCACATCGCCCTCCGGCGCGGCCACCGCCGGCGACGCGATGAGAAGCAGCAGCAGAACGAACGCCGCCGCGTGCAGCCTCACGACGTCACCGCCGCGCGATGAGGCGCCGGAATACTGCGCCGTAGCGGAACCCGTACGTTTCCGCGAGCGCCGCCGCGCCTTTACGGATTCGCTCTCCGATGGTTTCACCGGCCGCCACGTTGAAGCCAGGCATCTGGCTCTCGTGGCGAATCAGCGCGGCGATCTGCCGATCGATACCGTCGGTGACGTCGACGATCACGTTCGGCACGTCGGGACCCCAGTACCAGAGCTCGCGCACCTTGTGCGGAGCGAGCCCTTCCTGGGTGATCTGCTCGGCGAAGTGCAGATGGTCGCGCGCGAACGGATAGACCGCGTCGGTCGTCGTGAGCCCCGCCTTGCGGTGATCGCGGTGCTGGAAGTTCTGGATGCGATAGGGATCGTGCACGAACACCGTGTGCGGTCGATACTGCCGCAGCGCGCGGACGATGTCGCCGAGGAACTCCCGCGTGTCCTCGAGGAACCCGTCCGGATAGCCGAGCATGACGAGGTGCTTCACGTGCATGAAGTCGGCGGCCGCGCGTTGCTCCTCGGCGCGCTTGGCCGCGAGCGCCGCCGGCGTCAGCGAGCGTTCGGCGGTGCCGGCATCGCCATTGGTGCACAGCACGTAGGTGACCTCGCACCCGGCCGCGATCCATTTCGCGATGACGCCACCCGAGCCGATCTCCGCGTCGTCGGGATGCGCGAACACCACCATGGCGCGCTCGGGCACTTCGGTGACGACGTCGAGCTTCCGGGCGTCCGTTGGCATGACGCGCATTCTACAGGAGGGCGGGAGTACACTCTCGGCCGCAGGCACTCCGACGCGCGAGGAGACGACGATGGCTGACGTGCTCACGGTGGTCGCGAAGATCCGGGCGGCGAAGGGCAAAGGCGACGCGCTGGCGGCGCTGCTGAAGGAGCAGGTGGCGGCGGTGCGCAAAGCCGAGCCGGGCTGCCTCATCTATCGCCCGCATCGCTCGACGAAAGATCCCGATCTCTTCATCTTCTACGAGCAGTACAAGGACGACGCGGCCTTCGATGTGCATCGCAAGGCACCGCATCTGGCTGCGTACCGCGAGCGTCGCGAGCGCGAAGGATTGACCGAAGGTCCGGTCGAGGTCGAGATCTACCGGTCGATCACCGACTAGTCAGGTCAGGTTCGCTGGCTTGAGCGTGTTCGGCGCTCAAGCCAGCGCGCGCGACCTGAGCATTCGCGCGGTGGTCGCTAGGAAAGTCACCAGCGTCTACCTCGATCGCAGCGACCGCGCCGCGAGCGCAACGGCGACTCCGCCGACGCTCAAATCATGCGAGCAAACTGATAAGAAGGCCGACGGTAAGCCCACTCGCGATTCATCTCGCCGAGAAGTAAAACCCCGGTGCCGTGTGCGGCACCGGGGTTCCATGACTGCGCGACCGACGACGGATGTCTGCTTGGCGGTTCAACTCCGCCGACGCCAGACTCCGAGGGCGACCAGGCTCGATCCGAGCAGAAGGATGGTTGCTGGCTCCGGCACGCCAGTCGACGTTCTTGGCGCAAACCCGTTGAGACTCTGGGACGCAGCGGTGGTCGATGTGACCGTAATGCTGCCGCTCTGGAACGCGGTGGCATTGGTGTTCGCCATCTCGAGAAAGCTAGCGTTGGCCGGGAATATACCCCCCGTGGAAGTGTAGTTGAAGCCAACCGTATTACCGCTCGCATCCCGATCCGCGTTGTTAGCACCAAAGCCGCCCGCGACCGACCCCAGCGTGGCGACGGCGTCGCTTGTGTGCGTGACGTCGACGGTGAACGCATCGTACGCACTACCGGCGAAGCGCCCAACACCGACGCCGTTTGTCGCCGGGGAAACCTGAACCTGATAGAGGAAGGACAAGCACCCCGTGCAGAGGGCGGTGGAAGCATTCGAAACCACCCATTCCCTGACGGTCCCGCTGGCCCCGCCCACACTGAAGGCGAGACTGCCCGTATCTGCCAACACTGCCCCGGCGGTGAAGGGCGACGCAGTACCGACCGAAACGCTGCCCCCGGCAGGCAAATTGGTTGCGTGCGCGGCTGTCGGGACCGCCAGGAGCCCGAGCACAACGACTGCCCAGGCCCCCCATCGGACGTTTCGCCTCATGAAACACCTCCTTCTGCTTCGGCTACTCAACACGTCCTGAGTAGTTCAACCCTCAGGACCACTCCGACACGGCGCAGCACAACAGCATGGATCATGACAAGCCAGTGGAATCGCCACCTTCAGTACCGGGACCAGAACACGCGTCAGCAATCCGTCAAAGATCTCGACACCGGGTCTGGGATGCCGCGCAAAATCAAGAGCTTTGAAGTGTTGACGACGGTCTGACATTCGTCGCGGACGTCGGAGACGTTTACAAGTCGCGATCAGCAGCGCGCATCGGCGCTGTCAGGCGGCGGCGGGCTCGCGAGCGGTCCAGCGCAGCGCCGAGTCGAGGCGGCGCTCGTCCAGCAGGCGGCGGACGTGTCGCAGACGGACGAACCGACCCTCGAAGTCCGCCACGGTCAGCGGCGCCGAACGATAGGCGTCGTAAAGTTGCTCGATGCCGTCTCGCACAGAGAAGCGTGGTCGAAACTCCGGCAGCGTCGCGACAAGTTTGTCGCAGCTAACGCGGTAACAGCGCGGGTCGGGTCCACCGCCCGGCGCATACCGGACGCGGCTTCCGGGCACCGTCTCCGCGACCATGCGCGCGAGGTCGCGCACCTGGTAGTTCTCGGTGCTCTGTCCCACGTTGAAGGCGGCGTTGTGCACCAGCTCACGCGGAGCCGCGAGTACGGCAAGGAACGCACGCGCGATGTCCTCGACATGCACCAGCGGCCGCCACGGCGTACCGTCGCTGGCGACCAGGACGTCGCCGGTGAGCACGGCATGGCCGACCAGGTTGTTCACGACGAGATCGACGCGCAGCCGCGGCGAAACGCCGTAGGCGGTGGCGTTGCGCAAAAACGTCGGGCTGAACGTCGCATCCGCCAGACGCGCGATATCGCGTTCGGCGTACACCTTGGAGGCGCCATAGGGCGTCACCGGATTGAACGCGGCGTGCTCGTCCAGCATCGCTCGAGCGGACGCGATGCCGTAGAGGCTGCACGACGACGAGAACACGAAGCGCGGCACGCCCGCCCGCTTGGCGATCGCGGCGAGGCGAGCCGCGGCGCGATAGTTCACCTCGTACGTGAGCTCGGTGTCGAGATCGCCGAGCGGATCGTTGCAGAGCGCGGCCAGGTGCACGATCGCATCGAATCCGTCGAGAGCATCGATCTGCAGCGCGTCCCGGACGTCGGCACGCCTCGCGGGGATGGTTCGCGACGGCGCGCCGAACGTGCACGCCCGGAACAGGCCCGTGTCCAGACCGACGACCTCGTGCCCGGCGTCGAGGAGCAACGGCACCAGCACTGCGCCGATGTAGCCGTCGTGGCCGCTGACGAGGACTTTCATCTGGCGGTCCGTCTGGCCGCGCCGCCGGTGGCGAGCACGAGCTTGCGGCCGTAGAACGCCTCGGCCTGATCCGTCCCCGCGTTGGCCTCCATCGCACGCAGGCGCATCAGCGCCATGAACACGTCGCGCGAAAACCAGTGGCGGTCCGACTGCGACTTGTAGCTCTCGAGGATGTGGCGCACCTTGTCCTCGGCCACGGCAGCGTCCAGCGGCACGAACACGCTCGGCGCTCCGAGATCGCCGTCGTATTTCGGGATCTCGTACTCGAGGATGAGGTGCCGACGAAAGGTGTTCCACGTCAGCTCGGCGATCAGCCGATGATCCTGGTGCGCGTCACCGCGAAACGGCGCCAGGATCAGGTCGGGCGCGAACGCCTTCAGCCGCTCGAACTCCTCCTTTACGGCCGAGCCGCTCCAGGGCAGGAACGCGTCACGATAGTCGAGGATGCTGACCTCGGCGCGACAGCCGCGCAGGAATCGCGCAGCGCACGCCTCCGCTTCGCGCCGCCGCGTGTCGTCGGACGCGAAGACGACCCACCGCACGGCGAGGTCGGGCGTCGCGGATGCGAGCGTGAGCACGGTGCCGCCGCATCCGATCTCGATGTCGTCACAGTGGGCGCCGAGACACAGCAGCCTCCGAACGCGGCCGATGTCGAGCCCGATCACGCCGCGCGCGCCTTCCATACCTGCCACGGCGTGATGTCGCTGGCCGACATCTCGTCGAAGCGCAGCTTGTCCTTGACGGTGTCCATCGCCGCCCAGAAACCGCGATAGCGATACGCCGCCAGCTGCTCATCGCGGATGAGGCGCTGAAACGGCTCGACCACGAGGTCCTCGCCGTCCTTGATGTAGTCGAAGATCTGTTGCTTGAACACGAAGAAGCCGCCGTTGATCCAGACATCCGAGTCGTGCACCGGCTGCAGGTCGGTGACTTGACCCGACGGCGAGAGGCTCACGATGTGGTACGACTGGTGCGGTTTCACGCACAGGAACGTTGCGACGCGATCCTGCGCGGCGGCGTACGCGAGATACTCGGGCAGCGGCAGGTCCGATAGGCCGTCGGTGTAGTTGGCCAGGAATCGCTCGTCGTCGCCGAGATACTTCCGCACGGCGCACAGCCGCTGGCCGAGATTCGCGTGCAGACCGGTCTCGGCGAACGTGATCGACCAGTCACTGATGTCGCGGCTGTACAGGCGAACCCGCCGTCCGCCTTCCGTCAGCGTGAAATCATTCGACTCGCACTCGTCGTAGTCGAGGAAATACCGGCGCATGGCGTCGCCGCGATAGCCGAGGCAGAGGATGAATTCCTTGTGACCGTAGTACGCGTAGTACCGCATGAGGTGCCAGATGATCGGTCGTTGACCGATGGGCACCATGGGTTTCGGCACGGTGTCCGAATACTCCTTCAGCCGTGTCCCGACGCCACCGCAGAACAGGACCACCTTCATGGCGCCACTCCGTGCCGGCCGAGCCGATTCATGTGCGTACGACACCAATCGACAGTCGTTCGCAGTCCTGCCTCGAGCGACGTCGTGGCGCGCCAGTCGAGCATCGCCTCCGTTGCCGCCGCATCGGCCGCATGCGTCTCGGTCAGCGGACGGTCCGGCACCACCCCGAACACGGGCGTGATCGTCGGATCGACGATGGCGACGACCCGCTCGACGATCGACCGCAGCGTGGTCAGCCGCCCGCTGCCGACATCGACCGTCGCGCCGTCGGGGCCCCGGCCCTCGACGAGTCGCACGAGGGCCTCGATCACGTCGTCGACGTACACGACATCCCACGCCCGCGCGCCGCTCGACACCTGCGGAGCCTCGCCACGCAGCACCGCGAAGATCGTGGAGGGGATCACTTTTCGCGCCAGCTGCCCCGGTCCGTACGTGAGCGCGAGTCGCGCGATCACGACAGGCGTGTCGTAGAGCGCATGGAACATACGTCCGTACGCGCTCGCGGCCCACTTGGCCGCCGCGTACGGCGACGCGGGCCGAGCTTCGGCGCCGCCGACCGGCTCTTCGATCGAGCCGGCAAGCACGATGCGTCGGCAACCCTGCTCCGTGAGCGCAGTGAGCAGATTTACGGTGCTCGCGAGCGCGCTGTGGAACGTCGGTAGCACGAGCTCGAGGTCGGGCGCGGCGTGCGTCAGCGCGCCGAGATGCACGACCACATTCGGCCTCACCCTCTGGACGACCTCGCGAGCTTCGCGCTCATCCGCGACGTTCGCCGTCCACCGGCACTCGACGGGCACGACTTCGGACGACGGCTGGCGGCCAACGGTGTGGACCTCGGCGCTCGCTGAGCGCAGACGCGACACCAGATGACGGCCGAGGAAGCCGTTCGCGCCAGTGACCAGCACGCGTCCGGCAATCACACCGCCTCCTTGAGCAAGCCGTGCTCGCTCAAAAGACGCGCGGCGCGCTCGATCGCCGCGAACGGCATCCCCGCTCGCTCAGCGATGTCGAGCAGCGAATGCCGACCGTCGGCGAGGTTGAGCATCCACAACAGCGCCAGCTGGTCGGCGCGCGGATCGCCGCCGCCGGCCGGCGCGTAGAGACCCCGCCGTCCGAGCTGCGGCTCGCACTTGGGATTTTGCGACACGTGTACGCGGTTGGCCTCGAGCGTGTCGATCACCGCGAGCACCAGGCGCAGCGACTCGTGCAGCGCCTCGGCCCGGACGAAGCCGAGATCATCGGCCGAGGTGTGATATTCGGGATAGGCGCCGTGCGGTGTCCGCATCAGGCAGCCGACGGGGAGATCGAAGCCGGGCGAGCAGTACTGGCGCTCGTCGTAGCCGTACGGCGAGAACTCGGCGAGCGCGTGCGGCGCGCCGGCGTGGTGCAGCACGTGCGGCACGACGCGGTCGATGTCGGCGTCGCCGCGGCGGCTCTTTTTGTAGGTGAACGCGCTCGCGTCGCCGAGCCCCGCCAGCACGAGGCCGTGGCGGATGTGGTCCACGCGCGACTCGTTTCGCGCCAGCCACGTGATCGCGCCGATCGTGCCCGGCGCGAAGACGAATCGATAGCCATATCGACGCGAGCCGCGCGACGTGAGCTCTTGCGCCAATGCGGTCGCCACCACGATCCCGGACAGGTTGTCGTTCGCGAGCGACGGATGGCAGATGTGCGTGGAGACCAGCACCTCGTCGTCGGTCTCGCCCGGCAGCACGCACTCGCCGTACGTCAGCGAGCCCGGCGCCAGCGTGGCGTCGATGCACACCTCGTATTCGCCGTCGGCAAGCGCGGCGAGGTCGCGGTGCGCGAGGCAGAATCCCCAGCTCGGCGCGTAGTACGAAGTCCGGTACGGGACGACGTCCGGAGCGTCGGGCCGGGAGAACAGATGGTGCCGCAGCTCGGCCAGCGGCAGGCGGGCCCGCACCGGCACGCTGTAATGGACGAGGTGCAGGTTCGAGCGGCGGATGTCGACGACGCGCCGGCCGGTCGGGTCCGCAATCCACGCATCGCGAACGTTCCACTCGTCGGGCACTGTCCAGTCGAACACGCGTGTGCCGCTCGGCACCTCGTGAATCACCAGCGGGATGTGCCGAGCCAGTCGCGCCAGTGTTTCGCGGACTCCGTCGCCGGTGATGGACCGGTGCAGCGGAAACAATTCCGCAACGAGCTCGAAGAGCGACGCGCCCGCCGACGCGGGATCAGCGAGCGGCGGCATAGCACCCGCTGAAGTCGGGGTACTGGCGATCACGGTCGGCGATGATGCGATCGCCCGGCGGCCACGGAATCGCGAACGCGGGATCGTCCCAGCGAACGCCGCGGGCGGCCCCGGGCGCGTAGGGCGCAGACATCTGATACAGCACCTCGGTGTCGTCGGTCAGCGTCTGAAATCCGTGCGCGCATCCTTCGGGCACGTAGAGCGCGAGTCGGTTATCGGCGTCGAGCCTCACCGCGACGTGCCGGCGGAACGTCGGCGACTCAGGACGCAGATCGACAGCGACGTCGAAGATCGCTCCGCGGACACAGCGGATCAGCTTTGCTTCGGCGTGCGGCGGCACTTGAAAGTGCAGGCCGCGCAGCGTGCCACGCTGCGCCGTATGCGAGATGCTGACCTGCACCAGGCGTGGCGACAGCCCGTGCCGGGCGAACTCCGCCGCGCACCACGTCCGCGCGAAGAAACCACGCGCATCCGCATGCCGCTCAGGCTCGACGATCCATGCGCCGGCGACGGGGGTCTCGCGGAAGATCACGCGATCACCTTCACCTCGGGAATCGGCACGACGAAGCGGCCGCCCCAATCGCGCACGTGGGCCATCTGCTCGACGATCTCCGCGGTCAGATTCCACGGCAGGATGAGCACGTAGTCCGGACGCGTGCGGCTGATCGCGTCGGGTGACAGGATCGGAATGTGCGTCCCCGGCGTAAAGCGACCCTGCTTGTACGGGTTTCGATCCGCGGTGTAGTGCAGCAGATCGGTCCGGATCCCGCAGTAGTTCAGCAGCGTGTTCGCCTTGCCGGGCGCGCCGTAGCCGACGGTGCGTCGCCCGCGTCGGCGCGCGTCGATGAGAAATTCGAGCAGCCCGTGCTTCACGTCCTCGACGCGTCTGGCGAAGTCGGCGTAGTACTCGAGCGTCGTGACGCCAGCCGCCGCTTCGCGCGCGCGCAGGGCCCCCACGCGGGCGCGCACGGGCCACCGACGGCTGGCCGCGTGCCGACCCCAGATGCGGAGCGAACCACCATGCGTCGGCAGCTCCTCGACGTCGAACAGCACGAGGCCATGCGCGGCGAAAATGCGCTCGGCCGCGGTGAACGAGAAATACGAGAAGTGCTCGTGATAGATCGTGTCGAACTGGTTGTCGGCGATGAGACGTTCGAGATGCGGGAACTCGATCGTCACGACGCCATCCGGCGCCAGCAGATGCTCGATCGCTCGCACGAAGCCGTTGAGGTCGCTGACCTGGGCCAGCACGTTCGCGCCACAGATCAGGTCGGGACGCCGACCGGCGGGTCGCCAGTGCGCCAGGCCGGCCGCGGCCGCAAGCTTGTCGCCGTCGGGACCGACGAGGTCGCGCGCACAGGCTTCGTCGAACATCCGCACGAGGGTCGGCACGCCGCGAGCGCGGGCGGCCTCGGCAACGTTGCGCGCCGGCTCGATGCCGAGGGCCGGCACCGCCCTGGCAGCGAAGTATTGGAGCAGGTAGCCGTCGTTGCTGCCGAGCTCGACGACGAGACTCTGGGGACCCAGGCCCAGTCGCTGAACGACGCCGCGGACGTAGCGCTCGGCGTGCTGCAGCCATGACGTGGAGTACGACGAAAAATACGGATATTCGTGGAAAATCAGTTCTGGTCGCACGTATTCCTGGACCTGCACCAGCCAGCAGGCGTCGCAGACCCCCGCGCACAGCGGGTAAAACGGCTCCATCCGGTTCAGCTCGTCCGCCGCGGGGAACGTCTCGCAGAGCGGAGACATACCGAGATCGACGACGGTGTGGCGCAGCGGCGCGTCGCAGTGACGGCACGCACCGCCGCTGGACACGGGCCTTTCGTCCAGTCCGGCGTGCGATTGTGCGGTCAGCACGCGGACCAGGTGTGCAAGTTCAGGACCGGACCTGAGCTCGCCGGGACGGCGCACCTGCCGCGGGGTGTGAACTTCGTTGCTCGTTTCGGGCAACGAATCGTAACAATCTGCCGATCGCGGGTTGTCTGACCCGGTCCGACCGTTTGGTACAGCGCGTGCACGAATGTTCCACGGACATGAACGCGGCCGCACCACGGGTTTCCGTCGTCATCCCAACCTATAATCGGTCGCGCACGGTGATCACGGCGGTGCGCAGCGCCCTCGATCAGGAGCTGTCAGCGCTCGAATGCATCGTCCTGGACGACGGCTCGGTGGACGATACGCCGGCGGCGGTGGCGGCCATCGACGACGATCGCGTACGGTACATCGGCCGTCCTCACGCCGGCGTCGCGGCCGCGCGAAACGCCGGCGTCGCGGCCGCGCGGGCCGACCTGGTCGCGTTCCTCGACTCCGACGACCTCTGGCGCCCCGAGAAGCTGCGCCGCGAGGTCGAGTTCCTCGACCGTCATCCCGAGGTGGACGCGGTCTTCAGCGACCTCGAAAAGCACGACGGCGGACGCGTGTATCGGTCGTTCATGCGCGAGACCGGCGTGTTCTCCGCCCAACTCGCGGGCCGCAGCTTCCCGGACGGTGTCGTGCTGCCGCGTCGCGAGATGTTCCTCACGCTGCTGCAGGAAGTGCCTATCAAGCCGAGCGCGCTCACCGTTCGGCGCCCGGCGTTCATCGCCGTGGGCGGGTTCGACGAGCGCTGGTCGTCGTCAGAGGACTGGGAGTTCCTCATCCGCTTCGCCGCGCAGCGGTCGTTCGGCTACATCGATCGCGGCATGACGATCCTCAGAATCAGCGAGGATTCGCTCCACCGCGTGGATCAGGTGCGTGGTGATCAGGCGATGATCGCGCTGCTGCGGCGCCACCAGCGCCTGCTCCGGCACGATCGGGAGGCGTGCGCGGCGATCCGGCGCGGGCTCATCACGCGCACGAAGCACTTTGGCTGGCACTACACCGCCAACGGGCGGCGCCGCGATGCTGCGGCCGTGTTTCTCCGCGGGTTCATGGTGACGCGGTCGCCAGGCCTCCTGGCGCGCGCCGCCGCGGTGCTCCTGCCCCGCGCCGCCTAGCGCCGACCGTGACCACGCCGCCGCGGGTGTCCGTGCTGACGCCGGTATACAACGGCGAGCGCTATCTCGCCGAGTGCATCGAGAGCGTGCTGCGCCAGACGTGGCCGCACTTCGAGTACGTCATCGTCGACAATGCCAGCACCGACGCCACCGCCGAGATCATCGCCGCCTACGCGGCCCGCGATCCGCGGATCCGTGTGCACCGCAACGCGCGTCTGGTGCCCGTCGTGGCCAATCACAACGTTGCACTGCGGCACGCGTCGGCCGATGCCGCGTGGTGTAAGTTCGTGTCGGCGGACGACGTGCTCTTCCCGGAATGTCTCGAGAAGATGCTCGCGCTCGCGCGGGACCATCCGAGCGTGGGGCTGATCTCCGCGTATCAGGTGACGGGGCCGCATGTGACGGTCGGCGGCCTGCCGTATCCGAGCTCGCTGACTTCGGGACGCACGATCGCGCGGGCCAGCCTGCTCGGGCAGCTGTCCGTCTTTGGCAGCTCGACAGTCCACATGGTGCGCGCCGACCTCGTCCGAGGCCGCGACCCCTTCTACGACGAGTCGATCCTTCACGCCGACGAGGCCGCCTGCTACGACGTGCTGCAGACGAGCGACTTCGGCTTCGTGCACGACCTGCTGACGTACGAGCGCCGGCATCGCGCGACGATCACGCATTCCATCGCGCGCCGGCTGAATACGTACTTGCTCGCTCACATGAAGATGCTGAAGACCTATGGACCGGTGTACCTGACGCCGCGGGAGTACGATTGCGTCGTGCGCGAGCGGATGGCCGCGTACTACAAATACCTGTCGCGCGCCCTTCTCACTCCCGCGCGGCACCAGGTCTGGAAGTTCCACACCGAAGGGCTCGCCGATCTCGGTTTTCCTGTGCAACGCCACCGGCTCGTGCGAGCCATGCTCGGCGCGGCTGCACGCGCCACCGTGTCGCCCGTCTCGACGACGAAGAAGCTCGTTCGTCTGGTTCGCCCGCGGGACAACGAGGAAGTCGAATGGCGCGACTGGTGGGCACCAACGGGATTCGAGACGATCAACGGCGTTCGCCCGTGAGGCCGGCACCCGCCCGATGCGGTACTCTCACCGCTCGGAGGTGACTCGATGGCCACCGCAACGCTCGACCTCGACACGCTCAAGCAGCACATCGGCCGGACACAGACCGCAGAGGACGTGCTCCACGCCGGTCCCGCGAATCTCCTGCGGCTCGCGCTGGGCCGGCCGGAGCCAGAGCTGCGTGAGGGCGATCCGTTGCCGGCGGCGTGGCTGGCGCTGTATTTCCTGCCACGCTTCGCGACCGCGGAGCTGCGGCCAGACGGCAGCCCGCGCGACACCGGCGTGATCCCGCCGATGCCGCTGCCGCGACGGATGTTCGCGGGGGAGCGCGTGCGCTTGTCCCGCCCGCTGGCGATCGGCGAGCGTGTGAGACGCGAGACGCGGCTGAGCGATCTGTCGGTGAAGACCGGTGGCACGGGCACGCTCGTCTTCGCGACGGTGACCGGGCGCGTCCTCGGCGCCGATGGCGAGATCGCGGTCGAGGAGGAACGCCGCTCCGTCTTTCGCGAAGAGGTGCGGCCGGGCGAGCGGAACCAGGCGCCGCGGCGCGAGCCGGCACCGAACGACACGCCGTGGCGACGGCGCGTGACTGCCGACCCGGTGCTCTTGTTCCGCTACTCGGCGCTGACCTTCAACAGCCACCGCATCCACTACGATCGGCCCTGGGCGATGGAGGTCGAGGGCTACCCTGGTCTGGTCGTTCACGGACCGCTGACCACGACGCTGCTGGTGGATTTCGCGCGCGACTGCAACCCGGGCCGCCGCATCGTCGCGTACGCGACGCAGGCGCGCGCGCCGCTGTTCGACACGGCGCCGTTCGAGCTGCGCGGACGCCCGACCGATCGGGGCTGCGAGTGCTGGGCCGTGACGCCCGAGGGCAC
>DAIRVP010000028.1:38438-41305 GCA_036802765.1 Candidatus Rokuibacteriota bacterium
CGGTACGCGGCGATCAGCTCGTCGAACGCGACCATCTGGCCGCCGCGCGTAGAGGACGGCACGACGATCACGGTCTTCACGCCGCTCGCGCGCCACGCCTCCACGCCGTCGCGCACGTCCTTCGCGCTGCCGTAGAGCGTGACGTCGCTCAGCCACCGCTCGGACATGGCCGCGCGCACCGCCTCGTCGTCCTGCTTCGCGATCGCCGCGCGCACGGCGCGCATCTCCGCCTCGTAGCCGGCTTCGATCCAGTAGTTCTGGTAGTTTGGCAGCTTCACGTAGGACGTCAGCACACGGCGCATGACGGCCGCGGCCGCCGCGCGATCCGGGTCGATGCACGTAGGGACCATGTCGCCGACGAAGAACGCCGGATCGGTGCGCAGGCGCTCCGGCAGGTGACGCAGCGACTCGGTCATGTGCGAGCGCGCGGCGTTCGCCCATACCGCGCCGTCGGCGATCTCTCCGGCGAGCGCCACCATCCGACGGCGCAGCGTCGCGAGCGTGATCGGCGGAAGGGCGCCGACCTGCGGGGCGAAGCCCTTGAGCTCGCCCACGAACTTGCGCATGTCCTCCAGCGGCTTGCCCGGATGGAGGCCGAGCCGCGCGTGCGCGGGGCCGTGACTGATGCCCACGCCGAAGCGAAACCGACCACGCGATAGCTCGTGGATCACCGCTGCCGTCTGCGCCCATTCGAACAGGTGCCGCGTATAGATGTGCGCGATGCTCGTGCCGAAAGGGATCTCGTGCGTGACGAGCGCCAGCGCCTCGCACAACGCGAGCCCGTCGCCGGGGCTCGGACAATAGATCCCCGTGAACCCTTCGTCCTCCAGGCGTCGCGCGAGATCGAGCGTGGCCTGGCGCCGTCCCGCCACGGCGACGAGGCTCACGGCAGGCTTCGTTGTCATCCGTGGGAGTCTATACGCATCCATGCGCGCGCGCGTCTGGTTCGTCGTCGTGATACTCGTCGCGGGCTGCAGCGTTGGCGAGTCGGTGCGGCTCGCGCTGCCGTCGGGTGGTCAGGCGTCAAGCATCCCGATGCGCGTCGTGCTGCCCGACGGCGCCGGGCCGTTTCCGGCGGTCGTGTGGATGCACAGCTGCGCGGGCCTGGTCCGTGGCGCGCGCCATGTCGAGGACTGGACGCGGCGTCTCCTGAAGATGGGTTATGTGGTCGCGATTCCCGACAGCTTTTCCGCACGCGGCTATCCCACCGGCGTCTGCGGCAACGGCGCGCTCGTAACGGCCGAGACCCGCGCCGGCGATGCGTACGCGGCGCTGCGAAGCCTCGAGAACCGGAGCGACGTCATCGCGGATCACATCGGACTGATGGGTCATTCACACGGCGGCTGGACGGTGCTCGCGGCGATGGACGAGAGCATCGTCGCGCGTGTCAGGGATGGTGCACGGCACGGATTCGCCGCCGCCGTGGCGTTCTATCCCGAGTGCGCTGCGGGCTCTTGGACCCGCGCCTATCGAGCCGCCGCTCCCCTGCTGATCCTGAGCGGCGAGCTAGACGACTGGACACCGGCGGAGCCGTGTCAGCGCCTGGCGGACGTGGCACGTGCGCAAGGCCAGCCGGTGAGCATCGTCGTATATTCGGGCGCCTATCACAGCTTCGACACATACAACCCTGTGATGCGGATCCCGGAGGCGCGACGGGGACGCGGCGCGACGATTGGCGGCGACAACGGAGCGCGCGAAGACAGCGTCAAGCAGGTCGAGGCGTTCTTCGCCAGGTATCTGCGCTAGGAGCCGCCGACGTTACGAGCCCCGCAGGCGCGGATCGAGCGTGTCGCGCAGCGCGTCGCCGAGCAGGTTGGTCCCGAAAACGGCGAGGCTGATCGCGAGACCGGGCCAGATCACGAGCCACGGCGCCTTCTCGGCATATTCGGCGGCGGCGATCGACAGCATGCGGCCCCACGACGGATACGGCTCGGGAATGCCGAGACCGAGGAATGACAGCGCGGCTTCGACGAGAATCGAGCCGCCGAGCTGTGCGGTGGCCAGCACGATGAACGGGCCCATCGTGTTCGGCAGAATGTGGCGCAGCGCCACGCGCACGTGGCGAACGCCGAGCGCGCGCGCCGCCTCGACGTACGTCGTCTCCCGGATGGCGAGGACGCTGGCGCGGATGATACGCGCCGCGCGCGGCACGATCGGAATCGAGATGGCGACGATCGCGTTCGTCAGCGACGGTCCCAGCGCCGCCGCGAGCACCAACGCCAGCACCAGGATCGGCAGCGCCTGCATGATGTCCATCGCGCGCTGGGCGAGCAGATCCGTCTTGCCGCCGGCGTACCCCGAGATCAGTCCGATGAAACCGCCCACGATCGTGCCGAGCAGCGTCGAGGCGAGGCCGACCAGCAACGAGATGCGCGAGCCGTGGACGACGCGGCTGTAGAGATCGCGGCCGAGATTGTCGGTGCCGAGCCAGTGCTCGGCCCCCGGCGCCATCAGGACATCGTTGGACGTGCGCACCGGATTGTGGGTGGAGAGCACGTTGGCGAGGATCGCGGTGGCGACCAGGACGACCACGAGCAGGCCGCCCGCCGCGCCGAGCGGCTTCTTCCGCACGAACCGCGTGAGCGCCGAGCCGCGCCGATGCTCGACCGGCAGGATCTGTGTCGCGGCACCGACGTCGAGCGAACGGATCGCCATCACGCCTTCTCGTACTTGATGCGCGGATCCGCCCACGCATACAGCAGATCGACGGTGAGGTTGGCAAACACGACCACGATTGCGATGAACATCGTGAGGTTCTGCACGACGGGGTAGTCACGCAGCTGGATCGCGTCCACGAGATACCGCGCGACGCCGGGCAGGTTGAAGACCGTCTCGGTGACCACGAGGCCGCCGATGAGGAACGCGAA